>CAYWDP010000037.1:0-17404 GCA_964457045.1 uncultured Dehalococcoidia bacterium
CGATGAGGAGTTTGTTGAACTCCTGGAAGAGGGAGTTTTTGATTAGATGGGAAAGGGATCCGCTAAATGTATTCAATGAGACGCAAAACAAAAGGGTTTCTTGAGCCATGCATATAAACCGGTTTCATGGTCTATGGGCAACCCCGAGTTCCCCTGAGTTTAGCTGGGGCTATATTTTCTCATACAGCCTACCGCAGTTCTTCTTGCCAACCTACTTCAGATTGCCAAAAGCAGCAAGCCACTAGGCAGTGATTTCAAAGGTGACTGTATTGTGTCCAGGTAATCGAAATAGGCTAGGATACCCGCTCCAAAGGCTGCTGTGATGCCAATATAGATAACGGGAGACACTAACATAAGACCTCCACGCCTCTTGCCTCAAGCTGCGATTTGTAGCTTTGCGTCGCTTTGTGTCCCCGCCTTTCAGCAGGTTTGTCTTTCTCAGAACTATACTCGATTCTTAACTTACTATTATTCGTTCGTTGGGGCGATATAAATAATCAACCCTTTGAGATTCGTTTTTGTCGTGATTAACATAATAAGCCTTGGCTATGGCCGGGTCGACTTTGGCAATAGCGTCCCAGTTCCAAGGCGGTGAAGTACATTCGGGACACCAGTGCCCGACTACAATGAGTCTGGGAGTAGCCTCAAACTCATGTCCGAAGCCGCATTTCCATTTGAGCTTCGATTTAACATCGACAAACTCTGTTGAGAGACATTGACCGCCCCTCGCTTTAGCCAATTCCTCTATGTCCTTTAGCGTATACTCTCTGGTTAGTGGGCCTTCCTTGGTTTGCCGTTCCTTGTCCTCGTCTTCGACAAGGTACTCGTCCCAGCCGGGGATGTTTTCCCACGCCTCGCGGCTACCGAAAAAGGCCTTGATCTTCTCTGCCTCGTTGTTCTTTATCCATCTCAGGGGATCTGCCATTCTCTTCATAAATGCTTTGACGATAAAAGTGGGGGCGATGCTTGCGCCTAGTTTCAAATATGCCGGGATGGTATCCTCTACTTGCTTTACCTGATCCTCATACGAGTGCCGCCAGTGGCCCAGGTATTTGTTAAGGATCCAGCTGTCCTCGTACCAGCCGCAGTGGAAGTTCCTTATACCGAACCAGTTGCGGGGCATTATCTTTCTGTAGTCCCCTAAACCGAATAATTTGAAAAATCGTTCTAGGTAATCACTGTAGACAACCCTGCAGGATGGGCCGCCTCCCATGTTATACACCCGGCCATAAAAGTCATCCGGGCATTCTAGGGTTTGGACTAGGCCGTACCCTGCGTCCTCGCTGGTTATAATTTCAATGCGGGTATTGGGAGGCTGGTGAAACATGATGGGGTTCATAAGGGAGTATAAATTCGGAATAGCGATAAAGGTCTGCCGCAGCGAGGCCCAGTATTTCAGCCCCGATTCTATAACCGTTCTCTCCGCAGCTATTTTTGTTACGGCATAATAATCGCCCACGCTTGGTCTGAGGGGGTCGCCCACCCGTATCCAATGGATAGGCGGGAGTCGATCACCATATGCAGCTACGGAACAGATATAAACAAGCCGGACATCGTCACCATTGTTTGGCTGTCCCTTGATCGCTTCGACTATGTTCTTGGTGCCCTTGAAGTTTGTCCTTCTGGTAGTTTGCGGGTCATGGTCTGCCGCTGGAGAGATTAGCGCGGCCGGATGGAGGACGTGGTCTACGCCGTTAACCGCCTCCAACACATCACCGGGGTTGCGTAGATCCCCCCAGACGATCCTTATCCCCTCCTGACCCTCATATTTGGCAAAGGCCTTCTTGTTTTTCTTAGAAGGTCTGAGCAAAAGCACAATGTTGTATTTGTCCTTTCTTCTAAGCAGCTCTTTGAAGGCTTCACCGCCCATAGAGCCTGATGCACCGGTCAGAAGTACTTTTTTCTTTGCCATTCTTTCCTTCCTTTCAAGAACACGTCCCCACCAAGATTTGCGTCACTTTGACCTCCCATTTCTTTACCTCACCTCGCCCGCCCAAATGCTTCGCATTTCGCACAGCCAATGTACTTGGGCACTTAGCCTTTCTATTTGCTCTTCACCCATTCCCTTAATTCAGTTAACGACTTATATTCTGGTGGAAGGGTTATTTTACCTCTATGCCTCCTAATCAGACTTCTCATCAGCTGATCCGCCAGCTTTAAGCACTCTTCCCACAGTGGCTCTTCATCTTCGTCGAACATGAACATCCTCTTTTCAGCCAAGAATGGCTTTTTACCTCTAAGCTGCCTAAACGTATCCAATGCCTTGAAGTGATCCACAAACTTCATCATCAGCTTCAGTTCTCTCTTGCTAAAGAAGCCACTGAACTCCATAACGGACACCTCCTTTCGCTGGTTATTCTACAGTGTCACTTCAGCCTATTCAATTGCACTCGGCCCGGGCTAGTACCCGTTTTCCTTGCTACAATCACCGCCAGAACCGTGGGAAACACACATCAACTTGCCCAAAGCATCAAGCCACCAGATAGTGATAGCAAAGGAGATTGAGCGGGGCGTATATTGGGATCACACTTTCTCGCCTCTATTGACAGCCTCGTGAGAGGAGCATAGTCTATCATCACACAATGCTCATGGTTTCATCAAGGGAGGACAAATGATAAGGAGCTTCAAAGGCAATACACCGACGATAGCTGAATCAGCCTTGGTCAGTGAGACAGCCTATATCATAGGAGACGTGGAAATCGGCGAGAATTGTAGCGTATGGCCTGGTGCAGTAATTAGAGCTGATTGCGAACCGCTACAAGCTGGGCTTGGCATGAAAATCGGCAGTAATACCCATGTTGAGGATAACGCCGTAGTCCATGGTACAAAGCTAATTGGCAACAATGTGGTGATCGGGCATGGTGCTGTAGTGGAGGCACTCAAGATCGGAGATAATGTGCTTATTGGCGATAATGCCACTATCCTGACTTTTGCTGAGGTAGGCAACTCTTGCATAGTTGGTGCCGGTGCCTTAGTTCCGAAAGGAATGAGGATACCAGATCGATCCTTTGTGGTAGGGGTACCTGCAAAAATCAAGGGGGAACTGTCAGCAAAACAGATAGCAGTTATAGAGGAGACTTGCTCTGGCGTAGCCGCGTTGGTGGAGGAATACAAGAAAGATGGATTCTAGGAGAATCTGAAGCGAAAACAAGCTACTCCAGGCTCAGTAACTTTCCCTATTCTCTAATATCGCCAGACAGTGATTTCGAAGGGATGGATCGGGATGTATTGTGTCCAGGTAATCGAGGTGAGCCTCCCCTCACATTATAGATTTAGGTATGTTGAAAAGCCTGATTCCCTTTTCGTTTAGGCATTCTTGTCTGCTCTAGCCTTCAAGGCATGGCTTTCAATTTCTAGTTTTCCTTCGACCTGATCTTCTCTAAGGCCTCCGCCGCAGTTTCTTTGACATCTGAGTCTTTATCCTTCAGAGCCTGAATGAGGGGTTCCACTGCCCTTGCATCTTTTATCTCACCAAGAGCCCCCGCTGCTCCCTTTCGAACCCACCAATATTCATGCTTCAGAGCTTTGACAAGGGGTTCTACTGCCCTGGCATCCTTTATCTTCCCGAGAGCATATGCTGTGCTTTCTCGGACATTTGAATCTCCGTCCTTCAGAGCCTGAATGAGGGGTTCCACTGCCCTCGCATCTCCTACCCTTCCAAGCATCTCTGCCACCCCCCTTCGGACCCACCAGTCTTCATTCTTCAGGGCCTGAATGAGAGGTTCCATTGCCCCCACATCTTTTGTTCCTCTATCCCATATCTCTCCAAAAGCCACCCACGCGCTCCGTCGAACACGCATATCTTCATCCTTCATAGCCCGAATGAGGGGTCCCACTGCCCTTGTATCTTTTGTTTCTGCAAGAGCTAACGCTGCTTCTCTCCGAACATCCCGATCTTTATTCTTCAAGACCTTTATCAGTCCCTCGACATCTCTTTTAGCTTTCATCTTTTTTATGTTTGGCTTGAACAAACCCATTCTAACACCTCCTTATGTGGCAACAGCGTATATTACAGGAACTATATAGGTGAACTCAAGATTTGCCTAACCCGTCTGCCTGGGCTGTTTTTCCATGATCTTAACAATATGTCGACACGAGATGCAACTTGCTTGCCCTGCTTGGGTGGTATCTTCAAAGACCAAAAAAGAAGGGAGGGGGAGCTTATGTTTCCCGCCTCCCTCTTTAGCTAGAAGGGGGGTGACCTTCTACCTGTAAGCATGATCTCTCATTTCTGGCTTTGGCGCAGTGACAAATGTCACAAATTGGTAATAGCTTGTTGGTTGCATGAACTTAGCAACAGCCTTCACAAACAATAGCCTAATCAAGTAGCTGATGGAAGGCAGGAATAGGGCAGAATACTGCCAGAAGCAGCGAGCCACTAGACAATGATGGCAAAGGAAATTGATTGAGGGGCATTATGTCCAGGTAATCAAGGTAAGCCTCCCTTCACATGATGGCGTCTAGGTAAGGTGAAAAGCCTGATTCCCCTCCTTCGTCTCAGGCTTAGCTCTGCTCTGGCCTCCAAAAGCGATACTAGAACAATGTTATAGAACGCAATCTCTTCCCAAAGTGAGGAGGATGTGGCAAACTAAACATAATGAATTGAATACCTGTTTCTTGGGGGACACCCTTTGGATGTGGTTTCCCTAAAAAAGATTCCGGGGGCGAGGCAGATTGTTAGTATTGTAGCTGTTGTACTGATAGGCTATGTCACCTTGATGCCATGCCTCAAGCTAGCTAAAGGTGGTCAGTGGGAGAAAGATAGAGGGGATGAATAATAGAAGATCTAATATCGATGTAATGGCTGACATTCTGAGACTGGGTGAGGCGGGTAAAACTGAGATCATGTACAGTGCAAACATGAGTTACCGCCAGCTTCAGAGGTATCTCAACTCTCTTACTCAAGGAGGATTTATAGAAAGAGTGAAGCTAACAAACCCAGTGGAGACATACAGGGTAACTAAGAAGGGTCTCAGACTGCTGAAAACCATAGATAGAATATCAGAAATGCTCGCCCAAGCGGGAGAAGTGAGAAAATCTTATGTTACAAAGGCATTATTATCCCAAATGGTCAAGGATGCCGTGTCGCCAGGAGGTGAGAAACCTGCATAAGAGGCCAGTCCTCCAAGTCGCAGCCATAGGATTGCAGGTAGCGATGTCAGAGTTTGCACGGATCCAATTAGCGGGTTACCCTTTGTTTAAATCCATTTTGTGAGTCCCTAGGTAGCCGTTCCACCTTCCCTGTAATCCATTAGGCTCAAAAGATCGGCACCATTTATTCAATTACATGACCTAAATTGGCCTTACGAAATGCGTCACAGAAATAATAGGATATGCTCGGGTAATGACTCAGGTCGAATGGGGTTCTCAAGAAAGTAGAGTAGAAGGAGGTGGGAACTGATGAAAGTGAAGCAGATCCCCTTCAAAAACCTTACTGTAGGCGCTCTGATGGAACTCCAGAAAAGTGGAGTAACAGGAATTGTAGATGGAGACAAAAAGGTTATTCGGATTATGTCGCATAGCAGTGGTCAGAGCACCAGGGCTCGGAAGTTAAAGGCTAGAGCTGGAAAGTCCGCTATTTAATAAGACGCAAAATGCTGTGTTCCTTGGACCTGGGATACACTTACCTCCAACTCCGGTTTTATGGTTCATGGGCACTCTCAAGATCTTCTAGGCTTAGATAGAACTAGATTTTCCACATTTTCGCCACAGTTCTTCTTGCAGGTACATAATCCGTATCCGTACCGCCTCTCCAAATCCACCTAGCTGGGCTTATAGCGTGCTGAAGTCATTTGCGTGGGGACATACCCAGAACCAGATACATGGCGTTACATAGTGGGCATTAGGCTGAGGCATTAACACAGAGATGCTCTTTAGCACCATACGTTGCGCGTAAATGGCTGTAGCCAGGCAATGATTGAAACCTGCAAAGCCCAAAGTCAAAAACTCCTTTGGCTTGGCTTCATGAGTTGCTTCACCCGTAGACCTTACCACTCAAGTTGTCTCGCTCAACACATAGATGATCTGGGCCCAAATCATCACCTAATCGATAAAGCTTCTATACCGGGGTAGGGAATTCGCCATACACACGGGGAAGTTTGTCTTCCAGTGGAGGGTAATGCCCAGATAAAGGAATTATCCCAAGTGCCTTCTCCACCCATTGCATCTAGGGAACCGCTGGTATAGAATAGCCATTGTAGGGGATTAGCTCAAACCGCACTCAGGGAACCATCGAGATAACATTGCCTACCCGGGGGAAGAAAGGGGCTATGGAAGAGAACGTGGCAACAGTTGAGGCAATTGTAGAGATTCCCAGGGGGAGCCGCAATAAGTACGAATTTGACCATGTCACTAGGTCAATTCGCCTCGACCGGGTACTTTTCTCCTCAGTTCATTATCCCACTGACTACGGCTTCATTACCAGAACGAAGGCGGCTGATGGAGATCCAGTGGATGTTTTGATCCTTGTGGAAGAACCAACCTTCCCAGGCTGTCAAGTCAAAATCAGACCTATCGGTGTACTGCTTATGCGAGATGAGAAGGGTATCGATGAGAAAATCCTAGCTGTCCCTGTTGCTGACCCGAGGTTTGACGACATACACGACATTAGCCATGTTCAAAGGCACTGGCTGGTGGAGATTGAAAACTTCTTCAACACGTATAAGTTGCTTGAGGGCAAAGAAAGCTATGTGGAAGGGTGGAAGGGTGCTGAGGAGGCAAGAGCAGTGCTGAAGAGGTACTGGCTTCCGTAAAGATGCCTTTGGTCAACTGGACACACGCATGGCTATTCCTAAATCAAGTGTTCGTTTCTGAAGCATCACTGAATAGAGTTGGTATTAGCAAAGCCGTTTAGGGGAGCTACACGTTCGTCTTTTTGCTGTTGAGCCACATTATCTAACTGGACACGGAGGTTAGAATGGGCAAGATAAACGCTGAGCAGCGAGCATATCTTAAGGGCAGATTTGGTAGCCGCGTATCGTTCCATAAGATGGAACGCAAGCTCTACGGGCACGACATTGCTGAGATTCCCAGCCTTATCAAACCCCTTGTTGGCAGGACAACCCCGGAGGCTATTGTCCAGCCAGAGTCTGAGGACGAACTAATCGGACTGATACGCTGGGCAGCAAAGAACAACATAGCACTCACACCGCGGGGTAAGGCTTCCTCTGGCTATGGTGGCGTATTGCCCACCAAGAGGGGTGTGGTGGTGGACTTTTACCGCATGAACAAAATCCTCCGAATTGACCCTGATGCCCAGACGGCCACAGTGCAGGCTGGCGTGGTATGGGAAAAGCTGGGCCAGGAACTCGAGAAACAAGGGCTGACCCTGCGTCTGTATCCTACCAGCTACCCAGCGTCCACCGTCGGCGGGTGGCTGGCTCAGGGTGGTGCCGGCATTGGTTCCTACGAAGCCGGCTGGTTCCGCGATAATGTGGTCAGCGCACGCGTGGTTTTGCCTGATGGTTCGGTCATGGAGCTCAGCGGTGCGGAAGTTGATGTCATAGCTGATGCTGAAGGCATTACTGGCCTGATCAGCGAAGTGACCCTTCGTGTCCAGCCTCTGGCAGATATAGAGGTGATAGCCATCGGATGTCCCGGTGCCCACGACCTGCAACGGCTGATCCAGTCTATGATAGATGAGAAGCTGCCCATCTGGTCTCTGCTCTTTATCAATCCACGCATGGCAGAACTGAAGAACAAGGCTCCGCTGAGGGAGCACTACGGCCACCCGGCTGAGGAACGGGTGCTCTTGCCAGCATCCTATGTTATCACCCTGGCCTTCCGCGCCAAAGACCGCCAGGTCATGATGGACAAGCTGCCGGAGATTCTCAAGCCCTGCCAGGCGGAGATACTCAGTGACTCCATTGCCCAACACGAGTGGAGGCAGCGGTCTAAGCTTATGATTGTCAAACGCCTGGGGCCCAGCCTGGTACCGGCCGAGGTGGTTGTTCCCCTATCTGCACTGGGTGATGTGATGACGGAAATCGAGGGCAAAGTGGCCCAGCCTGTGGTGAAAGAGGCGGTGGTCATCCGGGAGGGCTTGAACGGTCAGCCCGAGGTGGTCATCCTGGGGTTCATCCCCAGCGACCAGCGTAAATTCAGCTATAACTTCGTCTTCAGCCTAGTGCTGACCATCATCAAGATTGCTGAGAGGCACGGCGGCCGACCCTTTGCCACAGGGCTTTACTTCGCCAAGAAGGCCAAAGAGGTCCTGGGGACGGAAAGGCTCAGTCAATTGAAGAGATTCAAGGCGCAAGTGGACCCTAAGGGTATCCTGAACCCTGGCAAGGTGATTGACAATGGACTGATAGGTACAGCTCTCAACATGGCCGGCCTTTTGGAGCCTGTGGCCCGACCTTTTGGCAATCGCGTCATTGCCCAGATAGGCGAACGGCCAAAGGAATCCAGGCGCGATATCCCGGCTGATGTGGCTTGGTATGCCTATGCCTGCTCGCAGTGCGGTTACTGTGTCGAGGAGTGTGACCAGTTCTATGGCCGGGGATGGGAGAGCCAGAGCCCTAGAGGTAAGTGGTACTGGCTACGGGAGTACATGGAGGGCCGCGAGAAGTGGGACCAGTTCATGGTGGACACCATCCTGGTATGCACCACGTGCGAGCTATGCAATCTGCGCTGCTCAGCCTCTCTTCCCATTGAGCCGTCCTGGATGAAGCTGCGGGGTCAGCTAGTGCATGAGGGGAAAAAGATGACTTTTCCACCGTTTGAAATGATGGCAGCGGCGCTTCGAAAGGAGGGTGATATCTGGGCCGGCTATCGCAAGGACCGCTCTGCCTGGTTTCCAGCGGATCTCAAAGAGAGGCATGGGCCGTCTCATAAAGCCAAGACTATCTACTTCGCTGGCTGCACCGCCAGCTATGTAGAGAATGACATCGGCATGGCCAGTGTGCGATTGCTCGATGCAGTTGGGGTAGACTTCTCATATCTCGGCGAGAAGGAGAGCTGCTGTGCCATACCCATGCTAATGGCCGGCAGGTGGGATGTATTCGAAGAGATAATGAGGAGGAATATCCAGGCGGTCAGGGAGGCGGGAGCCAATACCGTAATTGCTTCGTGTCCTGCCTGCGACATGATGTGGCGGCAGGTCTATCCAGTTTGGGCGAAGAAGCTGGGAATACAATATGATATCAGGGCGAAGCACTACAGTGAGGTGGTGGCAGAGAAGATTGGCACTGGTGAGTTCGCCTTTCCCCGGAAGGAGGGCCAGCCGGTCACAGTGACCTGGCACGACTCGTGTCACATCGGTCGAGTGTCCCATGTGTACGAACCGCCACGCCAGCTAATCCAGGCTATCCCTAACGTCAACCTGGTGGAGATGAGCCACAATCGCGAGGCAGCTCATTGCTGTGGGAGTGTGCTGACCCTGATGAAGGAGCCGCCGGTGGCTGCCGAGATAGGTAAGACCCGGCTGGATGAGGCGGTAGAAGCAGGCGCAGGGAAGGTTCTGGCCCTTTGTCCATGCTGTGAGTTCCAGTTGCGTGTCACCGCTGCCAAGAAGCAGATGCCTATCGAAGTGGTAGACCTGGCACGTTTCGCTGCATCAGTGCTGGGCCATGAGTTTCCGGATCCCAACCCAGAGGTGCAAAAGCAGTGGGCAGTCTTCGAGGCTATGATTGCCCTAATGACCCCCCAGGGCTTTGCTGCCCTGATGGGCACCATGTGGCCAGAACTCATTGATGCCATGCCCTTCGGCATGGGTTCAATGATGCGATTCATGGGCAAGATTCCAGGAGCGCTGGAACTCATGAAGCCCATGTTCCCTATTCTATTCCCACGACTGCTGCCCATGATGATGCCTAAGGTAATGCCGGTGATGCTGGAGCGTATAGGGGAGCGCATACCCATGCCAGATTACATGCGGGAACAGATGCCAGAAATGATGCCGAAAGTCATGGATAACCTGATGCCACACATGATTGGTGATGTAGTGCCGCTGGTGGCACAGCCAATGATCGACTACCTGAGGGGAAGGAAACAGAAATAAGCCGAGCACGTCCACCATACTAGCAGTGGGCATGAGTTCAGACTTGATCGAGCATTGACGGGACTAGTAGAGGAGCGTTGTACGATTATGGCCGGGAGGTAGCCAGATGAGAATGTATCACTTCGTAACTGACTGGTCATTTAGAGCTCCTTGTAGCAAAGTTTGGGACGCCATAATGGACGTAGAAGCCTATCCAACGTGGTGGCCGGGCTTCAAGAAGGCCCGAATTCGGGGGGCCGACAAGTCCTCGGCGGTTGGGGTTTTCATTGATGCTACTGTAGGAGGCGCTCTGGGAGACCTCAACTTTACTCTGGAAGTGAGTGAAGTTGACCTGCATAAGAAGCTGTTGCTCAAATCCAGTGGGGACCTACGTGGAGCTGGCATGTGGGTATTTGAGCATAGTGAGGACGAAACCAGGGTCAAATTTTACTGGGATGTAGCTACTACAAGCTGGATCATGAATTTCATAGGGCTCTTTGCTAAGCCCTTGCTGACTCGAAGCCATGATAGTGTGATGGCGTCCGGTTACAAGGTTCTCAAGTCTAGGATTGAAGGGTGAGTAGTCCTAGCGACTTTCCCTTAAGTTATGGACAAGCCGTAACAGCCTGAATGTTGACCAGAGTTCGAACTCTGTGGCGGTGGAGATATGTACTTCACGAGCGTAGTGCGAAAATAGCTCTGTGTTGAACAATAGGATTGAAGGAACTCAGGGTGGTTCCTTTCAATTTAAGCCAGCAGCTTACCTGCTGCCTGGGTAATTCACATTGCCCGAACTCTTCCTCCATCGGTGCTTTATGGACACTACAACTGGCTCAGTATCTCTGCTACCTTTTGTGCTGTCCCCCCTGTTAGCCTGGCACACTTTTCCAGTGTTTCCATTCCCCGAGGGCTAAGATAGTGGGCTACCACCTCGTTCATATCAAACCAGTTGACCCCGGTAATTTCTGAGCAGACGGTACTCTTGAACATAGGCTTAAACCAGTTGGTCAGTCTCTGGGATGGCTCGAAGGCTGGTAGTATCGCTTCAAGCCCCTCATCAATATTATTGCGCCCCACTCTAGCGCCGATGAGTACAAAACCGGTAAGCAAGGCACCACATGTTAATCCACAACTACCTCCTCCTTGCAGACCACCTAGCGCTTTGAACCAAAAGTCATCCTTAAATCCCAAAACCTCTTGAAAAGCATGTAACATAGATTGAGAGCAGCCAAAGCATTTCTTGTAGTTGTTATATGCCAACTCTGCCACTCTCTCTCGATTAGCCTCTAAACCAAATATCTCCCGTGTTTTTTCCTCAAATACCTTGATGAAATCGGTTCTCGCTTCAGATTTTTCCTGAGCCATTTTCCCTCCTTTTCTTGATTTTGGCAGTGCAGCCATAGGAAAAAGGAAGTAAGCTAAGATAGTCTCATCATAATATTCACCAATCTCGATGTCAATGAAACAAGCTGGTTGCTAGCTTGGAGCTTCCCAAGTTCCTAACTTAGTGACAGGGGACCTTTCGATGTTTTAGGAGCCAACTAGGACTCTGCCCGATGAGCTCGCCAGTTATGATAATCCATGTACCTGCTGATAGCCCGCGCTGCTCTGTAAAGGGAGGGATAGAAGGCTAATTTGTGCTCCTGGCACATTGCTCGTATGGCGTCAAGCTCTTCTAGGCCGGCGCTACTTTCTACCGCATGAACCACTACGGCTTTTGGCTTCCGAAGGTTCTTGAAAGCTTCTAGCATACGTCTTCTCAACTCGATTATTACCCGGCGGAAGGAACTTTCCCTAAAAGGCTCAATCTCAGGACATATCTGCCAGAGGAGAATATCTGTTCTCTCCCAGTTATCGAGAGCTCTTATTATGGGTGTCCAGGCATCGCCGTAGCGTTCTGCTAGCACGTCAACGGGATTTCTCAGCATGCTCCCGGCTAGAGGGATGAAGCGTTTCAACTCCACTCTCAGCACCTCGGGGATGGGAGGAAGGGTTAGTCCCCCTGCCTCGCAATCATCGGAGGCTCGAACACTGACACCCCCTCCCGCCCCCACCACCACCGTCTTCCGGCCCTGGGGAAGAGGAAAGAAGAGGAAAGTCACCAGCATATCGACCATCTCCTCAATATCCTCCACCCGAAGGGCGCCAGCCTGCTTGATGGCTCCTTCCCATACTGCATCGTCACCAGCTAAGGCTCCAGTATGAGAACTTGCCCCCCGGCTGCCGGCTTCAGTGCGACCCTTCTTGACAATGATCACCGGCTTCTTTGCCGCAGCTTCAGTGAGAACCCTCAGCAGTTGCTGTCCATCCCTGGTTCCTTCGATGTAGGCACCGATGATCTTGGTCTCTGGATCATGTGCCAGATAGTCCAGCAGTTCGATTTCATCAATATCGCTAGCATTTCCATAGCTTACCACTTTGCTAAAGCGTACCCCTCGGGGTGCTGCCATCCGAACTAGAAGGTAAGTGTAGCTTCCACTCTGGGTAATAAAGCTCACCTTCCCAGGTTCTTTTGGGAAGTCGGAACAATGGGAGATGCCGGAGTCAGGGCAGTATATCCCCACACAGTTGGGACCGATGATGCGAACGCCTCCACTTCGAGCAATGCTGACCAACTCAGCCTGCAATCTCCTTCCCTCATCCTCACCAGTCTCAGCAAAGCCAGCGGTAAAGAGCTGCACTACCTTTACCTCCTTGGCAACGCAATCCCTAAGAAGCTGAGGAGTAGCTGCGGCGGGGATAAGACAGGTGACATTATCCACCACCCCGGGAGCATGGCGTATATTTTGATAGGACTTCAGCCCTGACACTTGGTCAAATTTTGGGTTTATGGGATAGATTTCACCTTTATATCCGAAATCAATCAGGGCATCGAGAAACATTTGGGTAGTGACGTTAGAGGGCTCCAAGCTAGCACCAACTACCGCTATTGAGCGCGGATGGAAGATATCGTCCAATGCCATATTTTGCAGTCCTATTCTATCCAAACGTTATGGCAATAGCAAGGAATGGGCGTATTTCTTGTGTTACCGGAAGCGTTGAGGGATCCTGCTTGGGCTTGCCTTGCTCTTCGTGTCGGCCAAGCCATCAAAAGGCAGCATGGAATGAAAAGGACTGCGAGGCTTTGGGATTGGATAAACTGACTACCAGATCTCTATCTGAGCGCCGGGGTGTTTTTTAGTCAGAGACTGCCTGATAGCGTTGCGGTCCTCTTCGTCTTGGATAGTTTCTATTTCTGAGACGGGCGGTCTGCTTCCACCGCTGCGTATGTGCTTCCTTACGAGGAATCCCGGCACCTGAATATAACTCCAGTTTGCTGCGCCACAACAAGAGGCTTCGATGCATGCATGGCCCAATATGTAGATCACCTCTCGTTCGTTATATGATAACACGTGTTCCTCAACTGGAATGTAATAGCCAGCCAAGGTTTGCACCTCTTGTCCCAACTCAGGATGGGTAAATTCCATCATCATGCACTACCCTCCAAACGCCAGTTATATATTTCAATATAACACACTCAAGAAGCACTGTCATCTATCGGTATACGAGACTGTTTGATTTTGGCTTTAATTTCTAGGTATTTTGGAAGCCCTTCACCACAAAAATTTTTGTAGCGCCCCGATTTATCGGAGCTTCTCAGGCAGGTCTAAAGACCCGCACTACATTTTCAAACACCCTCAGTGTACCTTGGGCTATCTTTGAGTTGGCATATCAGGAGGGACAACTAGCCATCTTGTGCCTCCTGTGGGCATAGTGTATGCTAGTAAAGCAGGAGCAGCTCCTTGAACGTTATCCACATCTACAGGCTGACCAGGAACTACGACAAAGTACGTGGGATCGAGAACCTCAATGGCAAGGTCAAGTCTGGTAAGATATTCAGCCTCCTCGGCCTAGACACTTCGATTTTGACGCTGACTTTCCAAAAGCTTGCTATAGCATCAGGTATAAAGTCTCCAAAAAGGGGGTTATGATGCCTGACGCGACTTATGATGCCGTAATAGTTGGAGGCGGAACTAAGGCCCTATTCCTCGCTATGTATCTCATGAAGTATGGCGGCATGACTGTCGGCATCTTTGAGAGAAGGCATGAGATAGGCGGCTGCTTGGCCACCGAAGAAACGGCGGCTCCCGGATTTCGCAGCAATACGCACGCCAACATAATCTTGCCATGGTACTATCTACCGGTCTGGCGGGATTTCACACAGTTCTGGGAGTATGGTGCCCAGATTGACCAGTACCTCTGCAGCACCGGCTCCATTTTCCTGAACAATGATACTTGCATTGCCATCTATGCCGACAAGCATGACCCAAATCAGGAACGCAGCGCCAAGGAGATTGCACGGTTCTCAGAAAGAGATGCTGAGAAGTGGCTAAAGGTCTCGGCACTTGATCACAGCATTGAGTATCAGAGGGTACAGATGGACAACCTGTTCAATCCGGCAGAGTTCAACCTTGCTCCCGAGGTGTTGAACAGACAGATGGAAGTGTATCCAAAGCTCCTGGAGGTCGGTTTTCAGCCAGACTCACTGCTCCTTGCCACCAGTGAAAAGCATGCGGTACGAGAGGATTGGGAAAGCGAGGAACTGAGGTACTGTTTGCTGAGATTCATACTTTCGGGAGCAATAGACGTTAACGAACCAGGCGGTGCCAGCGACTCATGGGTATGGCGGCGACTCTACCCACCTTGAGTTTTGCCAAGGGGGGAACTCACCAGATAGCTCATGCCGCCCACCAGATCCTGGTGCAGATGGGGTGTCGTTTCTTCACTCATTGTGAGGTAGACAGGGTCATCATAGAAAATGGGGCTGCCACAGGGATTCGCCTGACGAACGGCAGTGAGATTGGCGCGAGAAAGCTGGTAGTAAGCACGTTGAACCCATGGCAGCTTTGCTTCGAGCTGATAGGTGAAGAATACCTGGCTCCTCGGATGATAAGGCGTATCGAGCTCCTGGAACACACCTTTGGCTGTCTGATGTGGTACAGCCTCGCTTTACACGAGGCACCCAAGTACAAGGCAGCTAATTTCAATCCAGACATAAATGAGTGCTTCTGGCTGGGGTTGTCTGAGGACAACGATTCCGAGCATATTGCCAGGGAGTGTCGCTATTCCAGGATGGGGCAGTCCCCTCCCCTGGAGGACTATTGTCCCGTTGTTTGGTGCCACAGCCTGGTTGACCCCACCTATGCCCCCCTTGGAAAACATATAGCCCAAACTGAGCAGCTTTCGCCACCTGCCACAGCCTATACCGAGAGGGAATGGCTAGAGATAAAAAAGCAGTATGCCGAGAATCTGATTACCGTCTGGCAGAAGTATGCTCCTAACATGACCTGGGACAATATCATCGGTGTGGATTGTAACACGCCCTATGACAACCTTCGCATGAAAAACCTGGGACCAAACGGATGCATGACCATCGTAGACCACGTGATCCATCAGCGCTTCCAGAATAGGCCGATACCAGAGCTGGCCAATTTCAGAACTCCAATAAAGAATCTTTACGCCACGGGAGCTGCCTGGCATCCGGGAGCAAATGCAGGAGCAGGCGAGTCCTACTGCTGCTATAAGATCATTGCCACTGACCTTGGGCTGGGGAAGCCCTGGGAGGAACAGGGGAAGGAAGAACCAGACTCCCTGGTGCAGCAGCTGTGGGTCATTAGAGGGAGGGTGCAAGAATCGGTCAGGGTGAAGACATAGCACGTGACATCAACGAACTTCATAACACAGTGGAAGATTTGCAAAGGACAACGGGGTGATGTGGAACAGAGTACCACGATGAGCTCATTCTTATGGCATACATGTGCGATTTTTATTGTCCAGGTCGTGGATGTGGATTAAGAATATCGTGGTTGCTGGAAGCAACCACAGAAAGGAGTAAGACTCATGGCCATCATAACACCGATTGATACGCCCCCTGGCGCTCGGCGTCGCTTGGGGCTGGCCAGCCCCGCCACGCTGGAGCCTATCGGGGAGATCGAGGTACAAACTGCCGATGATGTGCGTGTGGCTGTTGAGGCTGCTCGCCAGGCGCAACTGGCCTGGGCCGCGCTGTCTTTCAAGGAGCGTAGCAAGTACATGCTGCGGGCCCTCAAGATACTTCTGGAGCGACAGGATGAGTTTATCGACGTCATCCTGAGAGAGACAGCCAGGCCCCGAATGGAGTCGATCTACATGGATATTTTTGCTGCTTGCGATTCGCTTCACTACTATGCCAAGCGCACTGCCAAGTTCCTGCGGCCAGAAAAGAAACGGCTGCACGGAGTGCTCGGGTTCGCTACTACCCTTCGCATCGTCTATCGGCCGCTAGGCGTTGTGGGAATAATCAGCCCCTTTAACGGCTCCTTCATCCTATCGATCAACCCCGCCGTCCAGGCCCTTATGGCTGGCAACGCTGTGTTGATCAAGCCATCCTCGGCAACCCCCTACTCGGGGAAGCTCATCGGCGACCTCTTCAAGGAAGCGGGGCTGCCTGAAGGCGTGTTAACTGTTCTGATAGGCGACAGCAGTACCGGTATGGCGCTCATTGAAGCCGGGGTGGATAAGATTACGTTTACAGGGAGTGTGCCCACAGGACGCCAGATAGCTGCTGCCTGTGGTGAAAAGCTTATCCCCTACACCCTTGAACTCGGTGGTAAGGACCCCATGATCGTCTGTGCTGATGCAGATCTGGACAACGCGGCAGGCAGTGCCCTTTATGGCTGCTTCCTCAATGCAGGACAGTACTGCTCCGGGACCGAGCGCGTCTACGTGGTGGATACCGTGGCCGACGAATTCATCCGCAAGGTAGTTGAGAGGACATCGAAGCTGAGGCAGGAGACAGAGGGTGAGTTCGACGTGGGAGGTATCATCACCCCCCAGCAGCTAGAGATCATTGAGCAGCATGTAGCCGATGCGGTGGCCAAGGGTGCCAAGGTGCTTCTTGGGGGACGCCGCAACCCAAACCTGAAAGGACTCTATTACGAGCCCACCGTGCTCACCAATGTCACCCATGATATGCTTATCATGACCGATGAGACCTTTGGGCCGATCATGCCTATTATGCGCGTGCGCGATGAAGAGGAAGCGATTCGCATGGCCAATGATACCAAATACGGGCTGGGCGCCAGCCTCTGGACCAAAAACAAGCGTAAAGGCGTGCAGATGGCGCAGCGCATCAATGCCGGAAGCGTGTGCGTCAATGCTATGGCCGTAACCTACGGTGCTCCAGAGGCTCCCTTCGGCGGGTGGAAGGACAGCGGTATCGGACAGATCAACGGCGAAGTCGGAGTGAGAGGCTATTGCCACGCACAGCCTATCGTGGTTGACCGCTTCGGTGGCAAGCTGACCGCCAACATGTATCCCTACTCCTCCAAGAAGGAGCTGGGTTACCAGAAGTTCATGCGCTTTCTCTGGGGTACCCGGCTCGGTCGCTGTATATCAATGCTGCGT
>CAYWDP010000038.1:0-16165 GCA_964457045.1 uncultured Dehalococcoidia bacterium
TCATATCGACGCCTAGTTCTCGGGCAGTCCAAACAGGAATCTGCGCCTGCTTTGATTTCATCAGTCCACGGAGGGAGGGAAGGCGGGGGACGTTTATCTCTTTCACCACGCTAATCACCCCGGGCAGAGGCATCTCCACTACCTGGTGACCCTCCTCCACCATCCGCTGCACCCGCATGTACCCCTCTCTTATCTCTTCAATCTGGCTCACATAGGACACGAAGGGTAACCCTAGTGATTCAGCGAGCTGTGGAGCTATCTGTCCGGTGTCACTGTCCATTGTCTGCCTGCCGCAGATTATGAGATCGAATTCTGCCAGCTTGGTAATCGCTTTAGCCAGGATATAGGAGGTGGCCCAGGTATCAGAGCCCTCAAAAACAGGGTCGCTCAGCAGAATAGCTTCGTCCACGCCCAGGGCAATGGCTTCCTTCAGCGCTTCTTCGGCTTGAGGCGGACCCATGCTGATAGCAGTAACGTTTCCCTGGCGTTGCTCCTTTAGGCGAATACCCTCCTCCAGGGCATACATATCGAGGGGGTTAACAATGTTCTCCATCCCTTCCTTGACCAGGGTATTGGTCTGCGGGTCAATTTTGACCTCCGTTGTCCCCGGCACCTGTTTTATACATACCACCACATTCATTCTCGCCTAGCCTTTCTTTTCAGAAGCTCCAGGGCAATCTCATTTCTTAGAACCTGATTGGTGCCCTCGTATATCTGAGTGATTTTGGCATCCCTCATCATCTTCTCTATTGGGTAATCCTGCATGTAGCCAACACCGCCGAAAATCTGCACTGCGTCGGTGGTCACCTTCATAGCCATGTCAGTGGCGAAGACCTTGGCTATAGCGGCTTCTTCGCTGAAGTCTTTTGCTCCAGCATCAATCGTCCTGGCTACGGCGTAAACTAAGGCTCGGGCTGCCTCCAGTTCGATAGCCATGTTGGCTAGCATGTGCTGCACAGCCTGGAAAGAGGAGATGGGGTGACCAAACTGGATGCGCTGGCGGGCATAGTCCACCGCCGCCTCCAGGGCCCCTTGAGCAATTCCTACCGCCTGTGCTCCCACCCCGGGACGGGATCGGTCTACAGTTCTCATGGCAATGATAAAACCTGTGCCCTCTCTGCCAAGCAGACTCTCATCAGGCACTCGGCAATCCCGGAAGATTAGCTCTCGTGTAGCGGAGGAGCGGATACCCATCTTCTTTTCCTTCTTGCCGAAAGAGAAGCCGGGGGTGCCCTTCTCGACCACAAAGGCACTGGCACCTCGGCTGCCCCTTGCTGGGTCGGTCATAGCAATGACCGTATATAGCTCTGCCTCCCCGCCATTGGTGATAAACAGCTTGGTACCGTTAAGCACATAGTATCCTCCCTGATGGCTTGCGGATGTCCTTATGCCACTGGCATCGCTGCCAGCGGTTGACTCGGTGAGCGCAAAGGCGGTCAGTCTCTTCCCGTTGGCGACATCAGGGAGATACCTTTTCTTTTGTTCTTTGCTGCCGTATTCCAGCAAGGGAAGGCATCCCAGGGCATCAGCGGCGTAGCTGACAGCGATACCACCACAGGCTCGAGATAGCTCCTCTATAACCAGGCAAAGGTCAAGGCACCCTCCTCCCAGTCCTTCGTATTCTTCAGGTATAAATATCCGGAACATGTCGGCATCAGCTAATTCCTTTATTATGCCCCAGGGGAACTCCTCTTTTTCATCCAGCTCTGCTCGCACCGGCAGTATCCGTTCCTCGGCAATTCTTCGAGCTAGGCCCTTTATTGTCTTTTGCTGTTCATTAAGGAAATACTCCAAGCCAGCTCTCCTTTCTTGAGTGTTAGTATGATGAGCCAATTTTAGACATATTCCCCCAACGTATCAAGCTGAGGTTGATTACAAGTAGTGTAGTAGTGTGGTGCAGGTGTTTAGACACGCTAAAAGGCTCCGACAGGTCGGAGCGCTACAGAAAATTGGTGAAGGCCTCCTCGCTTCAGAATAGAGGGCGAACCCTCCGATGGTGCTTCGCTTCTTAAATGCAGAACCAGGTAAGATTTCTCCTCTGTGATGATGACCATGAGCTGCCGGTGAGAGAGCTGGGTCATATCTTAGATAAACTAGTCGTTCTCCTCCTCTTCAGTGCGCTCCCAGAGGGGTACGGTAAAGTGATCGATAAACTCACGGCGGCTCTCCTTAAGCACTTTCTCTATCTCTTGACGGGCTTGCTGAACCGTATCCTCTAGTTCCGTCATGTCAATCTCAATCTCCAGTATTTTGGTTAAAACCTCGAGCACTGCCTGAGAGGCTACGGGGTTCCCCATTTCACCAAGGTAACGGGGCGTCTCCCCAAGCAAACAAATGCCTTTCAGATCCCTTTCCTTAGCCACTGAGAGGAGCAAACCATTCATACCTGCAATGTAAAAGTCATCCTTTAGCACTAAACCGCGCTCCTCTAGCTTACTCAGGAGTTGGCTATCTGTAGCTGCTGCCCATACCCGTGGTTTTTCGGCAAATTGAGGGATAAGAGCTGCGGCAAAGGTATATACCTCTCTAACCCCCAGTCTTTGAGCAAGGTCTAAAATTATTTTGGCAAATTCATAGCTTTGGGAGGTAGGCTGTGCCTCAGCGACAAAAATTATCAGGTCGCCTTCTGTTTCCTTTCTTTTCCAGTAATAGAATTTACTCTGGGGGAACCTGGGTGACTGTATTAGATTTTCCTCGACAAAAACTCCGTTAAGGTCAAAGAAGGACAAGGGCTCAATCTCAGCAAATTCTTCAGCCCTCAACTTTTTCCTCAGGTAATCTGCTGCTACAAGGGCAACATTGGCAATGCCAGGCCAAGCAGCTACTAGAGATGGCTTGGTGAGTTTGGGCTCCTTATAAATTTTAACTACTTCTTCCCGACGCTTCTTCATCTAGTCCCCTTCTACCATTGGACAAACATGGGCATGATTATATGCACGTAGTTGTCCGAACCTATGGGGCGGATGACCCCGGGGCTTGAGGGTGTAGTGGTCTCTAAAGCTACTTGCCCTTCGTGAATCACATTCAGCACCTCTATGAGATACCTCCCATTGAAGGCAATTTTAGCTGCTTCCCCCGCAACCTGGGCATCGATCTCCCCTATATTATCCCCAACCTGTTCCGAGCGTGCTGAGATGCTCATCTTTCCTGGCGCAAGTTCCTCTCCGGGGGTTATTTGGAGGCGGACAATACCACTGCCATCCCGAGCAAATATAGAGGCGGTTCTGGCAGCTCTGAGGAGCTCCAAAGTGCTAACTACTGCTCGAGTACTATAGCTTTGAGGGATAAGCTGTCTATAGTTGGGAAAGGTGCCTTGTATTAGTTGGGACACCATCTCCACATCCTTCAATCGAAAGAGCGCTTGGCTCTTATTGGGATTAATGGCTATCTCTACTAATTCCTCTTGATCAGCCAAGAGGCGATTTAGCTCTGAAAGAGAACGACCTGGGACGATGATTTCCACCCTCTCTGCTGCTGGAGTAGCTAGAGGCGTTTTATGTACTGCTAACCTGAAGCCATCAGCGGCAGCTAAGGTGAGGATATCCCCTTCAAATTCAGTGCAAACGCCGGTAAGTACTGGCCGGGTATCCTCGGAGGCGGTAGCAAATGCCACTTGGCTGATTGCCAATCGAAGAGCATCTGGCTCAATTTGGTAACGCATACCATCGCTAATCTGGGGAATAGGGGGAAAGTCTTCAGCATCTATTCCACTAATACGTGCTTCGAATCTGGCACACCTCAACTCTAGAGTATGGTGGGAGAGGTTAAGATCGATTTTGTCGCTGGGCAGAGAGTTAATAAACTCGGTGAGAAGTCTTGCGGGGATAGTAATAGCACCCTCTTGCTCCACCATAGCACCGAGCCAATAACTGATAGCCATCTCCAGATTAGTGGCGGCAAGCTTAAGGCGGGACTGCTCTGTAGCCAGGAGGATATTATTGGTGATGGGCAAGGTTGTTCTCGTGGCTACTGCTCTCCCCACAATACCAAGACCTTTACTCAGGTTTTCTTGAAGACAGGATAACTTCATAGCACACCCCCTTATACCAGAGCTTGGGCTAAAGTATACACTACTCAACCATGGTTAGACAAGGGTACCCCCAGTTTTCTAGAAGCGTGCAGAACTCGGTAGATTTAAAAGGCAAAACTGGCTTTCCTTCCTGTTCAATTTCGCTCTCAGGAGGTTTTAAAGTTTGCAAGTCGGTAGGAGCAACTCTGCTTAGTTTGGTGTGGGGGACCAGCAAAGGGCTCAGAATGGGAAACAAAATAACCACCCCCTAGGGCTTGACAAGTCACAATTTTCTTACTTATAGTATAACAAAACCCGGAATCCTATTTATACCGTAGGGATTATACTATATTACCCAAGATGACGAACAGACTATTATGAATTGTTGAAGGCGAGGAGCGTTCCAATAGCATCGAAAGCATCACAACTGAGGTTGTCAAGGGTGTAAGGCTCAGCTATAATCGGTGGGAAGGATTTTATAACGTCTCATTACTAAGAGTCAAGTTGGGTAGGGAGAAAGTCGATACGATACTTTTACTTGTATCGGGAAGACACTCTGGATTCCTTGGCGTATAGAGCCGTAAGTGTTATTGACAGGAACTTAAACATTATCTAGAATTTGTGCCAAGATAATTGATGTATTTACAATAGCAAATATGGGTTGTAAAATAGGCTAAGATCTTTTGAAAAAGGAGGGGAAATGGCGGTTGGCAACATTTGTTGTGTAGATATAGGTAGCAGTAAGATTTGCACCTTAGTGGCTAGTGTAAGGGAAAAGACAATTACTAAGATTATTGGAGCAGGCATTGTTCCTTCTGCGGGGGTAGAGAAGGGGGTCGTCAGTGATCTCCTTAATGCCAGGCGAGCAATTAAAGAGTCATTGGCAAAGGCGGAGCATACTGC
The DNA here is from genome assembly GCA_964457045.1 of uncultured Dehalococcoidia bacterium. Classification (GTDB taxonomy): domain Bacteria; phylum Chloroflexota; class Dehalococcoidia; order UBA2247; family RBG-13-53-26; genus CAYWDP01. The sequence continues at coordinate 4,913 of CAYWDP010000038.1, forward strand.
ACCAAAAGTAGAGCGGGCTTGGATAGGCTTTAGCGGTAGGCATATTAGGTCCCTTAATAATCGGGTGCCAGTGACTATCGGGCATCCCAAGCATCTGGTCACCCCGGCTGCCCTTAGACGAGGTGCTACAGCTGTTCAAAAGCTTAACTTCCCTCAAGACCGCAGAATGCTTCCCCCTATTCTAAGGCAACACTTCCTTGATGGCATAAGTATTAAGAATCCGGTGGGGATGCACGGCTTTCGACTGGATGTAGAGGCTCATATTATTACTGCTGGAGAGGCTTATCTTCAGAACTTAGAGAATTGCTTGCGGCAGGCTCGTGTGTCGATAGAAGGTTTGGTAGCTAATCCTGTAGCTGCCAGCGAGGCGGTACTAACGCCAGAAGATAAGGAGGAGGGGGTCGTTTTAGCTGATATTGGTGGAGGCACTACGGATATCGCGGTATTTAGAGAAGGAGGTCTTTGGCATACCTCAGTATTACCTATAGGAGGTATTCAAGTATCCAGAGACATAGCTGCTGGTCTGGGCATCCCTCTTAGTGTAGCTGAGAGGCTCAAGGTAGAAAATGGAGGTTTGTTTTCTCAAGGCGAGGTTTGGGTGGAAAAGGAAGGTCATAGAGTTTCTCGTGAGGAGCTGTGCTATATCATTAGAGCCAGGATGGAGGAAATCTTGAGGATGGCCTTATTAGAGTTGCCAGCTGGGTATACGCCAACTTCCATGGTGTTGACTGGTGGCACGGCAAAATTGGCTGATATAGAGGAGTTTGCTCAGGAGGTGCTCGGGATTAAAGTGCGAGTTGAGAAACCTAAAGGTGAACCGGAGACTGAGGAAGGTCTGGATGATCCTGCTTATGCTGCCAGCGTAGGTCTTTTGCTTTGGGGAGCGGGGCGGAAAGACGAACGCACCGTCTCAGCCGGCGGGCTGGGAGGTTTCTCTTCCATACTGCGTAACCTTGGGTTACCTTTGAGGATTACGCTTTGAACATGCTTGAAAGATTGGGAAAAATCACTGACAAAGGAGGGTGAGAAACATGGCAAAGACGTTGTTGGTACATACACCATGTAGGATCAAAGCCATAGGGGTGGGAGGAGGAGGCTGTAATGCCCTTAACCGTATGGTGAGGGCAGGAATTCAAGGGGTGGAATTTATTGCGGTAAACACTGATGTCCAGCATTTAATGATGAACGAGGCATCGATCCGGGTCCAAATTGGGGAGAAGACAACCGGGGGTTTAGGCGTAGGTGGTGACCCAGTGAAGGGTCGAAGGGCAGCAGAGGAGAGCCGGGAGGAGTTACGCCAGCTCCTTGGTGGCACTGACATGGTCTTCATAGCTGCCGGCATGGGGGGAGGCACCGGCACAGGCGCCTGCCCCATAATCGCCGAGCTAGCTAAGGAGACTGGGGCTCTTACCATTGCTATAGTTACCAGGCCCTTTGACTTTGAGGGGGTGCGTCGTCAACAGGTAGCTGATGATGGTATTAGCCAGCTTATGGACAGGTTGGATTCCGTAATTGTTATCCCTAACGAACGTCTGCTGCCCCTGGCGGGTGATAAAGAGACGGTAGACAACGCTTTCAGACTGGCAGACGATGTTCTGATGACCGGGGTTCGGGCTATTAGTGAAGTCATTGTTTCACCTGGACTAATAAACCTTGATTTCGCTGATGTAAGGTCCGTTATGAGAGAAGCAGGTCCTGCCTGGCTCTCTATTGGTCATAGCACTGGTCAGAACCGATGCATGGAAGCTGCTCAATCAGCTATTGCTAGCCCCTTATTGGAGGTATCTATTGAAGGGTCAAAGGGCGTCTTGTACGTCGTCACTGGGGCAGCCAATCTCACCCTCTCTGAAGTCAGCCAAGCAGCAGATGTCATCGCCAAGGCGGTAGACCCTGAAGCCAATGTTATTTTTGGGGTAACCTTTGATCCTAGTATGGATAATGAGGTGAGAATCACCCTGGTGGCTACAGGTTTCACTTCTACCAAGGCAGTGGCGGCAACACGGAGGGATGAAGAGTTTCGCCGTCTTATCAGGAGTTTGGACGAGACCGAACTAGAAACACCAGCTTTTATGCGTCGGCCGCTTACCTTGCGTCGCCAGATTTCTGGAAGGACTTAAGAATTAAACCCACGACGACACAGACAGAGGGCTACCGGAGACCCGGTAGCCCTCTGTGCTTCTTCCTTGACAGGAGAAGGTACTATTGGTAAGCTTTTGGTAGCTCTATGACAGGGCTTGTAGAGATCTTTACCGGCAATGGCAAAGGCAAGACTTCAGCAGCGCTGGGAGTAGTGCTAAGAGCGTTAGGGCATGGTTTGCGAGTTCATATTGTCTACTTTATGAAAGGTGATTACCCCTACGGTGAGCAAAAGGCTTTATCTCAACTGCCAAATATCAGCTTCGCTAGATTTGGGCAGGAAGGCTTTGTTGACCCAGCAAATATTAAACCGGAGGAAAGGGAGCAAGCGAGACAAGCGCTAGAGGAAGCTCGAAGAGCAGTGCTCAGTGGTGAATACGATCTGGTGGTGCTGGACGAGGTGAATATTGCTGCAGCTTGGAATCTGGTGGATGTAAAGGATGTAATTGAGTTGATTAAGCAGAAGCCGGAGAAGGTGGAGCTTATCCTCACCGGGCGTTACGCCGATGAAAAGCTTATTGAGCTGGCTGATTTGGTAACAGAGATGAAGGAAATCAAGCATCCTTATCGGAAGGGGATATCAGCTCGAAGAGGAATCGAATATTAGCGCCCAGCTCAGTCTTTATGAAAGGAGGAGAAAATGAGAATTACGCTGAGTGTAATCAAAGCAGATGTCGGTGGCTATGTTGGTCACTCCAGCTCCCATCCTGAGGTTCTAAATAAAGCCAAGGAATGTCTGCAGGTGGCTAAAAAAGATGGATTGCTTATTGACTTTCATGTTACCAATTGCGGTGATGACTTGGAGCTGATTATGACCCATCAGCAAGGGGAGGATGATGAGCGTATCCATAAGCTCGCCTGGGATACTTTTGTAGAAGGCACCACCATTGCCAGAAAGTTGAAACTTCATGGAGCAGGGCAGGATCTTCTTGCCGATGCCTTCTCTGGCAATGTTAAAGGGATGGGTCCTGGGGTAGCTGAAATGCAATTTGAGGAACGCCAGGCGGAAACCATGATAATATTTATGGCGGACAAGACCTCAGCTGGGGCATGGAACATGCCTCTTTATAAGATGTTTGCTGACCCCTTTAATACCATTGGACTGGTCATTGCTTCTAATATGCATTCAGGTTTCTCCTTTGAGGTGCATGATGTTAAGGAGCATAAGAAGATTACCTTCAACGCCCCTGAGGAGTTATACGACATGTTGGTCTTTCTAGGGGCTCCATCACGCTATGCGGTTAAGGCGGTTTATCACCGGGAAACGGATGATATAGCGTCTGTTTCCTCCACGCAGCGTCTGGCGTTAATCGCTGGTAGATATGTAGGAAAGGATGACCCGGTCTGTATTGTGAGGTCTCAGGGGCAATTCCCTGCAGTAGGTGAGATCCTTGAACCTTTTACTATGCCGCAGCTGGTGGAGGGCTGGATGCGTGGCTCGCATCATGGCCCCCTTCTCCCTGTAGCTCAAAAGGAGGCCAATCCCTCCCGCTTTGATGGTCCCCCGAGGGTAATTGCTTTGGGTTTCCAGCTTTCCAGTGGTATGCTGGTAGGGCCTCGAGACATGTTTGATGACCCGGCCTTTGACGAGCCACGCCGCTGGGCAAATCAGGCTGCTGAGTACCTGCGGCGACATGGTCCCTTCGAGCCTCATCGCCTCCCCCTGGAGGCGATGGAATACACTACTATGCCGCAGGTGATGAAGAAGCTAGAGGAAAGATTTGTGGACCTGTGAGCCCCAAGCTTCTCTTGGCTACCAGAAATCCGGGTAAGGTGCGAGAGTATTCCTCGCTTTTCCAGGGTGCTCCTTTTCAGCTAACCACCTTGGCTGAGGAGGGCATAAACATGGAGGTAGGCGAAACCGGGCATACGCTGGAGGAGAATGCCAGGCTTAAAGCCACTGCCTACACCGCTGATGATCGATTCTTGGTGATAGCTGATGACTCTGGGCTTGAGGTAGATGTTTTAGGTGGTGAGCCGGGCTCATTATCTGCTCGCTATGGTGGTAAGGATACTTCTGATAAGGAAAAGATTACGCTCCTTCTATCTCGTCTCCAAGGGGTGCCTTGGGAGAAACGCTCTGCTCGTTTTAGATGCGTCATAGCTATTGCCTTGAGTTCAAGATTAGTAGGGTTATGTGAGGGTGAGTGTAGCGGAATTATTGCCTTCGAACCTAAGGGTGATCATGGTTTTGGTTATGACCCTGTCTTCTATCTGCCAGGGCTAGATAAGACGATGGCTGAGCTCTCTCTGGAGGAGAAGAATCGAGTAAGCCATAGAGGAAAGGCAGCCCAAAAGGCACTTCAGGTTTTAGAATACCTGTGGGAGGAAACTAGAAAACCGGAATAGGAGTGAAGACAGTGCAAGAACAAGAATTTGAGGAACTTAAGGAGAAATTAAAGGCAATAAAGGTGCCTGAGGAACTGCTAAGAATGAGCCAGAGCGGTGAAGTAAGGATTAAGAAGACCGTACCAATGGAGGTAGCCTTCGCTATTCATAAGGGGTCGTATAGTAAAGTGGGTGAAACTTTCCAGAGGATGGTGCAATGGATTATGGAAAATGGGTACATAGTTGCCGGTCCGCCTATCAACATCTTCCATAATGACCCAATGGTTACCCCGGAGGATGAGCTAATAACAGAGGCGCAGTTCCCCGTGAAGAAGAGAGCTTGATCAAAGGGTGTCCTCAGATTCCTGATCAGCGAGGGGATTTATACTATGAGTGGTATTTCTGATTCCTTCCAGCGTCCCATCAATTATCTGCGTATCTCGGTTACTGACCGCTGCAACCTGCGCTGCATCTATTGCATGCCTCCTGAGGGCATTCCTCTGATGCCTCGCTCTGCTCTCTTTACCTACGAGGAGATCGAGATGGTAGTTCGAGCGGCAGTGGAGATGGGCATCAATAAGGTGAGGCTCAGCGGTGGAGAACCTTTAGCAAGAGCAGGGCTGGTCAGCCTGATAAGGATGCTATCTCAAATCAAAGGGATTGATGACCTCTCCTTGACTACTAATGGGGTATTGTTGAAGCATCAAGCTGCCCAGATCAAGGAGGCAGGACTGCGACGGGTGAATATAAGCCTCGATACCCTTAAGCGGCCAAGGTTCCAAGAAATCACTGGCTATGACAAATTGCCCGAGGTTTTGGAGGGCATTGAACAAGCCCACAAGGTGAAGCTTGAGCCAGTCAAGATAAATGTAGTGGTTATGCGGGGCATTAATGATGATGAGCTTCTCGACTTTGCTTCGCTGAGCAAAGAAGGTTGGCACGTACGCTTTATTGAACTGATGCCTTTTGCGAACAGAGGTATAAAGCATCCAGAATTTGTATCCGCTGAGGAAATGTACCACAGCCTTGCTTCCTTGGGGAGGCTTGAGCCTTGCTCACCCCCCGCCGGCGAGGGTCCAGCAAGGTATTATCAACTACCTGGGGCAAAAGGCACCGTGGGTTTCATCACCCCCATTAGTGAACACTTTTGCTTCAAGTGTAATCGGCTCCGCCTTACCGCCGATGGCAAATTGCTCCCCTGCCTCCTGTCTGATGAAGAAATAGACCTTCGACCCGCGCTAGAGATGGGAGCGCCTTCTCAGGAAATAAGGCACCTAATACTTGAGGCGATAGCTTCTAAGCCTGAGGGTCATCGGGTGGCACAGGGATTTGTCCCCCAGAGAAGATTGATGACTCAGGTAGGGGGGTGAACTACGGAGATGGAAGATCGAGTTCATATGGTCGATATAGGCGAAAAGCCTGACACCGAGCGAGAGGCAGTGGCCAAGGGCTGGATCAAGATGCAACCCTCGACCCTGAAGTTGCTTCGGGAAGGGGGCTTGCCTAAAGGAGATGTCCTGGCTACAGCCCAGGTGGCAGGTATTATGGCAGCAAAAAGAACACCACAGCTTATACCTCTGTGTCATCCTCTGCTGCTGACCGATGTTAAGGTGGAATTCTCTCTCGACGACCATAGAAATAGGGTGGAGATTACTGCCCAGGTCAAAAGCAAGGGGAAAACAGGGGTGGAGATGGAAGCCCTCACTGCGGTAACCATAAGCGCCCTGACCATTTATGACATGTGCAAAGGGGTAGACCCGGGGATGCAAATCGAGGGAATTCGCTTAGTGAGAAAAAGCGGGGGCAAGGGTGGGGTGGTGGTCTTTGAATAGCAAGGGTAATTAGCATTAACTATGAGAGTCCTAGGGACTTCAGAGAGGTGTTAGCTAAGGTAAATAGTTGTGCTATTGTGGGGTTGGAGGGGGCTAAGATCGAGGTGGAGGTAGATATTGCCCCGGGGCTGCCTTCCTTCACTATCGTCGGGCTGCCTGATACGGCGGTACAAGAGGCTAGAGAGCGAGTGCGGGCAGCTATCCGAAACTCAGGTTGCCTTTTCCCCACTAAGCGGATTACGGTTAATCTTGCTCCGGCTGACCTGAGAAAGGAGGGCCCTGCTTATGACCTTCCTATTGCTGTGGGCATCCTCCTTAGCTCAGAGCAGCTGACGGCTGAGGTTTCTCAAACCCTCTTCCTGGGGGAGCTTTCCCTTGACGGTGGCCTGCGCCATACCCATGGTATCCTCCCTATGGTTGCCCTGGCCAAGGAGAAAGGGCTTTCCAATGTCCTCGTGCCTGCTAGCGATGCCAAAGAAGCTTCCCTAATAGAGGGCGTTGAGATTACCCCCGTTGTCTCCTTAGCTGAGTTGATCAGTCATCTCCGGGGAGATAGCCCTATTCCTTCCTATTCGCCGCCTACAGACCTAGAAGGGGTAGGAGTGCAGGGATGGCATGTGACTGACTTAACTCATATAAAGGGACAGGAGCATGCTAAACGAGCAATAGAGGTGGCGGCTGCTGGAGGACATAACGTGATTATGAGTGGTCCCCCAGGTAGTGGCAAGACCATGCTGGCTCGCTCCCTCCCTTCCATTCTCCCCAAAATGACTATAGAGGAATCCCTTGAGGTGACCAAAATATATAGTGTAAGTGGGCTTTTACCCTCAGATACCCCTCTTATCACTCAGCGCCCTTTCCGATCCCCTCATTACACCATCTCCCATGCCGGTTTAGTGGGAGGGGGACGATGGCCAAGGCCTGGTGAGATAAGCCTTAGTCATAGAGGCGTCCTCTTCCTTGATGAGTTCCCTGAATTCGGCCATGCCACCTTAGAGGTATTGCGTCAGCCCTTAGAGGACAGGTTGGTAACCATTAGTCGGGCTCAGGGAAGCGTTACCTTTCCAGCTAATTTTATGCTAGTAGCGGCGATGAACCCCTGCCCCTGTGGCTATTATGGCGATCCGGTCAAAGAATGCCGATGCTCTTCTAGCGATGTTACCCGCTATAGCAAGAGGATCAGTGGTCCTTTGCTCGATCGGATTGATATTTTTGTTGATGTTCCCCGGGTGGAATATGAGAAGTTGGCTGATGATAGGTTTGGGGAAAGCTCGGAGAAGGTTTGCGCTAGGGTAGAGGGGGCGCGCCAAATTCAGCGGGAGCGGTTTAAAGGGACGAGGCTTGCCTCCAATGCGGATGCCACTCCGGTAGAGGTGAGGGAGTTCTGCCAAGTAGAGCCCTCAGCTCAGGGACTGCTTAGAACGGCAATGAAACAGCTATCTCTCTCTGCCCGAGCCTTCCACCGTATCCTCAAGCTTGCCCGTACCATCGCCGACTTAGAAGATGCCCCTATTATCAAGGCACACCACCTAGCTGAGGCGATACAATATAGACCAAGAAGCTTAGTATAAGTAACAGCCCACCATTATTTTTGCCCATTTGTTTTACTGATTGTCCCACCTGAGTATTGCCGCGAATCTCCTATTTTAGTTGGGAGGGGCGTATTAGGGGTGAGACAGGCAAAGGAGGTAATTGTGGAAGAGAAGCGTGTGGTCACCTGCTTTCTGGAGTACGATAAGAAAATCCCGCTATTAAGGAGGAGTGAGAGGGTGGGCACCTATAGGGGGAGGTGGGCAGGAATAAGCGGGTATATTGAAGAAGGAAATACCCCTTATCAGCAGGCACTGGAGGAGATAAAAGAGGAAACAGGGCTTGATAAAGAAGATGTTAAATTAATAAAAAAAGGCCAGCCGCTGGAGGTGGTCGATGAGCAGATGGGGAGGAGATGGATTGTTCATTCCTTTCGTTTTCAGGTGATGGAACCTGAGAAAATCGAAATGGATTGGGAGCATACTGAGCTGAGGTGGATAGCCCCTGAAGATATCAGCAAGTATCCCACGGTGCCAAAGCTGCTGGAGACCTGGGAGAGGGTGGCGGATTAACTGGCAATATCTACTTTGTGCAAAACCGATCATCCGTCGTGACAGGAGTCACGACGCTACAGTTTCAGTAGTCGTAGCATTGCCTCTCCTGAGGCGATGAATAATACCAATTGTCGCCATTGCAACATATAATTGGTGGCTCTCTCTCCTCAGCGGGAGAGGCAAGCCCCGGGGAGATACACTCCCACAGCAGTGGGAGGGCACTTCCATTATGTCATTGCGAGCCCGATCTATCGGGGGAAGCAATCTCGGCAGGGGGTGTGTCTGTTTGAGGTCAGGAGGGGCACTGACACCTACGGTGGGGGTTTCCCCCAGGGGCCTGCCTGTGTGAAAGCCTTTTCAGGCTTGATAAGAAAGCGTTTGGCTTAAAATCATAAAGGGTGGGAGCATTTTAGTGAAAACTGGGTCATTACCAGCGGATTAACCCTTGCTTCTTAGCCTTTTCATAGGCTATACTTTTCAAAAGCATTTGAGGGAGCGAAGACATGGATTGGTCATCGGTTACTGATTGGCTTACCCAGCACGGCTGGAAAATCCTCGGTATCATCGCTGTTGCTGTGGTTATCTACTTTTTGTTGTGCCGACTAATTCCTCCAATCCTCAGGAGAGCGGTAACCCCTCGAATGCGAGGTCAGCCTGAGGAGGAGGTGAAGAAGAGAGCAGACACCCTCTCGGGTGTGCTGGTCGGTACTGGCGCAGTGGTCATTGGCATAGTAACTTTATTCACTATTCTGGCTGAGGTGGGGGTGAATATTGCTCCAGCCCTAGCCGGAATGGGCATTGCTGGCATTGCCATTGGCTTCGGGGCTCAAAGTTTGGTTAAGGATTTTATCTCAGGACTTTTTGTCCTTGTAGAGAACCAGTATAGTGTGGGTGATGTGGTGCAAATAGCTGGCATAACCGGCATAGTGGAGGAAATAAATTTGAGGAGAACTGTCCTGCGAGACCTCGACGGTATAGTACATAGCGTTCCCAATGGGGAGATAAGTGTTGCTAGCAACTATACTAAGGAGTGGTCCAGGGTAAACCTGAATATCAGCGTGGGCTATGGGGAAGACCTTGACCGTGTGATTGAAATCGTAAATAGAATAGGGAAGGAAATGGCGGAGGACCCCAACTGGGGCTCACTTATGTTGACCCCGCCTCAAGTTCTTCGTGTGGATGCCTTTGAAGACTCGGGCATCGCTATCAAGATATTAGGAGAGACAAAGCCAATTCAGCAGTGGGCGGTGATGGGAGAGCTGAGGAAAAGAATCAAGAGGGTTTTTGATGAAGAGGGCATCGAGACCTGGCCACATACCAAGGTTTACTTTGGAGGCCCTTTGGAACAGCAGATGGCAAGAGCGGTGGAGCGCAAGCCTCCGAAACGGGAGGAAGTCCCTCACGAAATCAAGCCTACTGAAGAGGTGCTTCCACCGGAGTCAGAGGCAGAGTAGTAGTGAGCAGGGTACCGGTGACCGGCGACGAAATCAGAAAGGCCTTCCTCGATTTTTTCGAGGGGAAGGGGCATACTGTCCTTCCCAGTTCCCCCTTGATACCCCAAGGTGACCCTACTATGCTATTAACCACTGCTGGTATGGTGCAGATCAAGCCCTACTTTCTGGGTCTGGCTACCCCGCCTAGCCCCCGCTTAGCCTCTTGTCAGAAATGCTTTCGCCACAGCGACATTGAATCGGTGGGGGATACCAAGCACCTCACCTTCTTTGAGATGCTGGGTAACTTCAGCGTGGGTGATTACTTTAAGAGGGAAGCTATTGGCTGGGCTTGGGAGTTTGTTACTCAGTGGCTCAAATTGCCCTCTGAGCGTCTGTGGATAACCATCTTCCTTGATGACGAGGAGGCTTTTAAGTATTGGCAGGAGGTGGGGGTTCCAGCAGAAAGGATTGTCAGGTTTGGGGAAGACGACAACTTCTGGGGACCGGCGGGTGATTCAGGTCCCTGTGGACCCTGCAGCGAGATTATCTACGATTTTGGGGAGGAGTTCGGCTGTGGCAAGCTAGACTGCGGACCAGGGTGCGATTGCCCCCGCTTCTCGGAGATATGGAACCTGGTATTCACCCAGTACAACCAGGATAAGGAAGGGCGGCGCACTCCTTTGCCTAAGCCCAATATAGATACCGGCATGGGTCTGGAGCGCACTGCTGCCGTCATGCAGGGTAAGGTATCGGTCTATGAGACCGATCTATTTGCTCCTATAGTAGCCAGGGTCTCTGAGTTAGCGGGAAAGCAATATGGGCAGGATGAAACGGTTGACCGAGCCGTCAATATAGTAGCCGAGCATGCTCGGGGCATACCCTTCCTTATTGCCGATGGGGTGGTTCCTAACAATGAAGGGCGGGGTTATGTGCTGCGGAGGACACTGCGTCGTGCTTCCCTCTTTGGCAGGAAGCTGGGGTTAGAAAAGCCTTTCCTTGCTGAGGTAGCAACCGCTGTTATTACCGAGATGGGGCACCTTTATCCTGAGTTGATATCGAATCAGGACTTTATCTTCAAGGTCATAAATTTAGAGGAGGAAAGGTTTGGGCAAACCCTTGATACCGGTCTTAACTGGCTCGACCGAATGATGGAAAAAATGGAAGAGAAGGGGGAGAGGAGGATAGGTGGTGAAGAGGTATTTATGCTCTATGATACCTATGGCTTTCCTAAGGAATTAACGGCTGAGATAGCTGCCGAGCGGGGCTTCTCGGTCGACATGGAGGGCTTCGAGCAGGAGATGGAACGTCAGCGAGAGCGAGCTAGGGCAGCGGTGAAGCTTACAGGGAAAGTGACAGGGAAAGCTTCCCTGAAGGCACGGCTTACTATTATTCCCAGAAGCACAAAGTTTGTCGGGTATAAGAGTCTTGAACATGACTCCA
>CAYWDP010000039.1:0-2963 GCA_964457045.1 uncultured Dehalococcoidia bacterium
ATTTGAGCATCCAGAGGTGGCATTTATGCCACTGAGCAGGGTGGTCTAAAGCCCACCCTTGGAGGCTAAAGCTGGTGATACTGAGGCTGTCTAAAAAAGCATTCTTGTAGGGGCGGATGTCTCTGTCCGCCCCTACTTTGGGGACGACACAGAGTTCGTCCCCTACGGTTGTTTTTTGGGACATCCTCTATCAGCGGGGTACTTCAATCGGGAGTCTTTCTTCGCAAAGAGTGCAGATAAAGGCTAAACCGCAGCACTGTTCATTCATCCAATAGTGTCCACATTCCTTCACCTGAGCTTTAACTGACCAAGCCATATGGAAATACCCGCCGCAAAGGTTACATCGGGACATATTGTCAGGGTCTAAGGTTTCGCCACAGACACAGCACCTCTGCTCCAACTTATTCCCCTTGTGACAGCCAGAGGCGAACCAACTCCACTTCCTCTTCTCTTGTCTTCGCCTTCTGGTCTAGCTTTGCATCGTGCAATTGTCGCAGTATTTCACCTAAGCGGGGACCGGCTGGTACCCCCATTTGCTGTAAAGCCATCCCATTTAAGGAGGTCTTTATATAACGCAATTTATTTAGATATAAGTGAAGTCTCTGATGAAGCAAAGACGAATCCGAAGCAACGGCACAAGCCAAGGTTGATGTTGGGGAATAATCTTCGAGGAGACGATAAGTAGCGCTAGGTGATAGTTCAGGAGAAGTTAAAGGGAGGAGGTTTTCCTTAAGGCGAAGGGTATCTCGTATTGCTCGTGCTATTACCCCTGGTATCCTTAAGCGAGCAATGAAGTCTTCCCCTTCCTTCTGGCTGAGGTGGTAAACCAGGAGGGAGAAGTAGAGTCCCAAAGGGGGAGGGTAAGTGATGGAGCGAGCTTGCTGGAACTTCTTCTTTAGCCAGCCATCGCCCTTGAGGGAGGGATATATTTCCTGAAGCAAGCCCAGCTCCCCGGCTCGCTGTAGTGGCTTCTCAGGTTGCTCCTCCTTCAAGATTAGCTCTAGCTCGTGTCGTACCCTATCTCCACTTACGGTGTGTAGCATAGATAGATCTCGGCGCAACAGTTGTTCAGTCGTTGTTTCAAGCTGGAAGTCGAACCTCTGTTCATAGCGGATAGCCCTCAGCATGCGGGTGGCATCATCGACAAAGCTTTTTCCATGGAGGATGCGGATAAGCTTATGCCCCAGGTCTTTCTCTCCCTCGAAAGGATCGACCAGCTTGCCGAAGTTATCGGGGTCGAGGTGAATTGCCATGGCATTGATGGTGAAATCACGCCTTAATAAGTCATCGTTGATTGAGCCGGGGCTCACCGTGGGCAAAGCACCAGGGTGGGCATAGGTTTCAGCCCTGGCTGTAGCCAAGTCGATGCTTAAATCCTGGCAGCGCAGCTTGGCAGTGCCAAAACGGCGATGAACCACCACCTCCCCACCTCTCTTCTGTGCCAGCAAGTCTGCCAGCTTTGGGGCGTCCCCTTCCACCACTAGGTCAAGGTCGAAAGTAGCCCTTCCCGAAAGAAGGTCACGAACTACCCCGCCTACCAGGTATAACCCCAGCCCCAGCTCCCTGGCTAATTCCCCTGCTGCCCGGATCAAGTCCAGGGGTTCAGAGGGCAGACGCTGCTCCAGTTGAGTAGTAAGATTCTTGGTCACGGCGATTTTCGCCTTTATAGAATTCTCCTCGATGGGATGGGAAAATTCGGGGTTATCCTTAATCCTCGGCAAATCCTTCCAGCTCTCTCTTCATCCTTTGCCAGTGGGTTCCCCGCCAGTAGACCCTGAGACAAGCGGGGCATTGCATATATTGTGTCTGGGTGCGGAAAACATAGGGCGGCACGAGTTCTTCAACCTCTTTTTTGCTCCTGGGCACCAGGCTCTGGTTACACTCGAGGCAACGAGTGAACTGTTTGAGGCGGCAGTCCAGTTTCAGCTCCTTCACCACCTGGCGCAATTGCTCTTTAGGGTCATCGTTCTGGATAAGAACAATCTTCAGTTGCCCGTTGGTGACTACCCGCCTTCTCATGAGCTGAGTATCCTTGGTCAAGACCACTCTTCCCTCTTTTAGGGCGATATCAATTAACTCAGCGTCGTCAATGTTGTTGAAGAAAAGGGCGTCGTAGCCCATCACCCTCAGCCATCTGGCTAGCTTGCCAGCATTACTATCGACAATGAACTTGATCTCCATCGGATTCTTCTTAAAGCTGAATCTTCATCCTCTCTCGCCCTAAGGCAATACTTGCCCTCAGTTCTTGAGCCACCTGAGCCACTTCCCCTTCGATCTCACTTTCAAGGGCGGGGTTAATATGGATGAGGATGGTAGAGGGGATATAGCCTTTTGCCTTGTGGAACTGCAACAGTTCTGTTTTAAGCAACCCAGGAGTGAGATGACCTGTCTTTTTAGCCCATTCTTCCATTCGCTGTGGCAGGCTAAGCTCGGTGATGAGCAGGTCTGGGGAAACATATTCCCAGCAAGCAGACAAGCCTATTGTGGTATCCCCGGTATAAAACACCTTCTTCCCTTCGGGGGAGGCAACCTGAAAGCCTACCGTGGGCACACCATGGGGCACCGGGACAGCCAGGACGCTATACCCACTTACATTGGTGAGCTGATATGGCTCTATAGTGATGAATTTGACTGCCGGCTGGTCCTCGGGCCATTTGAGGAAATTGGGGTACATTTTGCCATTGAGGAGGTGGGTGGAAAGGACTTCAAATACAGGAGGAATAGAGTAGACCTGGAGCACTCCTTGGTAAGAGAGGTTCATGGCTATAGTGGGAATATCTCTAACGTGGTCATAGTGTTGGTGTGTTATTAAGATGGCTTTTAACTTTTGCTGAGCGGGAAGGGGCAAGCTTGAGCAAAGGCTACCAGCATCCAGAGCCAAGACACCATCGATAACCAGCGCTGTAGGCTTGGCATTGGTTATCTCTGTCATGTGCGCCCCGAGGATTTCAATCTCCATCTCA
>CAYWDP010000039.1:3063-7299 GCA_964457045.1 uncultured Dehalococcoidia bacterium
ATTTCATTCAGAATGTTAAATCCAGCGGCGGCGGCGGAAGAAGAATAACATGCCACTGATAGCAATGATCATGATGATAAGTATGACGATAAAGGAGAGATTCCTGTCTTCTCCAGGCAAGGGGATATTCATTCCATAAATACTGGCCACTAGAGTAAGAGGCAGCATTATGGTGGCGATAATGGTGAGGACACGCATCACCTGATTGGTATGGTGGGAGGCGAGGAAAGCACCAGTCTCATTCAGCCCCTCAATTATCTCTTTGCATTCATCCAGGGTATCCCAAATCTTGTCAACATGGTCAACTAGGTCCCCCCAAAAGACCTCCATGTCTTCCTTAGTAAAACGCTCCGTTTTCCGTGCCAAGGTGCTAATAACTGCTCTCATGGGCCAGACGATGCGGCGAAAGGAGATGATGTCCCGGCGAAGTTCAGAAAGATCTTCTATTGGATCAGGCGTTCTGTGGTCGAAGAGATCATCCTCTACCCTTTCCAGGTTTCCCATAATCTTATCAGCAATAGGCAGACAATAATCAATCAACCTGTCAGTGATGCGGTAGAGGAGATAGCCGGAACTCTTCATATTTCCCTGGCGTGCCTCCTCGTTGAGCTGGCAATCTCTGAACAGCTTTACCAGGGGCTTGAGAACCCCTGAATGTAGCGTAACCAGATAATCCTTCCCGATAAAGATGGATACCTGGCTGGGGACAGTTACCCTTGCCTCCTTACTAAATAGGGGGAAATGAAGCAAAATAAAAAGGTAATCCTCGTATTCGTCAATCTTAGGGCGTTGGATGCGGCTTAAGCAATCGTCCAGGTCCAGCGGATGGAAAGGGTAGTTTTGAGCCAGATATTCGGTCTCCTTGGGTGTGGGTTTCTCAATATTCACCCAGGTTAGCCCACTCCAAGTAATTTGCTCTATATTGAGTTCCTTCTCACCTTCGATGACAGAGGGTTTTACCATCACTACTTCCACTTAAGGTATCTACGTTCCTTATATACCATAGGAGTAAGCCAAAAGCAAGCTCTGCTGAGGAGCTTGCCTTCCAGAATTTGGTGTGGTATATTAATTGCCTAGCCGGAGGGAGAAGCATTTGTTAGCTGATTACGGACTTATTGGCTTATTCCTTGTGATAGCTATTCTTTTCACCATTAGTTTGCCTCTTCTCCCTGTTACTCTTCGTTTTCTCGGTCTCGCTGCCCGCAACAAGCCCGATCCAGTCAAGGATTCTACCTATGAGTGTGGTATGGAGACTGTGGGCAAGACATGGGTTCAATTTAACTTCCGCTATTATTTTTATGCCATTCTCTTTGTTGCCTTCGATATCTTGACCATCTTTCTCTATCCCTGGGCAGTGAACCTGAGGCGACTAGCTGGTTTTGGCCTGGCCGCAGCAGCCATCCTAATTTCCATCATTGTTGTTGCTTATATCTATGCCTGGAAAAAGGGAGTTGTGGAATGGAAGTAGAAAAAGGCGGTTTCGATTTCTCCCTGGAAGAAATGGATCGAAACGAGGGGAAACAGATTGAGGAGCTTATGTCCAGGTCTCAGCAGCCTCTTCCTGACCCGGACCAGTGGCTGGAGGAAGAAATACGTCGCAATGTGCTGGTGACAACGATAGATAAGGTGTTCAACTGGGGACGTCACTACTCGGTATGGCCGGCAGGCGCAGGTATGCTTGCCTGCTGTGCTATGGAAACGATAGCTACTGCAGCCTCGCGGTTTGACATATCGCGTTTTGGGATGGAGATCTTTCGGGCCTCACCGCGTCAGGCTGATTTGATGATTGTGGCCGGGACACTGACTTGGAAGATGGCGCGGGCACTAAAAATGCTCTATGACCAGATGGCTGAACCAAAATGGGTGGTGGCTATGGGTGCCTGTGCTATTAGTGGAGGAACTTTTGCCCATTCCTATAGTGTGGTGCCAGGGGTGAATCGTATTATTCCGGTAGATGTTTATGTTCCTGGATGTCCCCCGCGTCCTGAAGCCCTGCTGTATGGGATAATGAAGTTGCACCAAAAGATCGATGAACGGAGTGTTCGAGAGGACCTGGTTGATTTACGGAGGCTTATACCAGGGAGAGGTAAATAGAGCTATAGAGGTATGACTAAGCCGCTTATCGGTCAAGAGGTTGCTAAGCAAATAGAGAGGCAAATACCTGAGGCTGTTTTCGAATCCAATGAGTCCTGGGTTGTTATTAATCCCGACTCTCTTCTACAAGTAGCCCAGTTTCTCCAAACCACCCCTGGTCTTGAATTCGATTACCTTAATTGTATCACTGGTGTTGATTACCTCGATTATTTTGAAGTTGTCTATCAGCTGACCTCAATGCAGCATAATCATAGTCTGGTTCTGAAAGTGCGCTGCAACCGGGAAAACCCTCAGGTGCCCTCCGTGGTCAGCTTGTGGCGTGGTGCTGATTTCCAAGAAAGGGAAATTTACGACCTTTTGGGGGTAACTTTCGTCGGACATCCCAACTTGAAGCGCATTTTCATGTGGGAGGGGTTTCAGGGGCATCCCTTGAGGAGGGACTATTTATGACCAGGCCTGAACTGGTGCTAGTACATGCCCCAAGCAATTACGACTTCAGGGGAAGGCCGATAGTCTACGGACCTATAAGTGATGTCATCCCCTCGACACCCATCTTTGAGATGTATCCCATTGGCTTTATCAGCATCGCCGGTTACTTGGAAAAGCATGGGATACCTACCAGGATCGTAAATATCGCCAATCGGATGCTGAGGGAACCCCGTTTTGATGTGGAGCGCTTCCTCAGCAAGCTTCATCCTCTCGCCTTTGGCATTGACCTTCACTGGCTGCCTCATGCCCAGGGCAGTTTAGAGTTGGCCCGGATTGTAAAAAGACTCCATCCTTCGATACCAGTTATCTTCGGTGGTTTCTCGGCTACCTACTTCCACCAGGAGCTAATTCAGTATCCCCAGGTTGATTTCGTGGTGCGTGGCGATTCTACTGAGGAACCCGTGCTTCAGCTTATGCAGCGGATAAAGCATGGGGCAGCGGTGGAAGATGTGCCAAATCTGAGCTGGAAGGATGGGAGCGGTGTAGCCCATCACAATGCTTTGTCCTGGGTGCCATCGAGTCTTGACGATATTCCGTTAGACTACAATTATCCGGTAAAATCAGTTATCAAATATCGGTCTCTGGCTGGTGTGCTCCCCTTCAGCAACTGGCTGGATTATCCCATTACGGCGGTCTTCACCTGTCGAGGTTGCACTTTGAACTGCCGCTCCTGTGGTGGCTCAAGATTCTCCTTTAAAGAGATGTGCCATCGGGAAAAGGTAGCTTATCGTAGTCCATCCCTTTTAGCCGACGACATCTACAGCATCCAGCGCTATCTTAATGGTCCGGTGTTTATAATAGGGGACATTCGTCAGCCTGGGGAAGACTACGCTGAGAAGCTTCTCAGGGCTATGAAGGAGAAGAGAATAAAGGGGCCGATAGTGTTGGAGCTTTTTGCCCCGGCAGGAGAGGCTTTCTTTAGAGAGGTAAGCAAGGCTATTCCCAATTTCAACATCCAGATGTCTCCAGAGTCGCATGATGAAAACGTTCGTCATGCCTTTGGCAAGGGCTGGCGAAATGTGGATATTGAAAACACTATCAAGGCAGCCTTGGAAAACAATTGCCAGAGGTTTGACCTCTTCTACATGATTGGTTTGCCAAGGCAAGATTATGGCTCAGTAATGGATACGGTGGACTACTTGCGAAGGCTACTCAAGGAATTCGACAGCCAGATGAGGTTGCATCCTATGATCTCGCCGTTAAGCCCGTTCATCGACCCCGGAAGCCAGATTTTTGAGCGGCCAGAAGAGCATGGGTACCATCTTTTCTGTCGGACTTTAGAGGAACACCGCCAGGCACTCCTTTCTCCTGCCTGGAGCTATATGCTGAACTATGAGACTGAGTGGCTTAGTCGTGGTGAGATAGTTGATGTTACCTATGAAGCAGCGTTGGGTTTCAACCAGGTGAAAAGGGAATTTGGACTCATTAGTTCACAGGCAGCCGAGGAAGTGGAGACGAGGATTAAGAGGGATAGGGGTGTGATTGAGGAGCTTGACCGGCAGATGCTGGAGTACGGGGAGGCCTCCTTGACGCAGGAGGAGAAGGAGCTGAGCTTGGCGGCCACTTGTTATAAGAGGGAGCTTCAGTGGCCAGCGAGGGCATTCCTCCGCAGCATGCCTAAGATATTATGGAATCTATGTCGGACTGGTTAAG
>CAYWDP010000039.1:7399-15623 GCA_964457045.1 uncultured Dehalococcoidia bacterium
GCATTCCTCCGCAGCATGCCTAAGATATTATGGAATCTATGTCGGACTGGTTAAGCAGTGGAACTGAAAACTGAGCCTTTTATCTTGAATATGGGACCGCAGCATCCCTCGACCCATGGCGTGTTTCGCATGAGGGTCACCTTTGATGGGGAAGTGGTGGTAGACATGGAGCCAATATTTGGGTATCTGCATCGGGGGATAGAAAAGCTGGCTGAAACTCGTACCTATGCTCAGTTTATCCCTTTGACCGACAGGTTGTTCTATTTGGCTTCCATGGCTCAAAATCACTCCTATGTTCTGGCGGTGGAGAAATTGGCCGCTATCCCTGTTCCTGAGCGGGCTGAATACCTGCGAGTCATTATGGATGAGCTGATGCGCATCGCCAGCCATCTTATGGCAGTAGGCTTCTTCCTTAACGACCTGGGATGTTCTGTATTCACCCCGCTGCTGTATATGTATCGCGAGAGGGAGAAAATCCTGGACTTATTTGAGATGGTCTGTGGTCAGCGCCTGACCTACAACTATATGCGCATTGGTGGACTGAGCCAAGATGTCCCCCAGGAGTTTATGCCTGCCCTGAGAAGGTTTGTGGCTGAGATGCCTGGCTTTATTGACGAGTACGAGCAGCTTCTAGCTGAGAACGAAATTCTGCTGGCTCGAACGAAAGGGGTGGGTGTTCTGCCTCGGGAGCTAGCGATCAACGCCTCAGCGAGTGGCCCCGTGTTGCGCGCCAGCGGGGTAAAGTGGGATATCCGCAAGGCGGATGCCTACTCCGTATACGATCGCTTCGACTTTGACATCCCCACCGGCGAGGTTGGTGACAATTACGACCGCTACAGGGTGAGGATAAAGGAGATGCGTCAGAGCTTGCGGATACTTAATCAGGCTATGGAACAGCTCCCCGAGGGAGAGGTGTGTGCCAAGGTACCGCACCTGCTGCGTCCTCCTGTAGGAGAGGCCTATGGACGCATAGAGACCCCACAGGGAGAGCTGGGTTTTTACTTGGTTTCAGACAATTCCATTGCACCGTATCGCCTTCACATCCGGGCGCCTAGCCTGATTAATCTTACTGCCTTAAGGGATATGGTTGTGGGCTGGAAACTGGCTGACGCTATTGCCACCTTTGGTAGTATCGACATCTGTGTGGCCGAGGTGGACCGCTGATGGAGCTTTGGCCTCTGGATAACTACTGGGCTCATTTTGGGCTATTTGCTGTCATCATTATAGCTTTTGTGCTGATAGGAGTTATGGCTTATATCTATGTTGAGCGCCGTGGGTTTGGACCGTTTCAGCTTCGCTGGGGTCCCAATCGTGCTGGCCCTTTCGGAATTCTCCAGCCGGTGGCTGATGCTATTAAGGTGTTGTTGAAAGAGGACATTGTCCCAGCCAAAGCGGATAAATGGGTTCACTGGCTGGCACCGGTCGTTGTCTTTCTACCCATACTGCTGATCTTTGCGGTGGTACCTTTCCATGGGGGGCATGGACTTATCCCCGATCTTAATGTTGGTATTCTCTATGTAGTGGCTATCAGCGCGCTAGGTGTGGTGGGGATATTTATGGCTGGGTGGGCGTCGAATAACAAGTATTCGCTTATCAGTGCCATGCGTGCCATAGCCGCCATGATAAGCTATGAGATACCTTTGGTGCTCTCTATTATCGGTGTGGTATTAATAACTGGCTCACTATCGATGAATGATATTGTGGCAGGACATACTATCCCCTTTTTCTTGCTGACGCCTTTAGGATTCCTGATTTTCCTGCTCAGTGCTATGTCTGAGATTAACCGGGGTCCCTTTGACCTCATGGAGGCTGACTCTGAGATTGTGGCTGGCTTCCATATTGAATACTCAGGAATGAAGTTTGCCATGTTTTATCTTGCTGAGTATGGTCATGCTCTGGTGATGTCAGCTATTGCAGCCATCCTCTTCTTCAGGGGTTGGGTAGGTCCTGGTGGTGATTATATTGGTGTTCTTTGGTTTCTAGTTAAGATGCTATTCATCTTTGTCTTGCTTATCTGGATGAGGATCACTTTTCCCCGCCTGCGGATAGATCAGTTGATGGGTTTTGCTTGGAAGTTTCTCTTCCCGTTGGCATTAATCAACCTGCTTGTTGTTGCAGTGGAGGTGGTCGCCTTTGAGGAAATCCCTTGGTGGATACTGTTTGTTAACTTTGCACTCGTCGGCGTTTTAATACCCTTGTGGTCCAAGCTCTTCAAGCTGGGAGGGGGAAGAGTTGAAGTTAAGGTTTGAGAGATATGGGAAAGGGCTGGCTAAAGGGATGGCCCTAACCTTTAGGCACATATTTCGCCAGCGCATCACTACCCAGTATCCAGAAGAGAAGCTTACCCCCTCAAAGCGCTTTCGCGGCTATGAGCTGGTTTGGGATAAGGAGCGCTGCACTGGTTGTGCCACCTGCGCTAGGAGCTGTCCCCAGGGGGAGATTGTGATTGTGACCTCCAGGGGGGAAGGTAATAAATATGTGGTGGAGAAATTTGAGCTGGACAGTGGACGATGTATCTTCTGTGGCTTATGTGTTGAAGCCTGTCCCTACGATGCTTTATTCCTAGGGCTGGACTATGAGCGGGCCAGTTATCGTAGAGGGGAATTGATACTGTCCAAGGAGCAGCTAGAGCGAACACCAGAGAAGCAAATCAGCGCTTACTTTCACCCTGAGTTTGAAGCAAGTTTGCCACAGCAGACTCTTCTTTTAGAGCGCGCTGAGAGGAAGGGGCAGAAGTAATGGCAGCAGATGTTGCCTTTTGGATTCTAGCAGTGGTGGGCGTAGGGGCGGCACTGGGAGTAGTCTTAATTCGTGATATCTTTCGGGCCGCTCTTTTCTTAGTCCTTTGCTTCTTCACCGTAGCTGGGATCTATGTCACCCTCCAGGCTGACTTCCTGGCAGCGGTGCAAGTGCTGGTCTATATCGGTGCTGTGGCAGTTTTGCTTATCTTCGCTGTTATGCTTACCCGGGAAGCCCAGCGTGGCAGTCCCTCCAATCGACTGAGAATCCCTGTTTTACTTTTTGCCTTGGTACTCTTAGGGACAATGATATTCACCATGGTGGGGAGTGAGTGGTCAGTTCCAATAGGAGCTCTTTCCAATACGTCTTTGGAAACATTAGGGGAAAGTGGGTCCGGTTTAGCTGCTAGCCTGGCAGAGATGCTTTTCAGCGAGGATGGCTTTATTCTTCCCCTGGAGATTGCAGGACTAATGCTTTTGGCGGCAGTAATAGGGGCTATAGTGATAATGAGGGAGAAGTAGCGCGACCCTTTAGGGTCGCCTTATGGCGAGGCTAAAGCCTCGCGCTACTATCGTTAAGAGGAGGAATTATGTCTATAGGCTTAGAACATTACCTGGTTCTGTCATCAATTCTGTTCTGTATTGGCATGTATGGTGCCTTAACTAAGCGCAATGCGGTAGTCATTTTGATGTGTATTGAGATTATGCTCAATGCAGTAAACATTGCTTTAGTAGCCTTCTCCAGATACCTGGCCCCCGAGGTAATAGTACTCACTGGGCAAGTGTTTGTCATCTTTGTCATGGTAGTGGCAGCAGCAGAAGCGGCGGTAGGTCTAGCCATAATTATGGCTCTCTATCGCAGTCGCCGAACTGTTGATGCGAGTGAGATCGATCTAATGAAGTGGTAGAAATGTGGGTTCAGATTAAGACTGCTCCCAATTTGATGATAGCTGAGATGTGGAAGGAATTCTTTGAGGGGGAAGGAATCCCCACTCGCCTTCTGGTCGATCCCGATAGCCCGACCGTTGGCGAATCGGCTATTTATCGTGTCCTTATTCCTGAAGAAAAAGATCACGTAGTAGAGGAGATTTTGAGAAAAGCCTGATGTCTGATATTCCGGAAGTTGCTGTTTGGTTACTCTTTTTACTCCCCATTTTTTCCTTCGTCGTCATTTCCTTCGTAATTCGCCCCTTCTTCAATAGTAAAGCTCAGATCGCCGGCCACATTACTATTGCCTGTATAGCAGCCTCCTTTGTTCTTGCTTTGTGGGCGTTTAATAGTGTGCGTGCGCAAGGAGGAGAGCTGGGCTTCGGCTCGCATGAGTGGGTGGTCATCGGGGATGTCCTGATCAAACTAGGGGTGATGGTAGACTCTCTGAGTGCACTGATGGTGGTGGTGATTACCCTGTGCAGCCTGGTGATTCAGATTTATTCCCAAGGCTATATGCATGGAGATCCAGGATATTGTCGCTACTTTGCTTTTATGTCACTGTTCACCGGCTCTATGCTGGGCTTGGTTCTGGCTGATAACCTGATTCAGCTCTATGTATTCTGGGAGCTGGTGGGGTTATGTTCCTACCTTCTTATTGGCTTCTGGTTCCATCGCCCATCAGCAGCAGCAGCGGCCAAGAAGGCCTTTCTTGTTACCCGTTTGGGTGATTTCGGCTTTCTGGCGGCCATCCTTTACCTCTACTTTCAGGCTGGCTCTCTTAATATTGGCGAATTGCATCATATGGCCATAGCGGGAGCCCTGGGAGGCACCGTCTTAACCTGGGCGGCGATAGGCATCTTTGCCGGAGCGGTAGGAAAGTCAGCCCAGTTCCCGCTCCATGTGTGGCTGCCTGATGCCATGGAAGGTCCTACCCCAGTCAGCGCACTGATCCACTCTTCCACCATGGTGACAGCTGGTGTCTTCTTGGTGGCTCGCTTTTTCCCCATATTTGTTAACTCCGAAACAGCCTTGACGACAGTGGCTACTATTGGGGCCTTCACAGCTATCTTCGCTGCTTCTATGGCTTTGGTGGCCAACGATATCAAGCGGGTGCTGGCATACTGCACCATCAGCCAGTTGGGTTATATGGTGCTGGGGTTGGGAGCAGCAGGCCTCCTCATGATTCATGAGCTTCATGCCGGTGAATCTGTTGAATTACTCGTGGTCAAAGCTGCTACTGCCATAGCCATATTCCATCTGTTTACCCACGCCTTTACTAAAGCTCTTCTCTTCTTAGCAGCCGGGAGCGTCAATCATGCTACTGGAACCTTCGACATGCGAGAGATGGGGGGGTTACGCAAGCCCATGCCTTGGACATATGTTACCTGTCTTATTGGCACTGTGAGCATAGCTGGCATCTGGCCGCTAGCCATGTTCTGGAGCAAGGACGAGATTGTAGCTTTGGCATCCGATTTGACTGGTGCGCGAGCTATCCTCTTCTACCTGGCTATGATAACCGTGTTTATGACGGCTTTTTACATGTTCAGGGCCCTTTTTATGACCTTCCATGGAGAATATCGGGGCACATCCTCTGGACATGGTGGGCATGGCGAACATGCTCATCTTCACGAGTCACCCAAGGTGATGCTCATCCCTATGTTTGTCCTTGCCGCACTAGCCATTGGCTCAGGGTGGATCAACATAAATGGCTGGTTCGGCCGCTTCTTTGGTGAGCATCATTCTTACGACTGGGAGCACGCCTTTACGTTGTTTAGTTCTCATCATTACTTGCCTCTCATATCGCTCATAATAGCTCTTCTGGGAGTTGGCTTTGCCTATGCGGTGTATATCCGTACACAGCCGTCGGCTGAGTCAATAGGGCGGAGATTCTCTCCCCTGTACACCTTGTTCTCGAGAAAATACTGGATGGATGAGCTTTATGAGAGGTTATTCGTTGTTAGAGTACTGGTCGATGGTATCTTTTGGGTCCTTCACCTGTTTGATACCTATATAGTTGACGGTATAGTGAATGGGATAGCTGGAGCAACTATAGGTGGGGGCAGGGTTATCAGAAGGGCACAAACAGGCCGGCTTCAGGCTTACGGCCTGGTTATGTTTGTGGGGATTCTGGTTATTGTAGGCTGCATTTACTTATTCGGCAGGTAGGAAAGTTCGATGAGAGCCATTGTATTTGTTACGGAACGAATCGGCACTACCCGACGGGGAAAGGCGAATGAGTGCTTTGAGGAAAATCCTTCGCCGCTCTCTGTAAAAATCAATACAGGATGAGGAGTTAAGGTTTGGAGTTTTCGGATATCCATCCTCTGTCGCTCATCATCTTCCTGCCTGCAGTAGGGGCAATTATTATCGCCCTTTTATCGCAACCTGATCCAAGGACTATTAAGCGGATTGCTGCTACCTTTACCTTTGCTTCCTTTGTTCTTTCAGTAGTTCTGTTTGCTTTGTTTGACAGGGACGACACTGGAGTCCAGTTTGTGGAGAAAGTCTCCTGGATTCCTCAAATCGACGTTCACTATTTCCTCGGTATCGACGGCTTGAACCTGACTTTGGTGCTATTGACCGCCCTGCTCGGTTTTCTAGCTGTCCTTGTATCCTGGAAGATTGCTCTCAGGCCAAAGGAATACTTTGCCTACCTGTTGGTTCTGGAAACCAGCATCCTGGGGGTTTTCTGCTCCCTTGATCTCTTGCTGTTCTTCCTCTTCTGGGAAATAGAGGTAATCCCGATGTATTTCCTTATCTCTATCTGGGGCTCAGGCAGAAGGGATTATTCAGCCATAAAGTATGTTATTTACACTATCTTCGGCAGTGCCATGATGCTGGCTGGGATCTTGCTGCTGTATTTCAAGGCAACGCCGCATATGCCTGGACAGTCAGCTTTTGACATGATAGCCCTGCGTGATGCTGGACTCAACACAGAGCTTATACCGATCCTCTCAACCATCTTCGCTCTCTTGCTTGTTGGCTATGCAGTGAAGTTGCCTGTTTTCCCCTTGCACACCTGGCTGCCCGATGCGCACACTGATGCTCCTACGGCAGTAAGCGTCATGCTGGCTGGTTCGTTGCTGAAGATGGGTGGCTACGGCATGCTTCGTGTCTGTGTGAGCATCTTTCCCGGTATTGCTCAGGATGTTGCTCCAATCGTTGTCGTTTTCGCAGTGATTGGTGTGCTCTATGGGGCAGGGGTGACACTGCGACAAACTGACCTAAAAAGGCTGATTGCATACAGTAGCATCAGCCATATGGGCTACGTGCTTTTAGGTATTTTTGCCCTATCGCACCTCAGCCTTACTGGAGCTACCTTGCAGATGTTCAGCCATGGGATGATAACTGGGCTTCTCTTTGCCATGTGTGGCTTGGTCTACGATAAGAGTCACGTGAGGCATATTCCCGACCTTGGTGGACTAGTCCGTCAGATGCCCGTTATCGCCGTAGTATTCAGCGTTGCTGGGCTGGCTGCCTTGGGATTACCCGGCACCAGTGGCTTTGCTGCCGAGTTCCTGACCTTTTTGGGTTGCTTTTCCAGTACTGCTGTTTCCGGTATTCGAATCTACACTCTTCTAGGGGTGCTGGGGATCGTCATCACCGCAGGCTACATTTTGTGGATGCTGGAAAGGGTTTTTTACCGGGAACCGAAAGCACAATACGAAGGTGTAGAAGATGCCGATGTTTTGGAGAGGGTGTCTATTTTTACCTTTGTAGCGGTGATTATGCTCATTGGCGTCTATCCTAGGATTTTAACCGACGTTATCAGTATAGGAATGCCCTAGTGACAAAATAATTAACGTAGTGCAGACCTTTAGAGGATGTCCAAAAACCTCGTGTAGGGGAGACCCTCGTGGTCTCCCGAAAGTGGGAGGGGACAAGCCCCTCCCCTACAAGGGGCACTTTTTAAACAGCCTGCATAGGTCTGCCTGGAGGCTATAAAAGAGTTCTGGCAGGTCTAAAGACCTGCGCTACGAAGGGGGAAATGGAGGGGCGTTTGTGGGAATAATGATAGGAATAGGAGCGGTCATTGAGGATAAAGAAGGTAGAATTCTCCTGGTGAGGCACGTCCCTCGAAGGGGAGGCTTCTGGCAGGGGAAATGGATTTGCCCTGGAGGAAAACTAGAGTATGGCGAAACAATCGAACGGGGAATCTTGAGGGAAGTAAAGGAGGAAACCAATCTGGAAATAAGATTAACCACCCCGTTGATTGCCTTTGATAGGGTAGTAAAGCAAGGTGAGGAAACGAGGTTGCATGTTATCTATGTCGATTATCTGGCAGAGCTAATAGGAGGGGAACTCAAGCCTGCTGGCGATGTTGGCCAAGCTATTTGGGTCCGAAAAGAGGAACTCCCCAAGATTTGGGACGAATTGCATGATGATACCAAGAGATTACTTCAGATAGCAGGGTTTGCCAAAGGAATAACGAAAGATTGTAGGGACAGGTCTTCAGACCTGAAGGTCTGTCCCTATAAAGTTGTTAACTATAGGGGGCATCGTTGAACTATTATCTACTGGCTCCTGAAATATGCCTCGCCGGGTTCGCTATAGCG
>CAYWDP010000040.1:0-15581 GCA_964457045.1 uncultured Dehalococcoidia bacterium
TGCACCAAGGGGATACTCAATGGTCCGTGTGCTGGCACTAAGAACGGTAAATGCGAAGCAAACAAGGATATGGACTGCGCCTGGGTCCTGATCTACAAGCGCCTAGAGAGATTGGAGCAACTGGAGAAAATGCGCCGATATCGCCCTCCGAGGAACTTCCGGACGATTCCTAGACCGAAGAGAATCATGAGCAAAGCTGATATTGCTGTAGGAGAAGGCAATGGCTAATTCGTTATTTGAGGAAAAACTCTGCTCGGGTGAATTCGTGGTGACAACGGAGATCGGGCCTCCCAAAGGCGCGGATACTTCGGAAATGGTTCACCACATAGACTTGCTCAAGGATAAGGTTGATGCCATCAATGTCACTGATCACCAAAGCTCCGTAATGCGTTTCCCCTCCATAGGGGGGTGTCTATTGGTGAAGGAACACGGTGGTGAGCCTATCCTTCAGGTCACCTGCCGTGACCGTAACCGCCTAGCGATTCAAGCAGAACTCCTTTTGGCATACTCCCGCGGTATCGGCAATGTGCTTTGCCTCACCGGTGATTCAGTCGATGTAGGGGACCACAAGGAGGCAAAGCCTGTCTTCGATCTGGATTCTGTACAGTTACTGAAGATGGCCAGGACGATGGAATCGGGAACGGATATGGAAGGAAATGAACTCAAAGGTGCCCCAAAATTCTGCCTTGGTGCCTCGGTTCACCCAGAGGCAGATTTCATTGAGCCGCAACTTCTCAAGTTTGAGAAGAAGGTTACTGCTGGAGCACAGTTTTTCCAAACCCAGGGGATTTTTGACTTAGCAAGCCTTCGCAGGTTCATGCAGTATGCTTCCCAGTTTGATGTCAAAATCTTGGCTGGCATGATAGTGATGGCCTCAGCGAGGATGGCCCGGTATATGAACGACAATGTTCCTGGAATAATTGTTCCTCAAGCCATTATCGATGAGCTTGCCACTGCGGAGAAGGGCAAGGGACTTCAGAAAGGGATCGAGATTGCTGCCAGGTTGATAAAGACAATAAAGGAGGAAAATCTGTGCCACGGCGTCCATATTATGGCAGTAGGCAATGAAAGTATCGTGCCTGATATTCTGGAGGCAGCTCAACTGGTTGGTGTGCACCCCTAAGATGGTGCTTTGGTAGAGCACAGCTGGGGGCAAGCCAACTAACCAAATCTAGTGTAGGGAGGCAAAATGGGAAATAATGAAAGAGTCCTGATCATAGATGACGAGCCTGATTTTGTAGAAGCTTTCCAGCGGACTTTGCAAGCTAAATCCTATCAGGTGGTCACTGCCTCCAGCAAGGCGGAGGCTGAGAAGATAATAAGAGCAGAGGAGCCCCACGTTGTTGTTCTGGGCACGATAGCTCCGGCAGGGCAGGCATTCTCCATATACCAGTGGCTAAAACAGCATTCCAGATATGGAGACATACCGCTCTTGGTGATCGATGCCCCACCGAAGGAACGACCTTTTAAAGGATGGAGAAGGTTTGAGGGAATGCAACTGTTGTCTGAGGACTATGTAAGCAAACCAATCGAGCCAGCTGCGCTGGTGCCTCGGGTTCAAAGCCTGCTCGAAGAAGCGACTAGGAAGATAAAAGTACTGGTAGTAGATGACCACACTATGGTCAGGGACGGAATACGTGCGGTTCTCGCGTTGCAAAAGGACATAGAGGTGGTAGGCGAGGCTGTTGACGGGCAAGATGCGATTGAGAAGGCGCTGCGGCTTTTGCCCAATGTGACATTGATGGATATAGTCATGCCTGTGATGAGCGGGCTAGAAGCGACAAAGCGAATCAGTAAGGAATGCCCTCAGACAAAGGTCTTGATTCTGACGCAATATGACGAGGAAGAGAATATGGTTGTTGCCAAGAACGCAGGGGCGTACGGCTTTATTCCCAAGAGGGCAGCAAGTTCGGAGCTCGTAGCTGGCATAAGGTCTGTAAGCGGAGGCAGACACTTCCCCGCGTATTTTGCCGAGATAGCTGCCAGTTAAAAGCGAGAGGCAGGGCAGCGAGGTTTGTGCACTGGGCAACCGTTCCTCTTGCCTATTATTACGCCGAAAGGAGGGCGAGATGGCAGAGAGTATTTACATGGCACGGTGGTGGATCTGCCGGTGTACGGCAACTCGATGCCGTAATTCAGCCCTAGTTCATTGCCCCCATCTTGCCTCACGTTGAGCTGCCCTTCTGTACGTTACCTGCAGAGGGGACATCTTGGTCCTGGAGGCAGTGGCCACCTCGGGTTCCAAAGCTTTGCCCCATCATAGCTGACCACCTGAGAAGCCCCTAACTACCTGGCAATATTAAAGTTCCTCCAGCGTTACTATAAAGAGGTAGTGTGCCACTAAAGTGCTGGACGAGTACATCATGTTGACAAACTACCCTGGAAGTGGTGTCAGTTATTCTAGGTAGCTAGCCGGATTGGATGGAGTTTGTGAGACTCGACATTGCTAACAGGTAGCCCCGCTAGGCGGATTTGGAGAGGGTAGAAGTTTCGGCAGCAAAGGCAGATCGCTCGATGATAATAGAGGAGGCGAGAAATGACGATAATAGATGTCATCAAAGAGAGCCAGGTTTTTCAGAACCTGAGCACCGAACAGTTGCAGAAGGTCGCCTCTATCTCACGGGAGGAAACTTATGCAGCAGGCCAGTATATATTCAGAGAAGGTGACCAAGCCCGAAGCCTTTATGTCATAGAAAAGGGCAAAGTCATATTGGAGATGAAAATCACACTTCCGGCAGAGCGCCCTGTGTCGCTACGGGCAACTATCGATGGCCTCATAAAAGGGGACGTCTTGGGTTGGTCAGCAGTCGTAGAGCCTCACATTCTTACCCTGTCTGCCCATGCCCTAGATAGCTGCAAGGTCATTGCCATTGACAGCAGCAAGCTACTAGCGTTGATGGACTCAGATCCTCTGATGGGTTATGAAGCCATGAAACAGTTGTCAAAAGTCATTGCCTCCAGACTTACCCGCACGAGGCAGATGCTAATCAGTGAACGAGGACTAGCACTTCTGAGTGAAGTCTATCGCTATGAGAGGTAGGTCTATCATGGTGGGCTGGACACAACACACCCAAATCAATCCCCTTTGAAATCACTGTTTAGTGGCTTGGTGGTTTTGGCAAGCTGAAGTAGGTTGCGTCTGATATGGCATGTTGTGAGCCAGGATACACTTCAGATAAGCAACTTCTACGGCACCCGCTAACAGATTGACAAGCGGCGACCAGTTGTGATATAATTTCCTGCGAGATTCCTATACGAACCTAATCTCTTTTCGCTTGGAAAGGGGGTGATGTGGTGGTCTTCAGGTAGGCCATGAACAGCCAACTGAACAGCAGTGAGGTATTACCAGGCAAAAAGGGCAAATTGCTAATCACGGGGGTATCACCATGGAGGAACGAGAGCAACGATATTATCACAGCGTATACGAGATAGCGGCTGCACTAAATTCTGCTCGCCAACCTGACATTGTGCTCCAAACCATCGTGGAGAGCATGGCCAAAACTTTGGAGGCAAAGTGATGCTCATTAATGCTTCTAACGCCGGACAGGAAGCTCTTGCTTCATACCGCAGCTTACGGGCTGAGTGATTGGTATGTCCGAAAAGGTCCGGTGTCCGCTGATGAGAGCATTGCCGAAGCATTGCAAGGTCGCCCCATCACTGTGCTGGAGCCACCGAGGACAACAGGATTCAGTACCGGAAACAAGCGAAAGAAGAGGGCATTGCTTCCATTCTTTGCAGTCCGGTGATGTTGAGGGAGGAGGTAATAGGAGTAATCCGGGTGTACACTGCAGAGCCACGCCATTTTACCTATAGTGATATTTATTTTGTGGGGGCAGTGGCTAATCTGGGTGCTATTGCGCTGGAAAATGCTAGGCTTTACGACTCCGTCAAGAAGGACTATGAGGAACTCAGACGTGACATCGCTGAATGGCGTGCCGCTCTAGGGTGGGAGTGGATGGCTGGTGAGTTAGTCACTCCTGTTCAAGAATGAGAGAGCCATGCAATGTGCCAATCGGGCTAGGCAGTGAGTGAAAGAGCAAACGAAAGGGGCTGCAAAAATGGTCAGGGTTATTATCGAAAGGCGTTCGAAACCAAATAAGGAGGCAGAACTAGAGAGTCTGTTGATAGATATGAGAGCCAGAGCGATGCGCCAGCGGGGCTATGTTTCGGGCGAGACTCTCCGGTCTACAGACGACCTGTCCCTCTGGCTGATCATCAGCACCTGGCTCGATGTCAATCTGTGGAAGGCATGGCAGTCTAGCCCTGAGCGTCAAGAGATCGTTAGCAAAATAGAGCCCCTGCTCGTTGCTCCAGAGAAGGTATCAGTCTTCGGCTTTGTAAGGCGAGGAGGAGGAGAGTCTGCCCATACTATTGACGGGTAGGGCGATCTCCAGGGATGGATAACCCCAAATGTGCAGACAGAGCTAGCAATGAAAGCAGAGGAAGGGAGGTGCAAAAGTGATAAAAGTTGTCATCGAGAGGCGGTGCCGACCAGGCACGGAAAAGGAGATGGAGCGCCTGCTGGTGGAGTTGAGGACCAAGGCAATACCTCAGCGAGGTTATGTCTCTGGCGAGACTCTCAAATCTGTGGACGACCCATCACTCTGGCTGGTACTCAGCAGCTGGCTGGATGTCAATCTGTGGAAGGCATGGGAGGAGAGCCCCGAACGTCAAGAGATCATTAGCAAGATGGAGCCTTTGCTCGTAACTCCAGAAAAGGTATCCGTTTTCAGCTTTATCTGGGATGCCTCCTGGTGGAGCTGAGAGCAAAGGCAAGCACCAGTGTGGCTACAGCGGATGTAAGACCTTCAGATCGACAAACGCCCTGTCACTCTGATTGATCATCCATATGAATAACCTAAATTTGGTAGTAACTCTGCTGTACTCATGATCCAGCCAAACGGCATCAGGGAGTTCGAGACAAGCACGAATAAGGAGATCTAGATGGAGGTAGAGACAATGGAGACCAATGTAGCTGGCAACGGATATGGCGAACTCTGGGCAATGCTGAATCAGGTCTACTGGGCAATGGTCAGAGCCGCCGAGAATGAACTGAGAAAGGTTGGCCTTTCAATGATACAGGCTGCGGTCCTGTTATTGGTGAAAGGTGCCCAGGAGCCAGTAACACCCGCCAAGCTTTCGCGCTGGCTGTTTAGGGAGCCTCATACAGTATCTGGGCTGCTGAACCGCATGGAGAAGCAAGGGCTGGTGAAAAAGTCAAAGGACTTGGAAAGAAGGAACCTGGTGAGAGTCACACTGACGAAAAAAGGCGAGCAGGCCTACCAACAACAAAGTGATATGAGGGTCATTCGAAAGGTGCTGTCTTACCTTTCCCAGAAAGAGCGCGACAACCTCAAGGCATATCTGAGGATATTGCGAGAGGAGGCACTTGGAGAACTCGTGGTAAAACGCCACATACCCTTCCCCTAGGACAGGAAATCAATAATTCGAGGTGATCTTGTGCTTCAATATAAAGGAATATCTTCAAGGTATCCCGTGGGGCAGCATGCATAGAGGGACCAGCACCATGGTCAAATTTCCCACCAGAAGGCCAGCGGTATGAACCGTTTTTTCGCTTTGATGACCAATTCATTGCTCAGTTCCCTGGATTAAATCGTTTCTCAAGCAACCGAACCTCCGTGTCAGCTTGGCGCTCAGCAAAAAGCTTGACTAGGATGAAATCGACCAGGCGTCTGACAAGCGGCCATCCCGAAGAGAACTCGATGCTGAAGAGGAAATCCGTCTCGCTTCCTACCTTTCTAAATAGGCGCTTTTCAATGGCGGGGATGAAGGAATCGAGCCTGGTAACAATCAGTTGGTTTTCTATCATGTCTGTGATGGTCAGCACAGGCCGGATTCTCCAGCCAAACATAGGAAGAGTAATTTGGTAACGGCTTCCCTTCGCCGGAGGCCCGTCTGTTAGACTGCTGACTGCGAAGATAGATGGATTGTAGTACTGCAATGTTCGAAAATCAACAATATAGGCGAACACCTCCTCGACTGGTGCTTTGAGTCGAGACTTGCGTTCAATTATAGCCAACGGATTATCCCTGTCCTGCTTTCTTGGTCTCGAACCTTAGACCGAATGGCAGCTTCCTCAGACTATCCGTCGAGTATTTCAGTTTCAGCTTTTCTGAGGGCTGTTGCTCAGGAAACTACTCCTCTCCTTGTGATAATGAGGAATGTCCCCAATCTGTTCCAATAGTTCTGATAGCAGTCTGGCGCAGATCCTTCCTCAGCGGCTTGAGGCTAAAGGTCATGGGGATGGAGTCCACAAACAAGTATCTGCGCGGGCGCTTGTAGGGTGCGATTCGTTCGTCTGCCCAGATCTGAATCTCCTCCTCCGTAGCTTGCTCTCCGGCCCTGAGCTGGACAATGGCAACAGGCATCTCTCCCTTTATGGGGTGGGGGACTCCTACTACAACGGCTCGCTCGATTTTTGGATGCTCCGACAGATGGTGTTCAAGTTCGGTGGGAAAGACGCTGTACCCGCTGCACTTTATAACGTCCTTCTCGCGATCAACAAACTCCAGCACACGCCATTTACCCACTCTCATGATATCGCCCGTACGAAACCATCCACCCCGGAAGGCTTCATCAGTTTTCTCAGGGTCGTTCCAGTATCCCCTCATGACATTTGGCCCCTTGATTTCCAATTCACCAGGCTTTCCTTTCTTGACCGGAGTTCCGTCTTGACTGACAATTCTGTATCGAATCCCCGGGACTACCCATCCTGCGCATGGCGGTCCCCAGGGAGGGCTGATACATACATGTCCCGCCGTTTCCGCCATGCCATACCCATGGACAAACAAAGGCTTGATGGGTACTGCCCATCTCTTTCGCTTGGATAACTCCCGAAAATTTCGCACTAGGTCTGGAGGAAAAGCATCTGCACCACCACCCCACACCTGAATCGAAGTAAGATCGTACTGTTCCGCACCCGCTTGAAGCAACATCTTGAACATTGCAGGGATGCCAGCGAAGAAAGTGACGCGATGCTTCTCTATGGCGGCAAGGACCTCTGCTGGATCGAAGCGACTCATGAAATATACAGGTATTGCCATACACAGAAGGATCAGGAGGTTCTGATGCCCACTGGTGTGCGCCACGGGCATCACTAGTAGCGCCAGCTGTTTCCTATTTGTGGGCAGTATCCCAAAAAGAAAGCTATATCTTCTAACCGTGTACATCATGTTCCGATCCGTCAGCATCGCGCCTCTTGGTACGCCTGTAGTTCCGGAGGTGTAGAAGATGAGCACCACCTCGTCTTCGCTTGCAATTGGTGCCGGCTCGAGATCATCGGAGGCACCTTCGGCGATCTCCTTCAGGGAATAAAAACCGGGTGGCTTTTCTTGTTCTGTCACCATGATCCACGTTTTGATGGCAGGTACCCTACTCGGTTCGTGGATATTCTTGTGGAAGACGTTGTCATCGGTTATGAGTACCTTGGCGCCACTGTTTTCCATCTGGTAGTTGATCTCATTGGCCTTGAGCATGAGATTCAAGGGAACGGGGATTGCTCCGATTTTCATACAGGCGAACTCTGCAAAGGCAAGCTCAACGCGGTTATACGTGATTAACCCAACCCGATCGCCGTATTTCACGCCCAGTTGCAAAAGCCCATTGCCGATCCGGTTTGTGAACCGAGAGAGCGTCCTGTAGCTGATCACACTACCCGCAAAAAAGGAATAGGAAAGAGGCGTGTCTAGAAAGAAGGCAGGGCGATCAGCGTATACCTCTGCAAGCCGGTCGATAAAATTCCGTGAAGATATGGAGCCGCTGCGAAGCACTAGATGCAGGAACTTCTTGAAATAGTTAGGTACACACCTTTTCTCTAGAATGCTTGCCTCCATGGCACAGCCTCCTCAACAAGGTGGGAAGATACGGTCAATCCGACCTACATCATCCCCTCAAGGCTCGCGATGATGAGCCTCTGGATCTGATTTGTCCCCCCTCCAATTGTTCCGAGCAGCGCATTGCGCACGTAACGCTGCATGTCGTAGTCCATCATATACCCGTAGCCACCCAGCACCTGCATCCCGTCGATGGTAACTTTTCTTGCCGTTTCTGTGGCATGGATTTTTGCAATGGAGCATTCGAGCGAACAAAACTCGCCTTGCTGCTTCAGCCACGCCGCGTGATAGGTAAGGAGCCGAGAGGCGCGAATCTCAACGAGCATGTCCGCCAGTATTTGCTGTATCATCTGATACTCGGAAATACGGCGCCCAAACTGTTTGCGCTCCTTGGCGTAGGCAAGCGCATCATCATAGGCGCGTTGTGAGATAGCAGTATAGACCGCAGCAATCATGATCCTCTCAACGTCCAGATTGTTGACCATCTGCATCCAGCCCTTGTTGAGACCATCTGGGCCACCCATGATATTCTCCCTGGGTACTCGCACATCGTCGAAGAATATTTCACATGTACTGATAATGTTATTCCCCAGTTTCTTCATTTTTCGTATTGTCATGCCCTCAGCATCTCCTGGCACCATGAATATGGAGATTCCTTCGTACCTTCGGCGCTCTTTGTCCGTCTTGGTACAGGTCATGATGAAATCAGCAATGTCGGCCCCCGATATCATCGTCTTGTGCCCATTGATCACGTAGTAGTCTCCGTCCGCGACAGCACTTGTTGTGATAGCAGAGGCGTCAGAACCTGCGCCCGGCTCCGTTAAAGCAAATGCGCCCCGCAGCTTGCCCTGAGCAATCAGCGGAAGGTACTTCCTCTTTTGATCTTCGCTTCCATTAAGATGAATCATCTCTCCTGCAAAGAAAACCGGTCCCAAGAAAATCGCGCAAGCCGCTTCACTCCCATACGCAAGCTCTTCTGCGGCTATGATGAAGTCCATGACATTTCCGCCAACGCCACCATATTCCTCTGGGAAGGGAAGCGCCAGGAGCCCTGTCTCGGCCATCTTGTCTACCAGTTCAAAGGGAAAGCGTCCTTCCTCCTCCAGCTGCCGGTCCAATTCGCGAGACGTCTCTCGTTTAATAAAGGTACGAATAGTGTGTCGAAAAGCTTCCTGTTCCTCAGTGAATCTAAAATCCATCTATTTTGGCCTCCTCAGGTTAGACAGCCAAACATTCCTAAGAGGAGTTTTACTTACTCATGTCTTTAGGCATTTATTCCTTCACACAGGAAATGGCCGGAATTTCAGCAGGCTTATTTTGTCGTTCATGTCTTGGAAGATAACCTCTACCGGCATGCCTATGTATAGGTCATCATTTCTACATTCCACAACGTTCGTATGAAGCATAGGGCCCTCTTCAAGCCTTACAATTGCCACGTTGTAGGGAATGTCGGAGTCAAACGCAGGATGGTAGGTCTTGTGAACGATAATAAAGGTGTAGACCTCGCCTCTTCCAGAAAGTTTCTCCCAATCGGCTTCAAGGCTTGTACATCTCGGACAGACGACACTAGGGGGAAACCTGAAATGGCCACAGGCCTTGCAACGCTGCATTCTCAGTTCATGCTTTTTGCACGCTTCCCAATAGGGCGATGAGTCCTCAGTGGGTACGGGCAGCGGTTTTTCTATCGACATGGTACTACCTCCTGAGAATGAGTGTGGCGTAGCTTAGTGTGGGTGGATATTCATGAGGTGCGCCCCCGTATCCATTGACAAAGCAGAGCTCCGCATCTTTGACCTGTCGGTCTCCACACTGACCCCTCAACTGTCGAACCGCCTCAACAACATGCCCCATACCCATCAGGTGACCCTCCGACAGAAGTCCACCAGCCGTATTTGAGGGCAGTTCGCCGTTCAACCCTAGCCTGTCGCCCTCGATGAAGCTTCCTCCCTCGCCCTTACCACAAAAGCCGAAGTTCTCCAGCTCCGTAATGACCAGAATAGTAAAGCCGTCGTAGAATTGCGCAACATCAATGTCCTTCTGGGTAATGCCAGCCATACGGAAGGCTATTTCTGCTGCCTTGACACCTCCTCTATGATCAGTTTTCTCCGGCCATGGGGGCATGATTTCAGCGGAGTGAGATTGGCCCATCCCCATGATGTAAATGGGTTTGTGCCTCAGCCCCTTGGCTCGTTCTGCAGAAGTAACCACGACGGCGCCTCCTCCGTCCGTATTCAGACAGCAATCAAGAAGGCGAAGAGGATCCGCTATCATGGGTGAGTTCTGGTGGTCTTCCATGGTTATAGGCCCTTTGCGATACGTCTGTGCCTCCGGGTTTAAGCATGCATGTCTGCGAAATGTGACTGCGATTTCACCCAGCTGGCGACTTGTCAAACCGTATTCGTGCATGTGCCTTCGAGCAATATGCGCCTGGAACGGTATGGCACCAATATCACCGTATGGCATTGTGAACTCCAAGTTTGGCATGATGAAAGGGATACCAACAGGGCTGTTCTGATTGCCAAAGGCACAGACAACCACGTTACACAGACCTGCATCAATGGCCATGGCCGCTGTCTGGATCATGCCTATGGGTGTAGCTCCTCCCAGTTCCATGGTTGCGGTGAATGTGGTCGATACCTCCAGTAGCGCTGCTACTCGGCCAGCCCAGCCATGCTGCTCACCCATCATTACTGGGCTCATCACGAGAACACCATCCACATCGTCCCGAGTAAGCCCGGCATCCTCGATGGCAAGCTTTATAGCCTGCAGGGCAAAGGACATCGTACTAGTACCAGGTATTTTCCCAAACTTCGTCAACCCCACGCCCACAATGGCATATTTATCTTTCAGGCTCATCCTTCTCGCTCCTGCATCCTTCTACGCCTTGGAAATCCCGACACATTACCTTCCGCCAGTCCATGCATTCATCGCCCCTTCCAAATCGGCTTTCGCTTTTCAGCGAAGGCCCGGGGGCCTTCCTTGGCGTCCTCGGTCATAAAAACCTCAGCAGCAATCTGCAACTCCAGCTTCAATGCCTCCTCCATAGAAAGATTCATGCACTGCCTCACAGATCTTTTGACGGCCTGGATAGCCAGTGGAGCGTTTTCGCAAATCTTTTCGGCGATCTTCATGGCAGTGAGCATCAGCTCTTCTTTGGGAACAACACAGTTAATCAAGCCAATCTCATAGGCCTGTTGTGCAGAAATGAACTCACACGTAAGCAGAATCTCCATGGCTCGTACGAAGGGGATCTGACGCGGGAGTCTTACCGTGGAACCACCTCCTGGGAACAGGCCCCGCTTTGGCTCCGCGATGGAAAAGGTGGCATGTTCTGCTGCAATACGTATGTCCGTACCCTGCAACATCTCCAAACCACCTGAGGAGCATATTCCGTTTACAGCCGCAATAATCGGCTTCCAGATGTCTCCTTCACGCAGTACAGCCACCAAGGGGGCATTCGGAGGGTACTCTTCTCCCAAAAGAGATTTCTCCCCGCTGGCGAGCTTATCAATGTTCTCTGTCACCGCAGGGATAAACTTCTTGAGGTCGGCGCCAACGCAAAAATCTCTCTCTCCAGCGCCGGTGACAATAGCTACCCAGAGATCGGGATCGTCCCGGAAATCCAACCATGCCTTGGCCAGCTGTCCTGTGGTCTCGAAATCCAGTGAATTTCGTGCCTCCGGACGATTAATCGTCACGACGGCAATGTGCCCTTTCTTCTCATAAATGACAGACACGTTTCTTTCTACCTCGTCCGATTCTTGGAATTCAGGTTGACCCTTGATGGTAAGCGCCTTGGTGATGGACCAGTCTTAAATCGACGACTACGAAAAATTCGCTCATATCTCACCAGTTCCCCGTTAAAGCTCCAGAGTTTTTGCAATGAGATACCTCTGAATCTCAGACGTTCCACCCCCGATTCGCAAGAGCCGGGCGAGTCGATAGAGCCTTTCCACCGGGAGTTCCTTCATATAGCCTATTCCGCCGTGAACCTGCAGCACGCGATCCGCGACGCGGTCACACATCTCGGACGCATACAGCTTCGCCATGGAGATCTCCTTGAGAGCCATGTCTCCCTGGTCGATAAGCCAAGCTGTATGATAGGTGAGCCAGCGAGCTGCCTCGATTTCGGTCGCCGCATCGGCCAGCATCCACTGGATAGCTTGAAATTTTCTGATGGGCTGCTTGAACTGGACGCGAATCTTTGCGTACTCAATGCCGAGCTTCAATAGATAATCCGCCATGCCGATAGCGTTAGAGGCCACGATGAGACGTTCCGCATTGAGCCAAGTGGCTGCTGAAAGAAAACCAAATCCTTCCTGGCCGATCATGTTTTCTGCAGGAACGCAGCAGTCTTCAAAAAAGAACTCGGCCTGGAAATCGTCGTCTGCCATGGAATGCTGAAGCCTCCGCGTAAACCCCGGCGTGTCTACATCCACGAAGAAGACGGACATTCCCCCGTTCATTCCCAGTTCTTTGTTTGTGGCTGCAACAACCTGTGCGAAGTCGCAGAAAGGGCCGTTACTGATAAAATGCTTCGATCCGTTGAGGATATAATGGTCGCCATCTCGAACTGCCGTTGTCTCTATAGCAGAGACGTCGGATCCTGCATTAGGCTCCGTCAAGGCAAAGCAGGTGGTCTTTTCCCCTCTCATGAGAGGTTCCACATATTTCTTCCTTTGAAAATCAGTGCACTCTCTTAACATGCCGGTAGGTCCCATAGGGGGGTCTCCCAGAACAAAGGCGCCCAGGATGACCGTTCCCGATTTGGCGATCTGCTCTCGGATTGCACTCAAGCCGACCATACTCAGGCCGCCCCCACCCAATTCCTCCGGCATGTGCAGGGTATAATAGCCAAGGTCCACGGATTTCCTTCGGATCTCAGCGCCCAGTTCATGGACCTCTTTAGAGAATTTCCCTTCCCCGCAAATATCCCAACGCTCTCGCTCAAGACGTAGGACCTCCCGCTCAAGGAAATCCTGAATCGCATCCAGTAGCTGACGAATCTCTTCGGGTAGCGAGAAATCCATTATCAATAGTTCTCTCTTTCCAGAATGGTTGCACCTCCTTGGCCGTACCCACCGCAGATAGTTGCCAGGCCCCACCGAAGCCCGAGGCGTTCCATTTCAAAGGCAAGGTGCCCTACGAGGCGGGCGCCACTAGCCCCAACAGGGTGACCCATAGCACAGGCTCCTCCGTTTATGTTGATTCGATCCGGAGTCTTGATGCCAAACTCCTTCATAAAGACGAGTGGTACCACGGCGAAGGCTTCATTGATCTCAATGAGATCAATCTGTTCAATGGTGAGGTTTGCCCTCTGCAGTGCCTTGCGCGTGGCTGGGACAACAGAGTAGCCCATGATCCGCGGATCGCACCCAGCAACGGCCAGGGCGCGGATGGTTGCCAAAGGCTTTTTGCCTAGCTCTCTTGCCTTTTCCTTGGACATGACCAGGCAGACCGCTGCCCCGTCAGCGGTCCCCGAGGATGTGGCCGCATTGATTCTGCCCCCCTCGGGCCTGAAGGGCGTGGCCAGGGAGGCAATCTTCTCATACGTGCTGTCCTCACGCGGACCGATGTCATTTTCCACCATGACTACGGTTCCATCTAGCGCGAGTCCCTCTGCCGGAACAATTTCCCGCTTGAACCGTCCTGCCTTCTGAGCTGCCACAGCCCTCTGATGGCTCATCAGGCCCCAACGGTCCATTTCTTCCCGAGAGATATCGTATTCTTCTGCCAACCTCTCGGCCGTCATACCACCGACAAGCTCCAGGGGGTTCAAGCTAGAATACATGCGGGGATTCGGGTTCATGGCACTCAGCATGGTGCCGGGTTCTTTTAGCAATGCATCAAAGTCCGTATCTGGATTGACGACAGGGAGGGAAAGGTGTGTCATGCTGTCAATTCCTCCAGCGATGTAGATATCGCCAAAACCGCCTTGGACTGCCAGGGCTGCGACATGGATAGCAGACATGGCAGTTACACAAGCCCTTTCGACACTGAGGCCGGGCACATCATAAGGAAACCCTGCCAGTATGAGGCAGTTTCTTCCCGGGTGTGCTTGCTCTCCTAGCTGCTCCACAGCCCCCAAGATCACATCTTCCACCTCTCCTGGGTTGATGTCGTTTCGTTTGACGACCTCCTGTAGAACCAGGACCCCCATATCGTCAGACCGGAAGTTACGAAAATAGCCTTTCTCTTTTCCGGATTTACAAAAAGGTGTCCTTACCATGTCGACAATTACAGCTTCTTTTTGTTCTGCCATTGCCCTCCCTCTGGCTAGGTCCGATCTTCAACTGGAGGCCAAAGCTGACTCTCCAATAGGCAGGGGATCTCTTCCAGCTCTTCCTGACTTAATTATTACGCTGATTACCAAAATCTGCAAATTGTGTGATGTGAATGAGATTATTTCGTGAACCGAGCATGGTTTACTTTAGCCGCTCATATTTGCTTTATTCTAGCGCCGGCTTGCCTGCACAATGCGTATATGTATCAGCACTACGCTAGCTTACGCAGTGGTTGTCACTAGCGACGGAACTTTGCAATGTCCTTATCTATCTCCTCAAGCCCTAATCTGGCAAGCGTTTCCTTTGTGGGAATACCCTCGCGATCCCAACCCCTGGCATCATAGTACTCGTCTATTATCGTATCCGGCTTCCTTATTATCTCGCCGTCCCGTATCCCCCCCTTCAAAGGCTCACTGTACATCCTCTTGGGTAGGGTATCGTCCTTCCGAGAAAAGCCCTCTCGCACGTTAAAACATCGCTCCAGATTGTATACTTTCTCTCCCACGTGCCATAGATAGTCCTCGCTTTCAAACTCGGGCACACCCAGCGCTGCCATAAGCATCTTGCCCAGCAATTCCAACCCGAAGAACTCCAGGTTGTGAACAGGAAACGCACAGCAGTTAGCAAGCTCAATAGCTGCTGTGAAATCATAGTTGTACTTCAAGATGTCCCCCTTGCCTTCATCAGCGGCAGGGTCTAGGAGCCGTGGCCTGGGGTTGCCAATTTCTTGACCGACATAACCGTAGTGATGATGCGCTCCTACGTTGCTCAAGGCATAGCTCATACCCAAGCCCTTCAGTGCTCGCGGGTCGTACGCTGGCATTTCTTGGCCCTTGACATGCATGGCGAATTCCTCAGATCCCTTGCCTATGCGTTCCGCAGCTCTCTTTACCCCCTCAGCGAGTATGTCGCCCAGTCCCTCTCGTCTCCCAATTCTCGTAATTAGTTTGAGCATGGGCTCATGGTCTCCATAAGTCAGAACCAGACCGTCCGTATCCTTGGTAGTCAGGATGCCCTTTTCAAACAGTTCATACGCGAAGCCGATAGCTCCCCCAGTGCTTATGCTATCCATGCCTAACTCGCAACACAGGTTGTCTGCAACTACTGTGGCCTCAAGGTTCGTGCATCCTGTAGGTCCGGTAAATGCCCAGACCGTTTCATACTGCGGACCCTCACTCTCAACTCCAGCATAAGGCCCGCCGGATATCTTTCTGATCTTTCCGCACTTTAGTACGCAGGCATAACAACCAACGTGCCGTCGGGTGATCTGGGCGTATTTCGAGAATGAAATGTTTTCCCATCCTTCTAGCTCACCCATGCGAAAGTTTCGTACTGGATACGATCCGAAAATGGGGTAGAAATAATCTACGCCCGTAACGGTGCCATAGTCGCGGAAAACCTCGAAGGCCAGCCCCTGTTTGTAGAGCTTGACCTGCTGCTGAAC
>CAYWDP010000041.1:0-15500 GCA_964457045.1 uncultured Dehalococcoidia bacterium
AGCCAGGGCCAATCGGGGGCAAGCTTGAGGGCCTTATCTAGCTCCTTTTCAGCTTGTCGGTTTTTACCTCGGTCTCGATATACCACTGCCTGCTCAAGGTGCCCTCTTGCTTCCTCAGGCTGGGGATTCTGGCTTATTCCCTGCTCTACCTGCTGGCTCTCTCGCTCTGCATGCAAGCGGAGCCTCTGGCTACCGGGAAGATCAAGCACAGCTTGGAAGGCCTGTAAAGCTTTTTCCTTCTCACCTAGATACATATAGGCTTCCCCCAGGATTATGTAAGCTTCAGGATAATCAGGCTTGAGCCTAAGCGCTTCCTTCAACTCCACAATGCCCAGCTCGGCTGACTGGCTCAGTCTGAAGCCAGCATTAACCCTGCGGGTGACCGCCAATAAAGGTGTGGCTATATAAGCTCGCCCCAGTTGGCAATGGAATACAGGGTTATTGGGCTCGAGCATGATAGCCTGTCTAAAGTGCCAAAGGGATAATCCCAGGTCGAACTCCTTCCTCTTGCGGTCACGATGGCGCAATGCCTCCCGGTAGTGCTTCTCCGCTTCATTAAGAGGTCGTTTGAAAAACAGCATAGTCTATTTCCTAGATTACTAAGTGCCTGGTTGCCCCTCAGGCTGCACCTGCGCCTGTACCTTCACCGGCAGACCCCAGATATGAATAAAGCCAGCAGAGGCGCTTTGGTCGAAGAGGTCGCCCTTATCGTAAGTGGCAAGCTCATACCTGTAAAGGGAGTAGGGTGATTTCCGTCCTACCACCCTACAGCTACCCTTAAAGAGTTTCAAACGCACTGTGCCGCTGACATAGCGCTGTGTGCTTTGCACATAGGCAGCCAGGTCTTGGTGTAATGAACTGAACCACAATCCATTGTAGATAAGGTCAGCATATTCGCTAGCCACCTTTTGCTTAAACTTCAGTTGCTCCTTGGATAAAGTCATAGCCTCCAGGGCTTGATGGGCAATGAGCAATAGAGTGGCTGCTGGCGCCTCATACACCTCCCTCGATTTTATCCCCACCAGCCTATCCTCTATATGGTCAATCCTCCCCACCCCATTCACCCCGGCCACTTTGTTCAACTCCAAAAGGAGGCTGACCCCATCCAGCTCTCGCCCATCAAGGCTGGTAGGGATTCCTTTTTCAAAGCCAATCTCAATATAGCAGGGCTCCTCGGGGGCATCCTCAGGAGATCTTGTCCACTGGAAAACCTCCTCTGGTGGCTCTGACCAGGGGTCCTCTAAGATGCCACATTCGATACTCCTTCCCCAGATGTTCTCATCGATAGAATAGGGACTGGCTGAGGTAATAGGTATAGGAATGTCATACCTCTGAGCATAGGCGATAGTTTCCTCCCGCGTCATACCCCACTCTCGGGCTGGGGCGATAATCCTAAGATGGGGGGCTAAGGCAGCCACGCTGACATCGAACCTCACCTGGTCATTGCCTTTGCCGGTGCAGCCATGGGCTATAGCAGAGGCACCTTCCTCCTGAGCAGTATCCACCAGCAGCTTGGCCATCAGTGGGCGAGATAAAGCTGTAGCTAAGGGGTAGCGACCTTGATAGATGGCATCTGCCTGAAGAGCAGGAAAGAGAAAGTGGTTGACGAAGGCCTCCCTGGCATCCACCACCAGGGCTTTCACCGCCCCTACCTTCAGGGCTTTTTGCTGAGCAGAAGTGAGGTCTCGCTCACCCGCTACATCAATAGTGAGGGTGATGACCTCCATGTTATATTTCTCCCGAATCCACCTAATGGCTACCGAGGTATCAAGACCGCCACTATAAGCCAGTACCACCTTTTCTGCCATTTCTCACCTCTAAACCAGATTTCTATCAATAGCTATGGCTAAAGAGCTTTTGGCAGGTCTAAAGGCCTGCACTACGTTTTTGAACGGTTTCTAAATCCTCACTAATAATCATTAGCAAAGTTTTCCACCAAAAAGGCTACGATCCGAGACTGAACAACAGGGTAGTTCCAGGTATAGGTATGACCAGGCATTCTAAAATACCAGCTTAATATTTGTACCGAACCCTCCTTAGAAGGGGAGGTGGAGAGGCGGTGGCCAAAATTAGCTTTGCCAAAAGCCCAGAGGAAAAACAACAAGCCCCTTTTGCCCAAAGTATCAGGCATTATACCATTATCTTTTATCACTAAGCTTCTTTCCCCACTAGGCTCAGTATACCAGAAAGGGCGACCTCCTTGAATGCTATACACCCGAAGATTTTCAGCTTCGAGCTCCATTACCTCATTGCTGATAACCGCTCCAAAGCACCGCCCGGTGGTAATTACCTTAAGCTCAGGATTATACTTGGTGAGGAAAGCTATCTTAGCGGCTAATTCAGGGGCTTTTGCAGGGTAGTCATCCTTGAGTTCCTCCACCTCTTCGATGAATCCCCCAAAACCCTTTTTGCCCCGCTGGTGCTCTATTATCATTGATTCATAACCTAAATCGGCTAGCTCTGCCTTAATGCCTTCCAAAATGCTTGGCCATTCAGG
The DNA here is from genome assembly GCA_964457045.1 of uncultured Dehalococcoidia bacterium. Taxonomy (GTDB): domain Bacteria; phylum Chloroflexota; class Dehalococcoidia; order UBA2247; family RBG-13-53-26; genus CAYWDP01. The sequence continues at coordinate 2,498 of CAYWDP010000041.1, forward strand.
GTCTTCTGCCATGGTAGCCCCTCCAAAGCCTCCGGTGTTGTAGACTAGCAGGAAATCCACGTCTTTAGAAGCAAAATATATTTCCGTAACCTCATCGGCGAACTCGTTACACTCTGCAGGATCATCAAAGAGGACAGTGGCTAGTTCGTAAGCTCGCTCTCTCATCAAACCAGGGTCATCAAGGTTTTCATTGCCCAAAGAGTCAAGACAGCGTTGAATATCCTCTGCTGACACCTCGTCTTCAAGGGGGAGAGCCAATACTAAACCCAGGGAAAGGATGACAACAAATAGGAGTGACAGGACTATGGTAGATTGTCTAGATTTAGGGATCATGATTTAGAGGTTTCAACAAGTACCTCCTCTAGTATCACCTTTGCTTGATCGACCTCCTTCTCCCCGATAATGAGGGGGGGCATAAAACGTAAAGCATTGGGCTTTACCCGATTAACCAGCAAGCCCCTCTCCAGGCAAGCCATCACTACACTATCAGCAATGTCTTTGTCGAACTCCATAGCCTTCAGAAGCCCTCGACCTCGCACCTCAACAATAAAGTTGAACCTTGATTTTAATTCTTCAAGCTTGATGGTGAGATATTGCCCCACCTGTTGCGCATTCCCTGGTATATCATTGTCGATAATGAACTTCACGGTAGCATAAGCCACCGCACAAGCTAGAGGGTTCCCCCCAAAGGTAGAGCCATGGTCTCCAGGCTCAAAGACAGCTGCTCTATTCTTGGCCAAGAGGGCGCCAATAGGCACCCCGCTGGCTAACCCTTTGGCTAAGGTCATGATATCAGGCTCAACACCGTATTGTTGATAAGCAAAAAGTGTCCCTGTTCGCCCCACTCCAGTTTGAATTTCGTCCAGGATAAGAAGGAGCTCCTTCTGGTCACACCAAGCCCGCACCTTCCTGAGGTAATCTTCAGAGGGGATGTTCACTCCCCCCTCCCCTTGTATTGCTTCTAGCATTACGGCGCAGGTCTGGCTGGTGGTGGCCTTCTCTATTGCTTCAATATGGTTGTATTCCACATTGATGAAGCCATTAGGGAGGGGGATATAAGGCTGCTGGAATTTTTGCTGCCCTGTAGCCGCCACCATAGCTAGGGTTCGACCATGGAAGGAATCCAAGGTGGTAATGACCTCGAAAGCCCCTCCTAGGTGGAGCCTGCCATACTTGCGGGCCAGCTTGACCGCCCCCTCATTCGCCTCAGCACCACTGTTACAGAAGAATACCTTATCAAAACAGCTATTTTGCACCAGCAGCTCTGCTAAGCGTATCTGGGGAATAGTATAAAACTGATTTGAGGCTTGAATTAGGGTGTTTGCCTGCTCAGCTATGGTTTGGGCTACTACGGGATGGCAATGCCCTAAGCTATTCACTGCCCAACCGCCAACAAAATCAAGGTATTCCTTCCCCCCGTCATCCCACACCTTTGCCCCCTTGCCACGCACCAGGGTCACTGGCAAACGCTTCACCGTTCGCAAGAAATACTTCTCCTCTAGTTCCTGCCAGTTGTTCATTGTTTGGTTTTCCCCTCTGTAGGGGTAGACGTCTCTGTCCACCCAGGGCTGACACAGAGTTCAGCCCCTACAGTATTGTCTCAACTAAGCAATGGTAGTCCCCCTGCCCCTCCCCTCTATCTCCTCAATCAAGGCATGAGACACTCTACCATCGATAATTCGAGTTATGGGGACAGTGGAGAGGGCACGGAGGCAGGCTTCTATCTTGGGTATCATCCCACCTGAAGCCACTCCAGAGGTCATCAGGATGGTTGCCTCCTGGGGAGTGAGATGGTGGATGAGTTCTCCTGAGCTATTGCAAAGGCCAGCTACATCAGTAAGGAAGATCAATTTCTCAGCACCAAGGGCAGCAGCGATCTCCCCAGCAACTGTATCTCCATTGACATTGAGCACGGATCCGTTCTCGCCTGATTCAGGGGGTGATTGAAGGCTCAGCGGGGCAATTATCGGGATAAAGCCTGCCTCAATTACTGTAGTTAGCAGCGCTGGGTTAACCTTTATTATTTCACCAACATAGCCCATTTCAGTATCCTTGACCTTCGCCTCCAGAAGACCACCGTCAATACCACTTAAGCCTACAGCTTTCCCTCCTGAAGCTTCAATAGCTGCCACCAACTCCTTATTCACCAGCCCAGCCAGAATGGCGATTACTACCTTTAGGGTCTTGGCATCGGTCACCCTCAAACCCTGTACAAACCTGGTGGAAATGCCAAGTCGACCCAGCCAATCAGTAACTACATTAGCGCCGCCATGAACAACCACAGGGAGTACACCCATCTTTTGCAGTGCCACCAAATCCGCTACGGTAGTATCATGGCTGCCCAGCGTGCTGCCCCCAAGCTTGATGACAGTAATCCTGGTCAAACCCATCTTAGATTCCACCACTCTCTATAAATCGAGATAAGCATAGCAGAAGAGTAAGCCAATATCAATGAGATAGAGGGATATTTAGTGTCACCCTGAGCGCTAGCGAAGGATTCTTCGCTCCGCTCAGAATCTATCATGCCAATTATTGGCCCCACGAAAGATGAAAATAGGCAAGCTTAGGCAGATTACTCTCTAACCCCCCGCTTCCACCCTGCCAAATCAAAGATTTTGTGGGGTATGAGCTCCCTCCCGCCAGGGGAGGGAGTACCGGCATATATGGAAGAAGTTGCGGCGATGGGTATTACTCGTCGCCTCAGGAGAGGCGACGCTACGACTATCAAAGTAGCGTCGTGACTCCCGTCACGACGGATGATTGTTTTTGCGCGAAGTGGGTAATTGTAAGCGAAGGGTGGCGCTACTGGCGCTCTTCTGATCAACGCCGGGTTGGTATGCTATAATTATCCATAACTGCAAGAAGGATGGGTGCCCAGAACGAGGTTAGTCTGAAGTTACGTGCTCACCATATCTGTTGTGTGCCATTTCTTACTTTAGACGCTAGTGACCGGGGCACCACATACCTTCAGGTTGGAAACAGAATCAAGCAAACCTTGAGTTCAGAACCTGACTCCATTGTCATGGTTATTGAAGGCATAGATGAATTATGTAAAGTATGTCCCCTCTGCCAAGGAGACCGGTGCCAAAGTCCCCTGGGAGACGAAGAAGCGGTTAGAAAATGGGATGCCGTCCTCTTAAAGGAATTAGGGCTATCCTTTGGGGAAGCACTGAAAGTCAGGCAATGGCAATCCCGGATTAAGAAGAAGCGGCCTTTTCGACTTTGCCATAGGTGCCAATGGAGAGAGGTCTGCAGCATCAGTTCCATGAAGGCTTTGGATTTGTAGATATCCTTTAGGCAACATAGGGTGGGGGCTCTGTCCCCCAACCTAAAGCAGGTGACAGAGCACCTGCGCTATGAGCTATTGTGGGTTGGCTGAATTTCCCCCATCTCTCAGGTTACATAGGCGCTATTAATAGTTACATATTCCTCGGATAAGTCACAGCCCCAGGCGGTAGCCGATTCCTCACCTAAGTTGAGGCACACCCTAATGGGCACTTCAGGATTGTTCAGCACCCCCCTCGCCGCCTCTTTGTCGAAGGAGATAGGGCAACCAGCCTTGAAGAGGCAGATATCTCTCAGGTAGAGGTCTATTTTCGATGGGTTTGTCTCTGCCCCGCTCCGCCCCAGAGCAGCGATTATCCTCCCCCAGTTGGGGTCGCTGCCATGGATGGCTGCTTTCACCAAAGGGGAGCTAGTTATAGCTCGGGCAGCCAGCCGGGCATCTTTTAGGGTAAGGGCAGCTTCAACCCTAACCTCAAAAAGCTTAGTCGCTCCCTCCCCATCCCGAGCAATGCATTTTGCCAGATAGAGGCAGACTTCACGGAGGGCATCCTGGAATACCTTCGCCTCAGCCATGCCTGTTCTCAGCGGCTCATTGCCAGCAAGTCCATTAGCCAGCAGTAGCACCGTATCATTGGGGCTGGTATCACTATCTATGGCGATCATGTTAAAAGAGTCATCCACTGCCTTTCGCAGCGCGGTTTGAGCAAAGCTGGCATGTATAGCAGCATCAGTAGCCAGAAAACAAAGCAAGGTGGCCATGTCGGGGTAAATCATCCCCGCCCCCTTAGCGATACCCCCAATGGTGACCTCCCTCTTGCTCAACCTGACGCTCACGGCTATCTCCTTAGGGAAGGTGTCAGTAGTCATCATCGCCTCTGCCAGTTGGTGACCTCCTTCACGGGAGAGAGGGACCCCTTCGATACCAGTTTGGAGACTCTCCATAGGCAAAGGCACACCAATCACGCCAGTGCTAGCCACCAAAACCTCCTGCGGCGATATCCCCAGTTTCTTAGCAGTTAGGTTCGCCATCTCAGCAGAATCAACGAGTCCTTGCTCCCCAGTGCAGGCGTTAGCACAGCCTGAGTTCACCACTATGGCTTGGGCTCTCCCCCTGACTAACTTCTCTTGGCATAGAACCACTGGAGCTGCCTTAATTTTATTGGTGGTAAAGACACCTGCCACAACACAGGGAACCTCTGAGCAAAGGATGCCCAGGTCCAGAAGACCCTCACCCTTAGTCTTTATCCCAGCGTAGGTAGCACCTGCAAGGAAGCCCTGGGGTGAGGTAATGGTGCCATCAGGGATGGGTTTGTATTTAGAGCTCATTGATAGTGCAGATTATAAGCTGCCCGCACCCCTTTGTCTAGCTTAGTCCCTTTTTGTTTGGGCTTGCATCCCCTGTCCTGCTATGATATAATGCTTCGTGGTTTAAGAAAAAAGGCAGTGGCAGCAGCTCTTATCTACGCTTCTAATTCAGAGTCTACCGCTGCCCATGTTTTCTCTTTAGCTCCTGGGTATCTATTGATCTGTCATCCATTGGTTAGCTATACCTTGAAACATAACTGGCAAAGCTGCGGGCTATTCTCTAAGCGAAGCCAGATTTTTATTTCAGATCAAATATAAGGGGGTGATAGAAAATGACAGCAGAGATAATAAGTGGTACCCAAGTTGCTGAAGAAATTCGGGCTGAGTTGAAGAAGCAGGTAGAGGAGCTTAAGAAGAAGGGGATAACTCCCAAATTGGTGATGATGCGGGTGGGGGAAGACCCAGCTTCAGTATCCTACGTCTCGGGGAAGAGCAAAGCAAGTGAGGAACTAGGCATCGCGTCTGATACCATAGTATATCCCGAGAACACTAAAGAGGAAGTGCTCCTGAGCAAAATTGAAGAGCTGAACAAGGATCCCTTGGTTGATGGTATTTTGGTGCAACTTCCTCTGCCGAAGCATATTAACACGGATAAGGTGTTAAATGCTATTAATCCACAAAAGGATGTCGATGGTTTCCATCCGATAAATGTAGGCAAGCTGCTGATTGGCGAGCCTTATTTTATGCCCTGTACCCCCCACGGGGCGGTGGAGTTGATGGTCAGGAGTGGAAATAGCCCTGAAGGGAAGCACGTGGTAATTTGTGGTCGAAGCAATATCGTGGGTAAGCCGCTCATGGCGATACTGGTACAGAAGAAGCCGCGTGCCAATGCTACAGTAACAGTCTGTCACACCGGAACCAAGAACCTGGCCAAGATAACCAGACAGGCAGATATCCTAGTGGCCGCTATGGGCGCACCAAAGGTAATCACAGCAGACATGGTAAAGAAAGGAGTTGTAGTCATTGATGTTGGCGTAAACCGAATTCCAGACGCTACCAAGAAGAGTGGGTTCAGGCTGGTCGGCGACACAGACTTTGAAGCTATCAAGGAGAAGGCAAAAGCCATCACCCCGGTACCTGGTGGAGTAGGACCAATGACGGTTACCATGCTTATGATGAACACAGTCAGAGCTGCAGAGAGACGAGCCGCAAAGCGTAGCTAAGTGCATCCGGCATTCAAAATGTTACAAGTCAATAGAAATTAAAATAAGGAGGTTTATATGGCTTATGACGCTACCAAAATGAAAGATTGGGAGATTTCAGAGGCAGCCGAAGCAAACATGCCAAGTCCCGATGAGTGGCGGGAAAGGCTAGGTCTGCAAAAGGACGAGATTATCCCTCAGGGGAGGCTATGCAGGCTCGATTTCCTGAAGATTATGGAGCGCCTGAAAGGCAAGCCAGATGGCAAGTATGTTGAGGTGACCGCCATTACCCCCACACCACTGGGAGAGGGGAAGACCACCACTACTATGGGCATCCTGGAAGGCTTGGGCAAGCGAGGAAAGAACGCAGGCGGTTGCATCCGTCAGCCCTCAGGTGGTCCCACCATGAACATCAAGGGCACCGCTGCCGGCGGTGGCAATGCGTTGCTCATTCCCATGACTGAATTCTCCATGGGGCTCACCGGTGATATCAACGACATCATGAATGCCCACAACCTGGCTATGGTGGCCCTTACCTCCAGGATGATGCACGAGCGCAATTACAATGACGAGCAGCTAGCCCGACTCACCAAGATGCGCCGCCTAGACATCGACCCCACCAGGGTGGAGATGGGCTGGATTATGGATTTCTGCGCCCAGAGCCTGCGCAATATCATTATAGGCCTTGGTGGCCGCATGGATGGTTACACCATGCAGTCCAAGTTCGGCATCGCCGTCAGCTCCGAGTTGATGGCTATGCTCTCCATTGTCAGAGACCTGCAGGACCTGCGGGAAAGGATGGACCACATTACTTTAGCCTTCGATAAGAAAGGCAATGCCGTTACCACTGGCGACCTAGAGGTGGGTGGCGCCATGACCGCCTGGATGCGCAACACCATTAACCCTACTCTGTGTTGCACGGTAGAGTATCAGCCCTGTATGGTGCATGCCGGCCCCTTTGCCAACATTGCTGTTGGCCAGTCCTCCATCATCGCTGACCGCCTCGGCTTGAAGATGTTTGACTACCATGTAACCGAGAGCGGCTTCGGCGCAGACATTGGCTTTGAGAAGTTCTGGAATGTCAAGTGCCGCTTGAGTGGCCTCAAGCCACATGTTTCGGTACTCACCACCACCATTCGAGCTCTGAAGATGCACGGTGGCGGGCCCAAGGTGGTAGCTGGCATTCCGCTGCCTGAAGAGTATAAGAGGGAGAACCTCGATCTATTGGAAAAGGGCATGCCCAACGTGCTACACCATATCAATATTATCAAGACCTCCGGCATCAACCCGGTGGTGTGCATTAACACCTTCCACACCGACACCAAGGATGAGATCGCCATGGTCCGAAAGGCAACTGAGGCGGCTGGCGCCCGCTGCGCCATGTCTACTCATTGGCTTAACGGTGGCGATGGCGCCCTGGAGTTGGCTGATGCAGTTATGGAAGCCTGCGAAGATAAGAACGAGTTCAAGTTCCTCTATCCCTTGGAAATGAAGCTGCGAGACCGGGTTGAAAAGATCGCCAAAGTGGTCTACGGGGCTGACGGTGTAGCTTGGACCCCTGATGCCGAGGCCAAGGCCAAGATGCTTGAGTCCGATGCCAAATATGATGACTACACCACCATGATGGTGAAGACCCACCTGAGTCTGACCCACGATCCAGCCATTAAGGGTACTCCAAAAGGGTGGAGCTTGCCCCTCCGCGACGTGTTGATCTACTCCGGGGCGAAATTCCTCTGCCCGTGCGCCGGAGCCATCAGCCTGATGCCGGGAACCAGCTCCGACCCAGCTTTCAGGAAGGTGGATGTGGATGTGAAGACAGGAAAAGTCCAGGGACTTTTCTAATTCTATACGATTAAGGGCTTGTTCTAGAAACAGCCATTGCTGCTTTCATTACTAGGGGTAGCCCTTGCGGGCTACCCCTAGTAAGTTTAAGTCATCAGGAACTCCGAAAATAGCGATTGCTGCCCTTTCATAGGACGGGTGCTCTGCCACCCGCTCATTTCTGCAGGGGACAGAGCCCCTGCCCTATATTTGAAATTTAATCGCTGATTTAGGGAGGAACCCTCTTCCTAGACAGGAAAGTCAGCATTATGCTAAGCTCTTAAGATAGAAGTGAGGTATTTCAATTCTCGAAAGGCAATCCCTGCCCCATCCTGACCAGAGGTAACTAGGTTCACTTGAACCAGGAGAAGTTCCGCCAGTTTGAAGCTATCTTCCATCCTAAGTCCGTTCGGCTGCTAGACACAATACCTATCCCTTGCGCCTGCTACTCAGGGGTTTCGATAACTAGCTTGGGGCCAAGGGCCACTAAGCAGGGAGGAAACCTGCCATGGAAGAGCTTCCCCAGCCTATCACGGCACCCCACGATTGCTCTTAAGAGAAGAGCAGCGCCAAGAGCGCTACTGAGCAACATATTTTGCGGCAATTCGCGTTTTTGACGAGCTTGTACCGTTTCTGATATGATTCCGATCAGTGCCTGTGCAATCGATACGGACTAGTAAGTTGGGTGTCTTGGAGAGCACAGGGGTAATGCCAAACCGCTTATAGCGGGAGAGTTGGCAGTGACCACGGGACCAGAAAAGCACACGAAGGTAGTTTGGAGAGAGCACTAGAACACGAGAGAAAGGAGACAGTAGGTGGATCTGAAATTGAAGGATAAGGTGGCAATAGTTACTGGGGCTGGGGGTGGTGGATTCGGCACCGGGGTTTGCTTGGAGCTAGCCCGGGAAGGAGCTTGCGTGGTAACCAACGACATCGATCGGTCATGGGCAGACAAGGTAGCAGAACAGGTAAGGGCTATTGGCGCCAAATCCATCTCAACATATGCCGATGTGACTAAGCTTGAAGATTGCAGGGAAATGGTTCGAAAAACCGTGGCAGAGTTCGGCAGAGTTGACATCTTGGTTACCGTGCCTGCTTATGTGGTACTGAAAAAGTTTGTGGACAAGCCACCGGAAGAGTGGCACAAGGAGTTTGATGTAACCTTTTGGGGGGTGGTGTACGCGGTTAGAGCAGTACTTGACCCCATGCTTCAGCAAAGAGCTGGAAGCATTGTGTGCGTTGGCTCTGACGCAGGGAAAGTTGGTGAACGTCTCCATGTAATATATAGTGCCGCTAAGGCGGCTGTTATGAATTTCGTTAAGGGCGTGGCCAAAGAGGTTAGCCGAGATGGTATACGGCTCAATGTCGTTAGTCCAGGGACAAGTAAGACGCCGGCAGTGTTAGAGTCAGGTTTGTCGGCATCAAGGGAAGAGGCTCTAGCAAAGCTTTATCCTTTAGGTCGACTGGGGGAACCGCAGGAGGTGGTCAACGCGATAGTGTTCTTGGCCTCCGATCGGGCCAGCTTTATTACAGGTCAGACCCTGAGCGTTAGCGGTGGATACACCATGCAATGAAGCAGGGTGCACAACAAAAGTAGCACATAGAGTCATTTGCTTACAAAGAATAAAGGCTGAGGTGCCGGAGACAATCGGTGGCCAAGAAATCATGAACGTCCTGAAGAAAAGCTTCTTCTCCTCTCGAAAGCCAAAAAACTGTCTCTTGCAACAACCTCTACGGGAGCACGACGCTCTTTATCGCCTGTCCTTTCTCCAGTGCTTCGACGGCCTTATTTATCTCTTCCAGCTTGAAGGTTCCAGTGATTAGCTTATCCAAGGGGATCTTCCCATCCATATAGAGTTCAACGTACCGGGGCATGTCTACTATTGGTCTCATGAAACCAGCTGGGACGCCAACAACATTTTTACCAAGGAGAAAGCCAAAACCATCCAATGGTACGGTAACCCCAAAAGGAACTGCCCCTACTATTACTACCGAGCCTGAACTCTTAATCATATCAAAGGCCTGACGAATTGACTCCGGCTTGCCAACACATTCAAAGACAAAATCAACCTGACCCGCATCCAGTAATGTGCGTTCTACCGGATTCTCCTTTGAAGCATTAATGGTAAGGGTAGCTCCTACCTCCTTGGCTACGGCCAACTTATTTTGCACCACATCTATAGCCACAATCTTACTTGCACCAATAAGCTTGGCTCCGATTATGGCACTTAGCCCTACTGAGCCGCAGCCAATAATAGCCACGCTAGCTCCTGGCTCTACCCTAATCCTTGGGTTGCTGATCACCGACCCAAGTCCAGTACCGAATCCACAGCCAAGGCCAACAATTTTCTCCAAGGGAACATCTTCCCGCACCTTTGCCACCCCGGTCTCTGGCACGACAACATATTCGGCGAAAGAGGACTGACAGAAAACATGGTGTATGCTCTTGCCATCTTTGCTCAAACGAGAGGTACCATCAAGAAGTGTGCCCGTCATCATCGGTTGAGCAGCATTCTCACACCAATAAGGTTGACCTGTAGCACACTTGACACATCTCCCACAGGAAACGATGACACCCATCAAAACATGATCTCCCGGTTTAACCGTGGTTACCCCCTCACCCACTGCATCCACTATCCCCGCTCCTTCATGCCCGAGTACTGCCGGCAAGGGCGTAGGAAACTCACCCCTCATTATATGGAGGTCAGTATGGCAAAACCCACCAACTAAGATCCTAACTCGGACCTCTCCTGCTTTTGGCTCAGCCAGATCTATCTCCTCCACTTTAAGCGGAGCATTGACCTCATATAGCACGGCTGCTCTTACTTTCATCGCTTCTGCCCTCCCTCTGCGTTACGTTCCTCACTTCTACTATGCAAGGCACCTCTAACAAGCGAGGCTCAGCTTTATTTTCTCCTGTACCAGATGAACCTGTGCTCATCAAACTCCACATAGTTTTCTGGTGGTATAACCAAGGTCGTCATAGGATGTTCGATAATAGCTGGCCCATCAATCCTATTCCCCGCCTCAAGCAAATCCATCTCCCAGATGTCGAATTTTATCCACTTTCCATCCATATAGGCCTCTCGCTGCCCCTTAAAGGCTTCCCGGGAAGCCTTTTTATTCTTCAGTGGATACTTGGGTATGACAGGCTTAATCTTCTCCCCTATTGCTTCCACATAGACCTCGGTGATTTGGTAGCCCGCCTGCGGGAAGCGGGCTGCCGCAGGGTAGATGGTGGTGTACACTTTCTCGAAGCTCTCAATAACTCTGTTCAAGTCTTCGATGTTTTCAACCCTTCCTTTCTGGACAGGAGCCTCCCAAGTGGAGATTTGTCCTATATACCTGGCAGATATTCCGTACCTGAAGTGCACTTGTTCTCTGGGGATACCCTCCCTTTCCAGCTCCTCATACCCCCGTTGCTCTAACTCTTGCCAGACACCACTCAACACCCCGCCCTGGTAAAGTTTAATATCGTCAGTCATATCCTGGGTCAAGAAAAAGGTCACCGCTTTATCATAGCGATGGAAATATTCGGCTGCAGCGCAGCCGAAAGCAGAGAAGGCTGCCGCCCAGGGCACCATAAGTACCCCGCCGAGGGTAAGCCCCCGCTTCAGCCCCCACATATGGAGGGGACCACTACCTCCATAAGCTAATAAGGTAAACTCAGCCGGATTCAGCCCTTTTGATAGAAGCATGGAGCTGAGGTGATCGCACATTTGGGAATGCATCAGATCCAGAACCTTACTGGATACATCATATAAATCTTGCCCCAATGGCTCAGCCAATCGCTCCTTCAACATCTGGAGTGCCCTCTTCTTATCAAGCTTCACCTTACCTCCAAGGAAGTAGTCCTCATTTAGATACCCCAGAATGAGATCTATGTCTCCGATGGTGATATCCGGGTAGACATAGCAGGTTCCTACAGCACTCCCGGCGCTCTCCGGCCCCAGGGTGATACGCTTAGTTACCTCATCGACGTGGATCACGGTGCCAGTCCCAGCACCAATAGAATTTATGCTGACCATGGGCAACCTTAATCGGTGACCAGCAAAATCAGGTTCCTTGTTCACCAGTAGTAATCCTGCGGCGATAAGCCCTGCGTCAAAAGTAGTACCGCCTAAGTCGCAACAAATAAGATTAGGCTGCCCCAGCAGGGCAGCTACTATTTTGCCCCCCAGCAAGCCCCCCACCGGTCCTGAGACGACAGCTTCGCATAGCTTCGGGTAGCGAATGTTCGCTGCCGCTCCGTAGGAGAGTAAGGTAAGCAAATCATAGTCATACCCCTCTTCCTTCGCTGCCCCTTCCACACTAAGCAATTTCTTCCTTCCAATTTCCGCCGCATAGCATTGGAAGAGAAGGGTCTTCAACCTTTCGTTTTCGTTAGGCACTGAGCATATTTCATGCGAGGCAACCACTGGGACATCAGCACCGCGTTGCTTCACCGTTTCTCGGGCAATCTCCGCCATCCTCTTCTCGTGTACTGGGTTAACATACGAGCCAATGGTCAAAATACCTATCACCTCTATTCCCTGATCCAGAAGTTCGCTGATACCCTGGCGGACCTCATCCTCCACCAGGGGAATAACAACCTGGCCGGGCATATAATGGTGCAACATGTAGAAGCTACCAACCGAGATTCGCTCGGTCACCTCCTTGACGTTCTCTGGCTGTACTAACCAGGGGGTATGCTCATGTAGCTGCTGATGTAGTATGTCCTCATAAGATTGCCCTAGCCAGGTAAGGCTTCTTTCCATAAGCGGCATATCTACAAATCCCCTGGTTATCAGCAAACCTACTTTGCTTCCAGTTCGGGTAAGCAGAATATTAAGCATCGTTGTGCCGGTATAAGTGGAGGATAGTGCTCTTTGGTGAATGTCAGCAGAGGTCATTCCCCAAGATCTCGCTGCGTCTTCAACCGAGGCGATATAGCTCAAAGCCTCGTTTACGGGGTTGGTTAGGGACTTCCCTAGGACGAATTTCCCTTCTTGATCCACAGCAAATGTATCGGTCATCGTCCCACCGGCGTCCAGAGCCAGCAAATATCTCTTTTCCGCCATTTCATTCCTCCTTTGCCCACTGCGCAGGCACATCCAAGGTCTTATCCTGGAACCAGTCTGGCCGCTCGTCCTCCAGGGGTCTGCCCAGCCATTCTCGATAGAAGGTATCCAGATCGGGCAACATCTCAAATATCACTGGATACCCTACAGGAACAACCTCCACCGCTAGCTGGGCAAAGCATCCGGGACAGTAGAACTCCCTCATTTCCACCAGCTCTGGATTGTTGACTGCTTCCTCCACTGAGATCACCTCAGCCATCTCCTCACGGGTCTTCCTGACATAGATGCGGCAACTCAGCTTCCAGTTGGCTCGATAATCTCCAAATTCCT
>CAYWDP010000042.1:0-6633 GCA_964457045.1 uncultured Dehalococcoidia bacterium
TTTATTTCTGCCTGGAGAAAACATTATACTCGGGTACGGGAGCAGAGTGTTGTCCAGCTTTATACGCTGCCATAGCGCCGACTACTGACAGCAAGATTGTAACCAGGATAAATACTAGGACAAACAGTCCTTTTTCCCTTCTCGGCCTGGCAATAAGACCGAGACCAGGTGCAGCGTAAGGATAACCGCCACCATTCTCAGCCGGACTGCATGTCCCAATCAAAAAACCTATTAGAGAGGAGCAAGCAACGGCGACTGCTCCGATGAAAAGATACTTTAGTTTGCTCTTAATTCTTTCCTTCCGTATAGCAGCCATGTCCTTTTCTGAAATGCCAAGTTTACTTCCTATTTCTTGGAGCTTCTTGTTGCCCATTTCGAACCTCCACACTTGGTAGACTTCATACTCTACCACTTGCCCCAAAGCCAAATGTGCCTTTGTCGCCGTACATTATTTGAATCCTCCTGGGGCTTCAAATTATTTGGCTATCTTCTGTAATAGGCTCCCTCCGAACCAGATTACTCTTGTTTTCCCTGACATGCCGTAACTCTGCCTCTATACTTTTCTTGTTCTTGCTACCTTTTACCAGCTTCAGGACTTTTTCATAGTTGCCTACTACCTCATATTCTTCCAACCCCAGAGCACAGCTAAGTCTGGCCATGTTCCAGTAAACAAGAGGGTCTCCAGGATTCATTTTAGAAGATGTCAAGAAGAAATCCGATGCCTTAGAGAGTTCGCCCTTATCAAAACATCTTGTCCCGATGTTGAGGAGTTTTCTGGCTTCCAGAGAAACCAGATGGAAATCAAAAATGTCAATATCATCAGTTGGTTCCAGGTCTAATATGTATCCCAGACTTTCCTGGTATTCTGCGCCGCTACTCAAAGTATCTAACATCAAAAGCTCAAGGCGAGCCATAAAATTCTTGGCCCCCTGTCCTAGTTCACTAAGATTCTTTTTGCTTTTCATCCACAAAGAGAAAACTTTCTTGTGGAATTCCATTTCAGCTAACCAATTGAGTAAGCTGATTCTGTCTCTCATTTCTGATTCTGCTACAACACCATGAGCTATACACTCCTCAAGAAAGGCTAAAGGAATATAAGGATGGCAGATAACCGTTTTGGCGATTATTTCGTCTATCCACCTCTCTTTGGTTCCCTTCAGTTCTGTATGGAGATCAGGTATTCTTTTGAGCCAACTTTCTAAGGGTATCAGTATGTAAGAGTCATCGGTCTTGAGTTTACCTTTTAGCCTTTTTCTGAAACAGGCAAAAAGTTGTTTCCCTAAACAGTCCTCCGGTTTCCTACATATTGTTCTTATTCCATGCTCATATCTATGTGTTTTCGGCTTTTCTCTTGAAACCTTTTCAAAACCGGTCTCCTCCAAAAGACTGCCTAGCAAATTAAACGTAAATCCTGTTTTGTGCTGCATTCCTGGACTGTCTATCCCATAAACCCACTGTAACGTCGTTTTCTGAGCCTCCAAATCGCTGGAAAGAAGCTTCTTGGAACTCTTCTCTAGATCAGGTGTTTCCAGTATCAAGGTTCCTTCAGGGCCTAGAACTCTGAACAATTCACTCAGGATGTACTTGCAATGAACGTAATCAAAATGCTCTATCAGTTGAGACGCTTCTATTAGAGCAATGCTATTTGATTTAAAAGGTAAATTGTCTATGTCACAAATTGTATCTGCTACACTGCTATCATACCTGTCTATATTAATGTAACCGGGTTTATAAACAGCCCCGCAACCCAAATTGAGTCTTACTTGTCTGTTCATCCCGCACCTGACTCACTCAGAACTCGTAGACCCTATGCCTTATAACCAGCAGCCTTATGGTTTGTAGACTAATAGTATACATAACGCCATAGCAGCGTCAAGGTACTATGGAGTCAGAACTACTAATATCCTGCGGGAACAATCCCAGAGAGGCTGTGGTATGGGCAGTTTTAGATATCAGTCATCGCGGGTGAGGAGTGCCGGGGCATTCGAGTCATCAGACCGCATTTATGATAGACGCAGTAGCTTAATCGCCATGACCTCTACCCAAATCAGTGGTATCCCCATTGAGATTCTTTGTAGCGCTCCTTTCCATGACTCGAAAACATTGAATCCGTAGACAGCAGTAACTATTAGTGCTACGACCACGGTTGCCACGGATTAGGCTGGATAGCTTTCCCATCGTTCATCCCTCTTTAATCTTGGAGAGATAGCCAGAGGAGCAAGTAACATGGCAAAGGCAGCTATTACGGCGAAAACACTGTGCGTAGTTCCAACCATTGTTACATCTACACAGCCGGGATCACAACGAAAGATTCCCGTCATCACCAACGCAGTGCCCGATACAGCGACCAATGCGGGACCAATCTTAGCCCCCTTACCATCTCTTATGCCACGGTCAAGGCCCAAGGCGAAGGCGATGATCAAGAGGCCCAATAGAGGGAATCCCGCGGTATTCATTATGATGGCATAGCGAGCACCGACAGCGCCAAGTTCGCTCATGGATTGTGCGGCATGATTGTAATCGGGTTCGAGGAAACCGAGGACTATTACTACAATTGCATATAAGATAGGGCCAGTAATGCCACAGATAGCCAGCAGTCTTTGACTACTGTCTGGTTGGGGGCTGCTCTGGGACATGTTTCCCCTCTAGCCCCGGGGGAGTCCCAATCCTCTAATGGCAATAATATTCCTTTGGATCTCTGAGGTACCGGCACCAACGGTGGCCCCTAAAGAGTAAAGGTATTCTCTGCGGAAGTCTGCCGAGGGAGCCAACTTGGAGCCTGGGCCAAGCTGCCCATAAGGTCCCAAGAGCTGCATCGCGGTGCTAGCCACCCGCTGCTGAAATTCAGAGCCAAATAACCGCGCCACCGATACCTCATAATTTATCTCTCTGCCCATACTCTGTAGCCAGACAACCCGGTAGGCAAGAAGTCTCACCGCTTGGCCCTCAATAAATAGCTGGGTTAACCTGTGCCGAACTAAGGGATCCTTAAACAAAGGCGCACCATTACGCTTTGTTTCCTTGGCGAAATCTATCAGTCGGTCTAGATTCCGCCAGGCTGCAGCAATCCGATGTACTCCTGATCTCTCATAGCCTAAGACAGTGTTAGCCACCTTCCACCCCTCATTTTGACCGCCTATCAGATTCTTCTTGGGGACTGGCACATTATCAAGGAAGATCTCGCAATAGGTGCCGACTATGTTAGGCAAACGACTTACTGTGACGCCGGGCGTCTTCATATCTAAAAGGAAGAAGCTAATCCCCCTATGTTTGGGAGCCTCGGGGTCAGTCCTAGCTAATAAATAACACCAATCAGCGCGCTCGGCATTGGTGCTCCACACCTTCTGTCCATTAAGAACAAAACTATCCTTCTCCTCTACAGCTCGTGTAGATAGCGCTGCTAGGTCAGAGCCAGCTCCCGGCTCACTGTAGCCCTGGCACCACACCACCTCCCCCTGGGCTATTCTGGGCAGGTGCTCTCTTCTCTGTTCCTCACTTCCATGTTGGATCAGGGCGGGGGCACACATAAGAGCGCCCTGTAAGTCCACCCCTGGCAATTCATGGTAGTACATCTCCTCACTGAAGATGAATTGCTTGGCAACAGATGCTTGCCCCCCATACTCCTTGGGCCAAGCCAAGGCATGCCATCCCTTCGCTCCTACCTTGCGCATCATACTACGTGAAAACTCCCATTCCTCCTCATCTTTTGCTTCCTGAAGCAGACCTGTCCCTGTCCAGTGAGGCGGGAGTTCTTCTCTTATGAATTCACGAACCTCTTGTCTGAACTCTTCTTCCTCTTGGCTGAAGCGGAAATCCATACTGCCTCCTGATCTAACAGAAATCGGGGTCAAAACGGCATTAACTCAAAGGTTACAAAGGAGCGGAGAGAGATAGGAAGATGTCTCAATATGGACCTTGATTGGCTGTTTACAAAGGCAACATACTTAAGCGACTGAATCATCTCCTCCGCAAAGAGGTTAATCTCTACTTCCCTTTGAATTGGGGAGGGCGCTTCTCTAGGAATGCCTTCCTCGCTTCAGCCACGTCATCCGTGGCAAAAACAGCCGGCATTATTCCCAGGCCGAAGTCCCAATCCTCGTGGGATTTGCGATTCAGTATCCTCTTTATGGCAGCCTGGGCAAAGGGTGCACCATTCTTCAGCTTGTCACATACCTTGTCCACCTCTGCCTTCAACTGGTCATGAGGAACCACCCTATTCACCAGCCCCATTGCCCTAGCTTCCTCAGCACTGATATCATTGGCCATAAGAGACAGGTAGGAAATATTGTGCTTGCCCATTACCTCCATGCCACGAGTCAGCGTCTCTATAGGGATAGCTCCATGGTTAATCTCTCTGATGCTAAACTTTGCCTTGTCCGAAGCAATGACGATATCACCGGTAAGGGTGATTCCCGTGCCAAACCCATAGGCAATCCCGTTAACTGCCATGACAACGGGTTTTGGTATGTATTCAAAGTGGTTAAACACCCTCGCCACAAGCTGCATGAAATACATGCCTGCGCTAACCTTCTGAAAGTCAAAACCCGACACGTCAGCCCCGGCGCAGAAAACGTCCTCCTGACCGGTTAGAACTACCACCCTCATATCTTCATCTTCCTCGATATCGGTCAGGGCAGCATCAAGGTCTCTAAACATCTGATGATTTGCCGCATTCTTCTTCTCCATCCGGTCAAAAATGATGGTAGCCACCCTGTCTGCTTTTTCCAGCTTTATTGTTTGGTAACTCATGTGCTTCTCCTTGTTATCTACTGAAGAAGACCTCTCTTGGAGACTTCAGTAAGCTAGAGCCTTGACCTCTCTGTCTAGAATCTGCTTAAGATAAGCGATTCTATCCTTGCCCGGCATGAAGTCAAAGGCTACTATGCCGTAGGGGTCGATCTCTTCCCTCAAGAGCCTGATCTGCTCCTTCGTAGGCTTTTCGGTCTGTGGGACATCTCTGGGAACCGTCAACTCAAAACCAGTGTTTTCGATCACCTGGTCTACACTAACACCGGGGTGTACGGACTCTATCCTGAACGGCTTGTCTTCCTCATCCTTGCTAAGGATGGCTAGGTTGGTAATATACTTCAGGGGGCCAGGTCTGAGACCTGTCTTTACTCGTGCTTCATTGCTGATCTTCCACCTGGTGCCGGTTATGAAGTCAACTTTAGGGACCAAAGTCCTCTTGGAGTGATTAGGGAAATACCCAATCATCTTGCGGTGCATCTTAACCACTTCAGGTGCGCCTGCCCCTCCTGGTCCACGCAACACAGGCTTCTCATAATCCCCGACGACTGAAATATTGATGTTTCCATACTGATCCGCTTGAATGCTCGATATGGGCTCAACATCCACACCTATTCCCAGGTAAAGGGAGTTTATACACTCCGTCATGTTCCAGCGGGCAACTCCCCCTTTCGTTGCTGCGGCTTCATAGCTGGCGAAGGACAGCCGGAACGGCTTGGCATCAACCGATGAATAGGCCATATACATAACATTTGGCGCGTGGGTCAATTTTGCCAGGATGTAACTCACGAAGGCGAGCGGAGTAAAGGAGCCTAGAATAAGTATGTCGCCATCCTCGATCTCTCTGGCTACTGCCACACACACCAGTTCGGCTGTAGAGTAATCCTGCGCATATTCTTTCATAGCAACTTCACCTCCTGTGCCAGCTTTTTCAGTAAGTTCATCTGCTTCAGTCCACCTACGGCTTCCAAGTACTCATCCTCCGACTTCATCACATAGCTATCTAAGTATTGCTTGAAGGTGTCTGGGCTGGCAGCCATTTCCATGTAGGTTAGCATGTGCCACGGATCACCGACGTAGCTGGGAATGGAGGAGGTAGGGTGAGCCCCAAAAGGTTGTTCTATAACCATATCCACATAGAATCTCGGTATCTTGGTCTTGTAGGGATTTTCCCTTAATACCTCAGTAGGGACTACTTCCTCTACTGTGGCGATAACCTTTTCTGCTGCCTTAGCCAGCTCCAAATCAGACCCACCAGTGCCTTCAATCTGAATATTCCCTGCTGGGTCAGCCCGCTGGGCATGAATTATGGCTACGTCCGGCTTGATGGCGGGAATGGCTATCATCTCCTCCCCAGTGAAGGGGCAGTTTATGGTCTTATAGAATTCTGGCCTCTGCTTGAGGTAGTCAGAGCCAAAGGGACCTCGGTAGGGGAGGAAGGGAACACCTCTTCCTGCTGCCTCAAATCCCAGAATGATGGCTAGACCAGTGATCTCATCATAGGCTAGCCCTTCCTTCTCAATAGCCCGGCGGAAATTGGGCGCCAGTCCATAAGCTTCCATACTGACAAAGGAGAACATCAACCTGTCTACGCACCCAGCACCTATCATTAGATCAATATCTACACTACCCAGAATAGTTATGAGGGACAGATGCTTTATCCCGGAGCGAATAATCTGGCGTATTATGGCCATTGGGTGACTGCTCAACCAGGCGCCCCCAATTGCCACCCTGTCTCCGTCTTTGATCAGCCTGGTTATGTCGCTCAGTTTGGCTACTTTGTTCTGGTTGATTACTCTATCTTTTCTCATGCCGCCCCTTTGACCTGGAGATCCCCTTCTTCTAGAGCCCAACCACGAAAATACTGACCACGTTCCTGGGGGGAAC
>CAYWDP010000042.1:6733-15357 GCA_964457045.1 uncultured Dehalococcoidia bacterium
TCGTCGCTGCGCGACAGGTCGACTCAACGTGGGCATAATCATAGTCAGTGTACATTAGTTCTTCCCCTGAGCTGGTAGCAATCTGCGAAGACTTGATATATATGGGATCGGGCCTGAATTTCTTTGCCAAGTCAGCTCGGGTTACAATGGCTGCTGCAGCTCCATCGCTCACACCACAACAGTCAAAAAGTCCCAGAGGCCAGGCGATTATTGGGGCGGCCATTACCTGCTCAACGGTTACCTCTCTGCGGAGGTGAGCTTTCTCACACATAGCACCATTATGATGGCTTTTAACTGAAATCTTAGCTAGGGCTGTCTTGCCCTCCTCAGGGCTAAGGCCATATTGGGCAAAATACCTGGTGGCCATCATGGCAAACAGTCCCGGCGTTGTATTATTTGCCAGGATAATCCTAAGTTTTGTCCCTACAGCTATTACATGGGAGAACTCCGGCAGACCGCCATAGCCCGTGTCTTTGAGCTTTTCTATGCCCAGTGCCAGGGCGATATCATAAGCCCCCGAGGCAACCGCGTAGCTAGCTCCTCTAAGAGCCTCTGAGCCGCTGGCACACATGTTCTCTACCCTCGTTACCGGAATGTATGGCAGCTTGAGCGCCGTAGACAAAGGTATGGCACTGTGTCCCGTACTGACCTCAGTCATCTCAGGGCCGCCTTGCCAGGCAGCTTGAATGTCTTTTTTCTCTAGCCCAGCGTCCTCAATAGCTTCGATGAATGCGTCAACCATCAAATCTTCAGCACTCTTGTCCCAGAGTTCTCCAAACTTGGTGCAGCCCATTCCTATAATTGCCACCTTATCCTTTATACCTTCTGCCATTTTGCCTCCATTATTTCTTTTTCAAGCAGTCGTTTTAGCTTGAGTCCCATAACAACCTTAACTTTCCGCAAAAAACCGGGAAATACTTTCAGGAGATAGAGAGTCCTTGGTCAATATAAATGTTTTGCCCTGTCATATTGTTGGAAGCATCGGATGCTAAGTAGACGGCCAGAAGAGCTACCTCCCTTGCTTCACCGACCCTCCTGAGAGGCAAGCTCTTCAGGAGTCCTTGTAGAAGTGCCTCATCTTGAAAAAATGTTTCCGATTGATCAGTGCGGATCAGACCTGGTCCAATAGCATTAACGTTGATGTTAAATCTAGCCCATTCAAGGGCTAATGACTTGGTAAGCATAGCCACTGCTGCTTTACTAGCTGCATAGGGTGCTCTGTGAGGCGCCACTTTGGAGGCAAACCCTGAGGTGATATTGATAATCTTCCCTTTCCCTTGCTTGATCATATGAGGACCTACAGCCCTGCAGCAAAGGAAAATCGCCGTCAAATTCAAGTCTATTACTCGATGCCATTCATCCTCGCTTATAGGGGTAGAGAGGTCAGTCATGGGGTCAGCACCTATGGGTCTGAAGCCAGGTGCAGGTACCATGGGCTTAATCAGCACCATACCAGCATTGTTAACCAGTATGTCAATCTTTCCAAACTCTTGGACGCTCCTCTCTACCATCCTTTCTACTTGTTCTGCATTAGTCATATCAGTGGGGATAGCCAGGCCTTTTCTCCCCATCTGGCGAACCTCTTCTGTAGTCTGGTTGATCTCCTGCTTGGTGCGGGCTACTGAAACAACATCCGCTCCTGCCTCGGCAAAGGTCAAAGCGATGCTCTTGCCTATGCCACGACCGGCTCCGGTGACAATAGCTACTTTGCCCTCCAGGCTGAACTCCTTAAGGGACACCTCTCCCTCCTCTATGGAGGAAACTCTTACTCGCTACAAAACAGCTTCTACCCGGCCTGGCCACGCTTTCCCTAATCTTGAGGCCCTCCAGAGAATCTGCCAGCTATCCGCTTGAGACCGAAATAGGGGAGGAGCAGAATAAAGGAGACTACCCCCCAAGAAAGCGTCATCCTCAGTAACTTGAAGATCTCTCTCGGCGTGAGAATCATATCCATACGCATCACATCTAAAGCTTTTCCGTCTATTACCAACCTGTCACCTTTGCGCCTGACTGAGTAGAATACAGCGACAACTTCGCCATCTTCGTTCAATATCTTTACGCCGTTCTTCATCACTATCGCCTTAGCAAATCATTCCAGCCTGTCCACGATTACCGTCCTACCACCTTCTTGAAATCGATGTCCATGTCCTCCATCATCACCTGTACAACTGCTCTGCCACCGCCGGACACTCCCCCTCCAGGATGGGTGCTCGCTCCACACATATAAAGCTTCTTCACTGGTGTCCTATACTGACCCCAACCTGGTAGTGGCCTGTTGGTGAGGAACTGGGATAGATACACGCCTATATGCATCAGGTCTCCTTGAATCATAGCTGGGTTATACCTCTCCAGATCCAGAGGGCTCATTATGTATCTGCCCAGAATATTCTCTGGACCCATGTTTGTAGTCCGTTGCCGCACCACGTCCAAAATCCCATCGGCTATTTCTTGCTTGATGTCGTCCCACCTGGCTGCACCACCTGGCTTCAAGTTATACGGCTCATAGTGATAAAGGTAGCCGGTGTGGTGGCCAGCGGGGGCACGGGTAGGGTCACAGTGCGTGGCCACGATCAACAATGGCATAGCCGTATTGGGGATCCCATACCTATATTGGTCGAATAGGGCGAGAAACTCGTCCATAGTACCTGGAGTCAGCTCGACCATGGCAGCTTTGTCAACGTCTCCGCCGACTTTATATTTTGGCGACTCTTTAAGGGCTAGGGATTGGTTCATAGCGGAGAACGGACTGTGCTTGATGCGTCTGACCTTATCCTGGAAACCCTCGGGCAGGTCCTCGGCTTTCAAGAAGTCAAGGAAAAGCTGCTTAACATTGACGTTGGAAACAATAGCCCTTTTTGCCAAGATCTCCTCGCCATCCTCCAGGATCACTGCTTTGGCCTCACTACCTTCAACCTTGATAGCCTTCACCGGGCTTGACACTCTGATAGTGCCCCCATTGTCCTTTATGCAGGCTGCCAATTTATCAGTCAGGGTCCCCGAGCCACCTTCTGGCCAGGCAATTCCCCAAGCGTGAAAATGAGGCAGTCCAAACATATAGTAACCCGTTCCGATTTCCTGCGGCGCGAACATAACCTCAGATGCCCACCTGTTGAGTGCAATCCTCATCTGTTCGCTCTCAAACCACTCCTTTGCCAGGTCCGTAGTACTGGATAGAATCACCCTTAAGTATTCGCGGCCTGCATCGCTCTGGTCCATAAATGAAACCAGGCGACCAAAGGGAGCTGCCGGGGAAAAGGTAGCTACACCCCCTGCCTTGAGTAGCTGGCTTGAACCGCTAACAAACTTAGGGTACATTTCGGCGTCTCGCTGGGAAAACTGCGCTATGGATTGGCACGTCTTGTCAATATCTCGATAGAAGACTAAGGCCCTGTCATCGGGAAAGACGATGGCAAGTTGTGGGTCCGGAGTTATGTACCTCAGTCCATATTTTGACACCAGCCCCAACTCGTCCCGGTGAATCATAGGATTAGCTTGCATGGTCATATGTACCGTGGCTCCTGGATCATGGATAAACCCTGGCAGAGTCAGTTCCCTGCTGGCGGCGCTGCCGCCGACTTTATCAGACCTCTCCACTACACAAACATCTAACCCCGCCTTGGCAAAATAGGCGGCAACAATAAGCCCGTTGTGCCCTCCACCAACCACCACGATGTCATGTGCCATAGTCGTTTCCTCTCCAGCTACCTATTTGGGATCGGCTTCCATGAAGACTACGTTTCTGGGGACTCTGTCATCTCGTAGTACGAATAGCAGCCATCAGCTCCAGTTACGAGGAATTTGTCCCCCGTCAACTTTATGTTGGGATTCGCTGCCTTTGCCGCCCCTTCTTCAATGGCCCGCGAGACAATGGGACACGCTTTCCAGCTTTCTCTGCTGATCACATCAGCAACATTGCAATGACGTACCTTATAGAGGTACTTATTCTCACCCACCTTCTCTATTAGTGGGCGTTCCTCCATGGTGAACAGGACCTCGTCACCCGCTTCCAACACCTTGAAAAGCGTGTCTTCAAGGCTTGCTTTTCCAGGTGTTAAGCCAGCTTTCTTCACCGGCACCTGCCAGAAGTCCCAGTCCCTCAACCCTTCGTAGATTGTGTTTAGCCCTTCCTCACCATACTTGTCATCAATAACCTTTACTATTCTGGCTATTATCCGCCACAGAAGCCTTTGGGTTATGTTCAACTTTGCAGCGACTTCAGGCGACTGAGATGGCTTCTGGTTTTCACTCATTTCGAAACCTCCTGCTCCCCATCTTGAATCAGATGTTTACCCTCTTATCGGCGTGGCTTTCCAGAAATATCCATAGATTCCGTGCAGCTCGTCCGTATACCTTCTCCGGAAGGTCATTTCCACTGGCATATCTACTTTGAGGGACTCAGGCTCAGTATCGGTGACATCCAGGACATATCTCCCGCCACCGTCCCAATCTATCACTCCATACATCTCGGGAGGGCTAACGCTGAAAGCTAGATTGTCCCCAGTGTAGCTGAACAAGCGCCCTTTTTTGTCAGCAAAACAATAGTCCTCCATCTGGTCAATAGCGCCACAATTCGGATTTACACATACCCTTTGAGCAGGATACTGGGGAGTCCCGCATGCCTTGCACTTCGACCCATGAAGGGCCAGGATTATCTTGCGATCTCTCCACGTTAATGCTACTTGAGTGGGGCCGGTTTCTCCGCGCAGTCCCTTTTCTACCGGGAGTACATTGCGGAAGCTGAGGTATTTCTCATAGCTGGTTAGCTCGCTCTTTGAGGTCATGTGCTTCTTGATACCTCTTCTCTCCCCTACCTTCTCTATTTCCCCAGTTACTTCGAAGAACAGGGCATCACTTCCATATCCGTAGCTAGCGACAAGAATCTTGTCCCCCGGCTTGGCCTCCTCCAGGGCAGCCACAAGCATCATCAGAGAATGGGCAGTGCCGGTATCACCTATGGTGCTAAGGATCTCCTGCTGCATTTGACTGGGATCAAGCTTTAGGCTCCTCCCTATAACTGTGTACTCTCTGGGGTAGAGGCAGGGGTAGATTACCTTGGCAAAATCGCTGACACTTAATTCGTATTTCTTGAGCAGACCTGAAATAGCTTCAGGAATAAACTTGGTATAGCCCTCATCGCGAATCCATCTATCCTCTGAAGTGTGTACAAATTTGTCATCTTCAGCCTTCCAGCGGTCCATGAAGTCGTATGACACGGAGTAGGAACCTTTCAAGCAGGCAATCACCCCACTGTCTCCTACCAGAAAAGCTGCAGCACCGTCCCCATAATTCGCCTCTTCAAGACTTCCCGGTTTCCCTACGCGGCAATCAGAGGCACACACCATTATGCTTTTCGCTGCCCCGGCCTTGACTGCCTCGCAGCCGGCCAGAAGAGCTGCAGTCCCTGCCTTGGTGGAATCAGTAAAGTCAACCGTCCTTATGTCAGGGCCAAGATCGAGAGCAGCAGCAACTATGCCCGCATCCTGCCTCTCCCTGTACGGGGGAGTAACAGTGGCGAGGTACAGGCCCTCCGATCCCTCTCGGCTAAGCCCATTGAAACAGTCCAACCCGGCAGCGACCGCCATGGTGACACTATCCTCATCATAGTTGGCTATGGCTTTCTCTCCGGGAACGCCAACCGCATTGAACCAGCCTATGGCCGAAGTAATCGTTTTGCGGCTCATCCGATATCGAGGTATGTAGGCCCCGAAAGACGTAATTCCTATCATATTGCATGCCTCCTCATGTTCTAGATGGCTTACTCACATTTGGTCGATTCTAACAGTGTAGGAACAGACAGTATGCGCCAACCACCATTGGTGAGACGAACCCCGGATATTCCGCAATCTAGCTCCCGCTTTTGTCAAATGACACCTTGGTCTTTCATCTCGGCTATGTCGCTCCAATCATAGCCGAGTTCAAGGAGCACCTCTTCGGTATGCTCGCCTATGTCTGGCGCTTTCGTCCTAGGTCGTGTCTCCATTTTGCTGAGGCTAAAGGGCATGCCGGGAACCTTGACATCCCCAAGGATGGCATGATGGAAATTGGTGACGTAGTCGTTGGCTAGCACCTGAGGGTCGACTGCAGCTTCTGAGACGTCATTGACGATATCATAGGCAAATTGGGCTTTCTCCTTTAGAATCTTCACCCATTCATCTCTAGGCTTGGTGGCGAAAACAGCGTCAAGGAGCTTGATGAATTCCTTGTTGTTGTCTCTCCTCATCTGTGGGGTGGCGAACAGCTCTTCAACCTCTTTTTGAGGGAGGCCCAGGGTTTCTCGCACATTGTCCCAGAACCTGTCATACTGCATGTCAGACAACTCTATCCATTTGCCGTCGGCACACTCATAACTGTTGGTAAAAGCGTTGCCTGATCTGGTTCTGGAATGTCTGGGTTGCTGCCGGCCCCGCCAGAGCGCAGTTTGTATGTTCAATGCTTGCAAATGAATTGCTGAACCCAGCATCGAAATCTGGATCTCCTGGCCAATTCCAGTCCGCTCCTTTGCCAGGAGGCCAACCAGTATGGCATAGGCTGTCATTGTTGCTGCTAACTGGTCTATCACTGCTCCTACTATTTCGTAGGGCTCCTTGCTATCGCGGTCTCCGCAAGCCATCATTAGTCCGGAACGGGCCTGGACTAGCACGTCGAAAGCTCGCTTATCAACATCTTCTCCCTTTGGTCCATAACCAGAAGCGATGACATACACGATCTCAGGGTTGAGTTTACAGAGGCTTTCGTAGTCTATGCCTATCCTCTGGCGCAGCTCTTCCCGATAGTTGGTATAGAAGACATCGGATCTCCTGACCAAGCGCTGGAAGACCTCCAATCCCTTCTCACTCCTGAGGTTCAGAGTAATGCCCCTCTTGTTGCGGTTGAATGTCTCAAAGACCAGGTTTAGGCCACCAGGTAGCATCATTTGGCGATCCCAAAGCCTCTCAGATCCTCGGGAAGGATCACCCTTCCCTGGTTCCTCCACTTTTATCACCTCTGCTCCAAGGTCGCCCAGCATGTAGCCCGCGCCAGGTCCATTGATAAACGAAGCCCACTCAAGCAATTTGATTCCGTCAAGGGGTCCGCTCATGCACTGCCCTCCAGTTGTAAACTATCCGCACTCCTCTTCTATTTATAGGTTGCGAATCGGTCATGCATTCCGTGTGGCGAGTCTTTTAAACCCTTGTCCCTGCGCTCTTTGAAGAAGTTGTACTCGTCTGGCTCCCAGCGCAGATTGGTAAACAGGGTATGTGACATATAGGCAGCGCTAACGTTAGCCTTGTGCGTCCCAGATTTGGCTGGGTGTAGAAGCGACTACAAAAATCTGGAGGTGAAGGGCTTCCAAAATGCACAAAATCGAAGCTCAAGTCAATATTAACCCCTGCTAAATTGAAAGACACCATGACAAACCGTCACAGGCGGAGGCTTGTAGCTTAAGCCATAGTTTCCGCCCCTTTTAGCCTATTTCCTTTTTAGCACCTTGCGGTGTGCTTCTTCAGCTTCAGCGCGGTGGGCTTCAAGGTCGAATGGCTTAAGCTCTTTCTCTTTAAGCTCAGCCCTTGTCTTTGGTAGTGTGTCCTGTGTACCTACAAACCGATCATGCATACCATAGAGCGCTGATTTCAGCCCCTTATCTCTTCGCTCCCTCAGGAAATTATACTCACCTTCCTCCCACTTTAGGTTAGTGAGGTAACGATGCCAGAAACCACCCCAGAAGGCGTAAGAGGGGGTTATACCCATCATCTGATATATTACCCGCATGGCATATTTACCAATGGCAAGACCATCCTTGGGGCGTAGGGTCAAGCTCTGAGCCAGAGCCTCCACCTCTTCCTCTAGCCTATCATTGGGCACCACCCTACTAATTAAGCCCATCTCAGCCGCCTCTTTAGCAGAGAAGGTTCTTCCGGTAAGCGCCAACTCCCGGAATCGATTTAGCCCAATCATATAGATGAAAGGGAGGGCACACGCGGAAGCCATATCCCCAAACATCCTTGTATAGACAAGACCAAAGATGGCATCTTCCCCAGCAATGCAGAAATCAGTATACGCCGCTATATGAGTAGCCATACCTAAACAGTAGCTATGTACCTGGGATATAGTGATCTTGGGGAAGCTGAGGACCTTCAAACTCTCTTCATGCTTGGCAGAATCAAGCCTTAACCCCAATCGCTGGTTGGCCTTCTTTCTACCTTCAGCCCCCTTACCATCCTTATAGCCTACGGTGAATCCCGCTTCCGATAGGTCCATACCAGTAGAGAAGCAGCGACCATTCCCTTTAATGATCACCACCTTTATGTCATCATCCACCTCAGCGTCCACAAGGCAATTAGACATGTCGGTGAGCACTCCCTCTGGAACCCCCATGATGTTAAAGGCATTGAGCTTCTCGGGGCGATTAAAGATGATGCGGGCAATCTCCCCCTCCTTCTCATAGATAGCATACTCAAGATTCTCGACCTGTTTACCTTCCTTTACTACCATTTCTTTACTCTCCTTCCTTTATTTCCTGTCTATTCAAGGTTTTGTCGTGAGCTTAGCTGAAAGATATCACATTCCAACGAACCCGTCAATGTCATAGCATGCCCATCAGACACCATTTAAGCTGGCTGCCCCACTTGACAAGATAGCCCTGC
>CAYWDP010000043.1:0-8917 GCA_964457045.1 uncultured Dehalococcoidia bacterium
TCAGCCACATCAAGAACATGTCGCGGAACGATGTATACCTCAAGTCCAGCGAATCGCCAGTGGATATTGAGAGAAGGATCTCCTGCATGGTGAGGGGGGCCATAAAACACGGGGACTACAACGCGCTTCAGATGGGCTTTTATCGGCCAGATGAGTCGTGCTCCACTACGAGAACGCCCATAGAGGGTCTCTACGTCTGTGGCGCTTCGACAAACCCAGGAGGCATGGTGACTGGTGGGCCAGGGTATATTGCCAGCAACGTAATCGCTGATGATATGAGCGTCAAGAAGTGGTGGAAGGTACCAGCCTTCATTGAGAGGTACGTGGAGCAATATATAAAGGACTAGCGAGTTACTGCCCAATTGCGCTATTATAATAATGGTTGAGTGTCGCCAAAGGAGGCGTCTCTAACCATCCCTTCTTGCTCACTTTACCCTAGCGGCTTGAAGTACTTGATGTCCAGGATGCTGGCCTCACGCTCTTTCTTGACCTTGAATACCGCTTTAACCTTCATCCCGACCTTTAGTGTAAATCGTTAGCATAAATGGGGTTCAGGTGGTCGCCAGTTCAAATCCGGCCACCCCGACGTCTGTCTCTCGAGATCATTTTGAAAAGGGTGAGGGAGAAAGCGCCCCAAAAAAGAAAGGAAAAACAACACCCGGAAGACCAACAATACCCTCTATTTTGCGTCTGAGAGCCCCACAGGCCAATGTCAACAAGGCACCTCGGTGTCCACGAGGCACTCTCTTTTCAACAGGAGCTGAACCTAGTCCGACGGCACATTCTTGCCAACAATTTTGCCAACAAACTCATTGGCATGGGAAATCACCAACTGGCATCCTACGAACAAAAAGCCTCTGGGGTCAATAGAACGGATGTACTAATTTGTATCTGGCGGAACGGATTGGGACTCCGACCTACGAATTACGAAACCGCTGCTCCCACCAGCTCCAGTTGTCCGATTTGCAAGGCATCATGAGATCGCACTGATTTTAACCAGGTAGCCAACAAAGCAGTGTCGTCAGACGTCGAGGATTTCGCTGTGGCAATGAAGCAGGAGAGCTAAAAGCAAAGAGCGAGAAGGTTCCTTACCTAATTTCCTTGATAACGCGGAGCTTTTCAATCTTCAACCCCCGCATTTCCTTCACTACCAGTTTCAGGTTACCATACCTCAGTTGTTCACCCTCCTTGGGAATATGCCCTAGTCGATTGAGCACAAAGCCAGCTATTGTCTCATAGTCCCCAGTCGGTAGATCCAAGCTGAGTTCCTCATTTATTTCCTCAATTCGCACACTTCCATCTACATCAGAGGTATGTTCATCAATAGCGTGAAATTCCTTAGCTCGTCGAGCCAGCTCATCCCCAAATTGACCTACAACCTGTTCCAGCAGTTGCTCCATGGTCACTATCCCATCGATGCCACCATATTCATCAACCACCACTGCCATCTGGTTGCCTGCTGCCTGCATTTCCATGAAGAGTTCACCTATGCGCTTGTTTTCAGGAACGAAAACAATAGGTCGAATCAGGCTGTCAAGAGAGGCTTCTTCATCAAGTTCACCTTTAGCTTGAGCCATAAGCACATCCTTAATCGAGAGTATGCCGACTACTTTATCATAACTTTCCTCGTATACCGGAAAGCGACTATGGGGGGACTGAGAGTAAACCTCCAGAAAGTCTGCCAATTTCGTGCCTTTTTCGACCCAAGCAACATCGGGTCTTGGTGTCATTGCCTCATGGACAGGATGGTCACCAAACTCAAAAACCTTATGGAGCATCTTTGCTTCAGCTTCTTCCACCACCCCTTCTTCCTTTCCTACAGAAATCATGGTGCGAAGCTCCTCCTCAGTAACCAGTGCCCTTGACACAGGTGTCCCTCCTACCAGCTTACTAAATGCAGTGCCGAGCCACTCCAACATAGCTACTGCTGGGGATAGCAACCATGACAGCGCCGTGACAGGAGTAACATATAGCAAAGCTATCCTTTCACTATGCTGCGCAGCGGCAATCTTGGGTAGAATTTCGCCTGTGATCAGAAGGACTGCCGTTACTACTACTGTGGCAATTAGCACTGCTATCTCGTCACTCCCACCCCATAGCGATATGGCGATGGCAGTGCCCAAAGCAGCCGCAGCAGTGTTGACGAAGTTGTTCCCCAGAACTACAGTAGAAAGAAACTTCTCCGGTTTCTCTAATATCTTTGCCACCCGACCTGCTCCCGCTACCCCTTTGCTTTCCAGGTGCTTTATTCTGATCCTCTGCAGGGAGATGAAAGCCGTCTCTGAGCTGGAGAAGAAGGCAGAGAGCAAGATACACAAGAGCACCAGGACTAGATACAAAAGGCTGATACTATCCATGACTACCTCCCAACCTATAGGGTCTTATTTTAGCCCACAATCCCATTTTACGCTGACATTCCTTTGGAGGCAAGAATGAGGGTAGTAGGGCTAGCCAAACAAACAATTCGTCGCTTTGCACAGTCAGTAGCCCCGTGGCCAGTCTGCAACGAGCAAATAGGATGATGGACCTCACTACAACAGGTCTTAACAAGTGCCCCATAAAATGAGAGAAAGCTGTGCTCAGGTGCGGAGGAAAGTGCCAGAAACTTGCCGCCCTTTCTACGCAACCTAAAAATCTATCTGCGGAAGTTAGAAAGCTTTCATGGTTAATTTTTGATAATCTTGCTGCTACAGGCGGAAAACATACAACACTTCGCAGTGCTAACCGCCGAGCAAGCCCTGACAAAACAATCCGATATAATGTCTAAACAAACCTTGACTAATCCAGTAATTTGGTGCTACTCTCAGGAATAAATCTTAAGGCAAGGAGGTTCAAATACAGTCGTATTGTGTGAAATGCAGAAAAAAGTGGGATATTAAAGAACCCCAGAGCAGTAACCATGAAAAATGGTCACCCCCAGCAATTCAGGGTGAATGCTTGAGGGGCAGAACTAAGGCATCTCACATAGGTAAAGCATGAACTCATGAAGCACTAACGTTAATAGAAATCAGGAGGTGTTATTGTGAGCACAGGAAAGGTTGTACTTCTGGTCTTTGGAATCATTTTCCTACTGGTGTCAGTTGGTCTTCTGCTCAGCGGTGGAGCTTTGGTCTGGGCCAATAGTGCCCTCACAGACAGTGAAGGTTTTTTTACTACAAAGGCTCGCCAGATTGAAAAAGACTCCTATGCCATTGTCACCGTGCCTGCCGACATAGATTTAGAGGCAGGATGGCATTGGGGCTGGCGCTGGGACTGGAGCAACTTTGTCACCTTTAAGGTGGAAGGCTCAAATAACGATCCTTCGAAACAAATCTTCATAGGAATAGCCGAAGAGTCAGATGTGAAAGACTACCTCAGCGGTGTCGAGTATGATGAGATCACAGACTGGAGCATTTACCCTTACAGAGTGGAATATGAACATCACCCGGGCAGTTCCGTGCCTACAGCCCCCACCTCCCAGACATTCTGGACAGAGTCAGCACATGGCGCCGGAACCCAGACTCTGAAGTGGGAACCGGAGACAGGCAGTTGGATGCTTGTGCTGATGAACGATGATGGGTCTGCCGGGATTGATCTGAGCGGATCAGTCGGCGTAAAGGTTTCATGGTTATTCGGCATTGCTATCGGATTTATCGTTGGGGGGGTAGTGGCACTGATAACAGGTATCCTCATGGTCTACTTTGCAGCACGCAGATCGTAAAATAACGGGGGTTGGCGGAGAGAAGGTTAAGTGACTTTCCCAATAGGCTTTGTCTGGGGAGCAGCGGCAAGCTCGTATCAGATAGAAGGCGCCGCATATAAAGATGGAAAAGGGCTCTCCACATGGGACACGTTTTGCCAGAAAGCGGGAACCATCTGGAATGGTCAATCTGGCGATACTGCGTGTGATCATTACCACAGGTATGAAGAGGATGTAGGCTTGATGAAACAAATCGGTCTGCATGCATACAGACTGTCGATCTCCTGGCCCCGTGTCGTTCCACAGGGACTTGGAGCTATAAATCCGAAAGGACTTGAATTTTACGACAGGCTGATTGATGAACTCCTGGCTGCTGACATTTCGCCTCATGTCACACTTTTCCACTGGGATTACCCCTATGAACTTTACCGCCGCGGTGGCTGGCTGAACCGGGGTAGCTCTGATTGGTTCGCCGAATATGTCAAGGTAGTGGTTGAGAAGCTTTCTGACAGGGTCAAATACTGGATAACGCTCAATGAGCCACAGTGTTTCATTGGTCTGGGACACCAATTCGGATTCCACGCGCCTGGAGACAGGCTAGAATTTGCTGAAGTGTTGACAGCGGCCCACAACGCATTGCTGGCTCACGGTAAGGCCGTACAGACGATTCGCGCCTATTCCAAGGTTGAATCCCGGATAGGTCTGGCACCTGTGGGGATTATCAACATACCAGCTACAGATGGCTCTGAAGATGTCGAAGCGGCCAGGCACGCTATGTTCTCTGTTACCAGCAAGAATTGCTGGAACAATACCTGGTGGACCGATCCTGTGTTCTGTGGACGATATCCTGAAGACGGCTTAAAGCTATTCGGCAGTGATGTTCCTCCAATTCAGGACCAGGACATGCAGATGATTTGCCAGCCCCTAGATTTCCTCGGAGTGAACATTTACTTCGGCCAGATGACTCGCGCCAGCAAAGACGGTCAGCCTGAGGCTGTGCCATTTCCGGTCGGCCATGCTATGACAGCGTTTAGATTTCCAGTATCACCAGAAGCGCTTTATTGGGGACCAAGGTTCCTCTGGGAGAGATACCAGACCCCCATTATTATCACGGAAAACGGCATGTCCAACGTTGATTGGGCTTCTCTGGACGGCAAGGTTCATGACCCTCAACGGATTGACTTTCTCCACCTTTACCTTCTAGAGTTACAAAAGGCGTGTAAACACGGTGTAGAGGTTCATGGCTACTTCCAGTGGTCAATTCTGGATAACTTCGAATGGACGGAAGGCTATAAGGAGCGTTTTGGGCTTGTCTACGTAGATTACCCAACACAGAAGAGGACCCTCAAGGATTCTGCATACTGGTACAAAGAGGTTATTGCCTCCAACGGAGCAACTCTCGGTAAGCTATAGCAACGTCTCCGGGCAAACTCGCCCAGGCTGCAATGTCAGCATTCCATGGCCCCGAACGCGCCATATTAAAGCCAAATCGACAAGAACCATGATTACTCCCATGACATCCTGATGGTGCAAGAGTTGCCACCGCGGAGATAAGTTTCAATCAGCTCGACCTTGACTGGTCTGTTAAGACCAGTCTGGTAGACATGTTTCAAGTGGTTAAGCGTGCATAGGCAGTGATTGTGGGTTGGCTCAATGTTCAAAACTTTCACCAGCGGACATACACAGCCTCCCTTGATCACTAGTGTAGCAGTATTGCCCTCCCTGGTCATCTTTGATTTTCCTCCACTCGCAGTGTTCTCGCCCTTCTCATGGGCTTGGAGAAACGCATCTATGTCCGAGCAGGGGATTGTCAAGCCCTGGAGTGCCATGTATCCTAGCTCGTAGTCCCCACAGGCTTTGCCGACTTCCTGCAAAACAGTGTCCGCTGCCTCTTCATCGAGTTTGCCAACACCTTTGAAAAATGTTCTCACCGCAACAAGTGGCAGTATCTCTCTGGAGAAAGATTCCAGAGACTCCGGCAAATGCTCTTCAAAGGTTCCTTCTTCGATCCATTTCTGTGTTCTGGCCCACATTTCTTCAATCTTCTCTTCAAGCATCTCTTGCCCTCCTTATGTCTAATTCTCCTGATAGGTTTAGTCCCTAAGCAAGAAAATTCATACTATGTATCCAATATACCTTGATTCATTCTTCGCCAATTCCCAGTATCTCCCTCAGGGTCTTCAGGTTCATTACATCTTCCTTGTTATACTGCAACAGTTTATTTAATGCGTCTTGTTCTCGCTCATCTTGGTATTTCCACCATAATCTTACTGCCTCTGCTCCGTTAACGCCCATCAGTTGCCTCGTGATACCTAGCTGAATTTCCACTGCCTTGAAGCCACCATATAGATTACTTCTCCAGCAATCCAGCATTAGGTCGCGGTGCCTAAAATCCCTGGCCAAGTCTATATCCAACAAGGCATTAATAAAGGGAAGGTCGAACCGGCTACCGTTATAGGTATAGATTACATCCACGCCTCGCAGAGCCTCCAGAAGGTTACCTTTGGTTACCTCTTCACCCACTAACTGAACAAATCTATGATAGTTGCCATCGGTGAGATAGATCCCGATGACAGTAATATCACTGTATATGGGGGATAACCCCGTGGTCTCAATATCCAAGTAAGCCTCGAGCATAGGTTTTGCCTGATTGTTCCTCGTCACTCAACTCATAGAGATTGTGCCCTGGCGCGCTTTTGGGGAGCTGTCTGGATTATACCGCTGGCAATGGATTTTGGATAGTACCTAGCCCGATTCGAGGTGGCAACAAAAAAGCACGGTAGGGTGGGTGAAGCAAAGTGAAACCCACCGATTCAGTTGATGTTGGTGGGTTCCGTTTCACTATACCCACCCTACGGTCTTGAGGCTATCCCCCCCTATCTGGCGATTTCTGGCAATTCAGGAGGGAACTCCACCTTAGCGGTGCCAGCACTACAGCGGTCTACGCTCCACATCAGCCCCGGCATCATGTGATAAGGGATGGTGACGAATAGTTCCTCTGCCTTGTAGTCTTGGTACTTCCGGGAGGTGTAGTCCATAAGACTGACGTTGATTTCCCCTGTGACCAAAGGATAGGCAATAACCATGTGGCATGTGGAGCCTGCCAGCTCACCCTTGGGCGGTTTACCATCAGGGTAAGTAGCCAAGGTGACTAAGCGGCAGGCCTGCTCTGGGTTACAGAGGAAGACCACCAGATCGGGCATGAGTTCAGCCTTTTCCAGCGGGGAGAAAACCACGTATTTGGCCAGACCCAGAGGTGGAGGCGAGGTCAAAGCCATTGCCCGATGAAAGGTGGCGATAGAGCAGAACAGCTTTTCCCCTTCCACCAGAAACTTCTTCACAATCTCGTCTCCTTCACCTGAAGGACGAGGGCCCAAGCCCAGATGCCAGATTCCTCCAGGGCAGGCACAGCTCTCCTCAGTAAGGTTAATGACAGCACCGGAGCGCGTCTTAAGAAGAGCCTGGCACACCGCATGACGGCTGGTCTCTGCTCTCGAGGCAGGGGTCATAGAGTAGGTAACAGCAATAGGGCTGCCCTCCAGCGCAAGCATCTCCTTCAACTTCAGCGAGTAGTCTCTCCAGGTATCAGGACTAAGCTCAGTCATTTCCCGCACCTCCCGTATCCGGAGTCTAGATAGGAAATTATACTCCTCTTGTGCCAGAACATAAACCAATAGATAGTCCACCTGAGCTTGCTGGAAACCTGCCTGAAATCGCCCCTTTCGTCAAACTGCTCATCGTCTGGCATTCTTGTGCAGATTGTGTAACCACCTGGGGTCAGGCACGGTTAGGCCCGAATAGCCAGGTCGAGGCCAGAGTAAATGAACCAGGCTCCGAATCCAGCCAAGATAGCGGCACATACACCGAACACCGCACGATGCACTCTTTGCGTCCACAACTGTCTCGACTTGAATACTGCCCAAGAGACAAGGGAAAGCCAACCAAGATCGCAGAGCCAGTGTGTCGCCCCTAGGGCAACTACACCAGTGCTGCCAAAGGCACGAGCGCTTGTGAGCAGCGTAGCACCAACAGTAGCCCACCATACAAAAAAGTAGGGGTTAGCAGTAGTTGTTGCCAAGCCTGCAATTACACAACCACGTGACATATCTTTACCCTTACCCTCATCAAAGACCAGAGGCCTGATTTTGAACATCTGTAACGCCATCCACATGAGTAGCAAGCCCCCGGCCAAGCCCACAGAGATTTTCACCTCTGCAAGCATCAGGAAGCGGTCGAATCCGAGGTAGATGAGTGCAATGAGGGGAAGTTCGACCAGGCCATGGCCCAAGGCGACAAGGGCGCCAGCCTCCTTGCGCTGGTATCCCTTGGTCACCGTAATCGCGGTGACCGGGCCCGGCATCATAACCCCTGTGAGCGAAATGGCAATGGTGGATGCCAGAAGCAACGGTAGATTCGAGGTAGCAATCATTGTGAGCCTTCTTACCCCGATCTACTCATCCTTTGGCCTTAAGAGGAGTGAATCCGCCTCCATTGAACAACGTAGCATCTAATTCAGGCAACCTGAGGAGCTGACCAGCAGTTAGCACTCTTGCAACGCTTACAAAGCAGAGCAGCGGATAACCGTAGAAGTGTCAATGCTATAACAGTGCCTGCCCGGTAAAAGAATCATCGGCCTGCCGAGTACCGAGATGTCTTGATAGAGCTACATGCCATAATTCAATAGTAAAGCAGAGGCAACGATCATCTTAAAGCCACATGTCGCTTAATCCAATCACAGTCCGGGCTAATCACACGGTAGAGGAGTGAAGATTTGGGAAACCTCCCAATGCCCAAGCTTCCCTGCCAGCAGCCATCATTACTCCTGCTGGCGTTGACTGAGCAGAATAGAATCATCCTTAAATTGCTCTCCAGCAGCTCGCTCAAAGGCATCTACCAGGTCACTGATGGTAAGCATCTTCTTATCC
This sequence comes from uncultured Dehalococcoidia bacterium, assembly GCA_964457045.1. Lineage (GTDB taxonomy): Bacteria > Chloroflexota > Dehalococcoidia > UBA2247 > RBG-13-53-26 > CAYWDP01. The sequence goes on from CAYWDP010000043.1 coordinate 8,605, forward strand.
GCTTCGCCCATATCTACTACAATCCTGCCCTGATGCATCATAATCAGCCTGTTTCCGTAGCGCAGGGCAATCTCCATATTGTGGGTAATCATTATGGTGGTCATCTTTTCACGGGCCACGATCATATCGCTTAATTGAAGCACTGTCTCAGCCGTCTTTGGGTCCAGGGTAGCTACGTGCTCGTCGAGCAGCAGAATAGCTGGTTTACTTATGGTAGCCATAACCAAGGCCAGAGCCTGCCTTTGTCCTCCAGAAAGGGTGCCCACCGGCGTGCTCAGTCTATCCTCCAAGCCAAGCCCGAGCAAGGCTAATG
>CAYWDP010000043.1:9017-15212 GCA_964457045.1 uncultured Dehalococcoidia bacterium
GCGATGATATTGAGCAAGGTAGATTTTCCCGCCCCATTGCTGCCAATAATAGTGACGAAGTCCTGGTCATAGATATCGAGATTGACGCCATCCAGGGCAGTGACTTCATCTACACTGCCCTGAGCAAATACCTTCCTTACGTCTCTGAGTTGAAGTATGCTGCTATTTCCAGTCGTATTCATTGCCGGTACTGCCTCACCATCTTACCGCTGGTGGCACCCACTCATGACGCATCTTTTTCCGTATATATGGGATTCCCAAGGCTAGAATCACCAATGCTGCGGTAATCATCTTCAAATCGCCCGGGGCCATGCCCAATCTGAGGGCGATAGATATGAATAAGCGATAGGCAAAAGTACCGCCCAAGCAGGCTAGCAAAACCCAGGCAATCCCCCGGGGACGAAATAGCCCCTCGCCGATTATCAAGGCAGCCAATCCCATTACAATCATGCCGATTCCCATCCCCACGTCGGAAAACCCCTGTTTTTGAGCCACCAAAGCACCAGCAAGGGCAACCAGGCCATTAGAAATAGCACAGCCCAACAGTACCGCTTTGTCGGTATCGGCTCCCAGACTACGTACCATCTGCTCATTATCGCCGGTGGCTCTCAACGCCAGCCCAACCTCAGTGCGCAGAAACCAGTTCAATACCACAAAGACGATAAAGACCACCATTAGCACAAAGATGATAGACAAAGTCATTCCACTGAGACCCAGAAGGTCGCCTATGACATCAAAGGTGGTTCTCTCACGAAGGAGGGAAATATTAGCCCCACTCATGATCCTCAGGTTTACTGAATACAGTCCAACCATCATCAGGATACCTGCCAGCAGGGCAGTTATTCTGAGCTTGGTATTGAGCAGTCCGGTCACAAACCCGGCACATAATCCGGCACCAAAACCGGCCAAGGTGGCGGCAAAGGGATCAATGCCTTTAACAATTAACACAGCAGCAACGGCACCACCCAGTGGAAAGGTACCATCTACGCTGAGGTCAGGGAAGGAAAGGACCCTGAAGGTAAGGTATACGCCTATGGTGACCAGCCCAAATACTAACCCTTCGTAGCAAGCTATGGACAATACGCTACTTACAGCATCCAATACCGCCTCCACTACAAAGCTAGATGCCAAGCTCTAACTATTCAATTGTTGACCAGCCAGTTCGAGGCGAGGCTTATTCCTCTACTATCACGGTCGCTCGGTCGAGAATTGATTGAGGGATGGTTACTCCCATCCTATCCGCTGCCGGCAGATTTACACCTAACCCGGTTATCCCAGGCCTTCCAACCGAGATATTGGCCGGGTCTTCTCCTTCCAGGATGCGAATCGCCAACTTACAAGCATCCTTACCCGAATCATAGTAGCTGAAACCCATAGCCGCTATAGCTCCTCTCTCCGCAGAGCTTACATCGGCAGCGAACAGCGGTATTTGATTGTCTTCGCAAACCCCTACTACGGCCTCAAAAGCTGATACCACGGTATTATCAGTGGGAACCCATATAGCATCAACTCTGCCCACAAGCGATTGGGCAGCAGTCATGACATCAGCCGTTGTAGCTACCGGAGCCGTAACTATGCTATCGATACCAAAGTCTGATGCCGCACCCATGAGCTCAGCTACCTGCACCAATGAATTCACTTCACCGGCATTATAGACTGTTCCCAGCTTCTCAATATCGGGGACAATCTCTAAAATCATCTCCAACTGAGGATCTATCTCAATCCAATCGCTCATTCCAGTCACAGTACCACCGGGCTTATCCCAACTGTCAACTATTCTAGCCGTCACCGGGTCAGTCACGGCAGTGAAAACTATTGGTATATCAGTGCCCTCAGTAGCAGCAACGCAGGCCATAGTAATTGGAGTAGCTATAGAGTAGATCAAATCCACTTGCTCCGAAACAAACTGCTGGGCGATAGTTGCTGCCACAGTCATGTCGCCCTCAGCATTGAGGATGTCATACTCTATATTTTCGCCCTCAACGAAGCCTTCTTCTTCCATCTGGTCGATAAAGCCGTCCCGGCAGGCGTCAAGTGCCGGGTGGGTAGCATATTGAGCTATGCCAATCTTGTAGACCCTTTCCCCCTCCTCTTTGGCGCAGCCGCTCATGAACGGTAGTGCCAGGGCCAATACTAGCACCAAAGAAACACCCACCAGCAGTTTTGATATTGCCCTCTTTTTCACCTGTAAACCTCCTGCAGTAAATTTAACTTGCTCAACTGGCTAATACTATTTCTATTTACGCCTCTCACCCCCTTCCTGTTTGAGGCTGTTTAATTTTGATTTTAGCTTCACTTTTAGATATCTTGGAAGCTCTTCACCCCCAAAATTCTCGTAGTTGCCTTTATTCCCAGCCGAATCTGTGATTCGGCTGGGAACCCGGGTTCCCAGAAAAATCTTCGATTTTTCTGGGTGGAGCTACCATGCACAACTGCCCCCCGATATATCGGGGGGCAACTACGTTCTTAAACAGCCTCTTTTTTGGTACCTGTCAGCATTCTACCTTGGTTTCTCGCCCATTAATATACCACACAATATTAGCTGGAGCAAAATCAGCTTTTTGTAACAGTTTCTCACCACTGAACAAGAAAACGGACTGTTTAGTAGCCTTCACAAGGTGCCCTCCAACCCAGTAATGCTTGTGACACCATGAGCCACTTTGCTTTATAATTATGCCAGTTTATAAGATATTCCATCTACACCACTATGGGCAAACTCAGCTACAAACTGGTGACCAGCGATAGAGAGTTGAAAGGTGCCTTTGAGGTGAGGAGACAGGTGTTTGTCGAGGAGCAAGGTATCTCAGAGGACCTAGTGTTCGACGAGCATGACGGGGAAGCGTTGCATATGGTGGTCAAGGATAGTGAGAGAGTTATCGGCACTGCCAGAGTCCTCTTCCTGGCTGACCATCAAGCAAAGCTAGAGAGAATGGCTGTCCTAAAACCTCTCCGCCATAAAGGAATCGGAAAGGGAATCGTTTCCTTTCTGAACGAAGAATTAAGGAATAGGCAACTAGAGCAAGTCGTTCTCCATGCCCAATACGGAGTCGTTGCCTTCTACAAGTCCTGCGGCTTTGAGGAATCGGGCTTGCCTTTTTGGGAAGCTGGCATCAAACATGTAAAAATGCAGAAACGACTTTGACCTGGTCTACTGAAAGCTAGCCAGTACTATAATAGAGGTCGTTTAATAACCCTACCTGTCATTGTTACGAAAATAGGGTTTTTCCCCGTTCGCCCTGAGCCTGTCGAAGGGCCGTTCATGGTTCGACAAGCTCACCACGAACGGTGTCCGGCACATCTATTTTCATTGTCCGTGGTGCCAATAATTGGCATGATAGATTGCGAGCGAAGCGAAGCAATCTCACTATTGCTTTCAGAGATTGCTTCGGCACTTCGTGCCTCGCAATGACATTAAACACCCCCTATAATATGGGGTTGCTCAGGTTTGTCCGCCTGATATATCATAGGCTGTGAAACAGTGTGTTGTCATGAGTAATTGCCAAATTACCAGTATGGAGGTTATCAATGAGCAAAGAGAAGGATATGGAAGCCAGAGTTCGAGACCTAGAGGCTATACATGAAATTATGAATCTGGAAGCTGATTATGCCTATGCCGCTGACACTCAACAATCAGAACTATATGCCAGTGTCTTTGCTGAGGATGGAGTACTGGATCTTCGTCCCTTCGGAGACCGGATTGCTGGCAGAGAGGCTATCAGAAGGTTTCGTGAAGAGTCTCCTAAGAAGGTTACTTTTTCCGTCCACTACCTGCATAACCCCCGTATCGTAGTCAACGGGGATACAGCCAAGGGGAGATTCCACTGGCTGGCGGCACTGACCTGGGCAGCCACCAATGAGGCAGTCTGGAGCTCGGGTTGTTATCAGGACGAGTTCGTGAAAACGAAGGAGGGGTGGAAGATTAAGGAGAAAGTTTTGACGTGGCACTATCGCACGCCCTATGACAAGGGTTGGGTGAAGGAGAGAATGATGGGGAGGAAGGATTAGAAGTTGAGCAGGACTGTCGTTTGCCCTGGGGACAGGAAGATAGTCAATAACTGAGGAATGCTGCCCACTAGGATTGGCATGGTAGAACCAGTCCTGCGTAGAAATAACGAGAAAGCATGCTAAGCCCTTACCGAGCTTTAGACCTGACTGACGCAAAGGGCTTCTTGTGCGGCAGAGCGCTGGCTGACCTGGGCGCTGATGTGATCAAGGTTGAACCGCCCGGGGGCGACCCCTCCAGAAATATCGGGCCTTTCTACCATGATATCCCCCACCCTGAAAAAAGCCTCTACTGGTTTGCTTACAATAGCGGCAAGAGAGGGATAACTCTGAATATCGGGACCAGCGATGGAAAAGAGATCTTCAAGAAGTTAATAGGGACCGCCGACTTTGTTATCGAGTCCTTTGCACCAGGATACTTAGAAAGCCTTGGCTTAGGCTATTCCACGCTTAGTGCCATAAACCCCCGAATTATCCTCACCTCAATAACCCCCTTTGGGCAGGGTGGCCCTTACCGCGACTACAAGACCTCAGATTTGGTAAGCATGTCTCTGGGTGGCTATGTGTACCTCACTGGTGAGCATGACCGACCGCCAGTTCGAGTTGGATTCCCTCAGGCATATCTCCATGGTGGCATGGCAGGTGCTGCCGGGACTATGATTGCCCATTACCACCGCGTGCTTACCGGCGAGGGGCAGTGGGTTGACGTGTCGATACAGGAGGCTTGTGCCTGGATACCACCGGATTCCTACAACTTCTGGGAGATAAGCCAATTGCTTGAGGAGCGGCATGGCGCAGTAAGGGTGAGACCAGAAACTGGGGCTCGACTAAGGCGTGTGTGGAAGTGCAAGGACGGCTACGTTAATTTCGAGCTCTACGGTGGAGCTCTTGCCAGAGCCTTCACCATTCCACTGGTAGCCTGGATGGAGGAAGAGGGTATGGCCCCGGACTTTCTGAAAGAGATTGATTGGGCTGCCTTCGACTATTCAGCAGCAACCAAGGAGGAGGTAGATCGCATCGCTGAAGTTGTCAGCAGGTTCTTCCTCACTCACACCAAGGCGGAGCTGTGGGAGAGGGGAATAAAGCATCGTTGCGTTGTTTACCCGGTGGCCTCTCCCCAGGAGGTGGTAGAAAACGTCCAGCTCAACGCCAGAGACTATTGGATTAAGATAGAGCACCCTGAACTTGGAGATGCCATCACCTACCCCGGCCGCTGGATCAGGTCATCGGAAGCTCCTCTTCGACAGCAGCGAAGAGCACCTCTCATAGGTGAGCATAATGTGGAGGTTTTTACCGAGATAGGCCTATCTAAGGCTGAGATCAATATGCTAAAGCAAGCTGGAATAATCTAGTGAAGAGCAGTGTACAGGCACTAGAGGGAATCAAGGTTGCCGATTTCTCCTGGATAATAGCCGGGCCGTTGACAGGGGAGTTTCTAGGCGACTTCGGGGCTGAGGTGATCCGAATCGAGTCTTACACCAACCCTGATAACCTCAGGAGTATCTCGCCAATGAAGGACGGCATCTCCGGCATAAACCGCTCGGCAACGTTCGCCCGCTACAATTGCAGCAAATATGGGATAAGCCTTAACTTGAAACATCCCAAGGGGCTGGAAATAGCCAAGCGCCTCGTTGCCTGGGCAGACATAGTCCTGGAGAACTTCACCCCTGGGGTGATAGAGAGGCTTGGCTTAGGTTACGAGGAGCTTCAGAAAGTGAAGCCCGATATTATTATGCTCAGCCTGCCACTGCTCGGACACAGCGGACCTCTTGCCAATCACCCCGGACTGGGCGTCCAGCTATCAGATTTGATCGGATTTGGCAACATCACCGGCTGGCCTGACCGGGAACCAAGCACGCTTCCCGGTGCTTATACGAACTTCATTAGTCCCTATTTTGCCATCTCTGCACTTATGGCAGCTCTCGATTACCGACGGCGAACGGGCAAAGGGCAGTATATCGAGCTATCCCAATTCGAAGCAGGCATTCATTTTCTGGCACCGGTCATTTTGGATTGGCTGGTTAATGCTCGGGAACCTGTTAGAAAGGGTAATCAGTGCGATTATGCCGCTCCTCACGGAGTCTATCGGTGCCGCGGGCATGAGAGATGGTGTGCCATCACCGTGTTCACTGATGAGGAATGGAGAAGCCTTTGCCACGTCATTGGTAACCCAGCACTGACAGAGGAGCCAAG
>CAYWDP010000044.1:0-3802 GCA_964457045.1 uncultured Dehalococcoidia bacterium
GGACGCTGAAAGGATACTCACTCTCAGCGCTCTTTATCAACTTCTACGGAATCCGAAGATTAACCACCTATTTAGGTACATAAAGGGTATATTGACCAAGCCGACCAGCCACTTAGTGGCGATTTGCCCTTCTATCAGGTCTGGCAAGGGCATTACTCCATAAAAGGCTATGGTGATAAAGATGAAGGTATCAACAGTCAATGCCGGGACTGAGCTGAAGACATTCCTCATCCAAAGGTGCCTGCCTTTGGTTCTCCTTCTAAATACATCAAATACCCAGGCGTCGAAATTCTCGCTTATCAGGAAAGCCACCCAGGATGCCAAAGTGATCCGAGGAACCAAACCTAAGATGTCTTTCCAAGCTTGCTGATATTCCTCCCAAAAAGGTGCCGCTGGCAACCTGGTGCCTATCCAAAGGAAAAAGACCATCGCCACCTGAGTCACAAAGGCAATGAGAATCATCTTGTGGACTTCTCTCCGACCAAATCTCTCGTTAACGATGTCTGTGAAAAGATAGGTGACAGAATAGACCAGAACCGCAGCAGGGGCAGTAACTGTAGCCAATCCAAGATCGAACTCGGCTACCTTGACAGCTATAATTTGGCTGAGGGCGACAAACACCACATAAAGGGCTATGAGTGCATCAGGCTTTTCAAACCGCCTGGCATACCAGGCTCCAAAGAGAGTAAAGCTCGTTATGCCTACTATCCATAATATGACTTGTGCCATGTTATACCCCCTTGCCGAAACTAAAGGACAGATCCAAGCCTGAGTAACCCCCTTAAAGGACGTTTATAGCTTGGTTTTCAGCAGAAATCAATGGCTTCCCCTAACCCCCTATCGATAGCCGCTGAAAGCCAACTCCAGCCCTCAGTTGCAAATAGTCATATTTTGTTATATACTTACGGATGTGGTTATAAGTCTAGGTTATCAATTGTCTGTGGAATCCCCTTTAGATTCACCAACAGCGTTGGATGACCGAACTTCAGCCAACTATTAAAAAGAAAGGAGGTCATCCAATGGGCTTTTCGGACAAGTCTCTCCAGTGTTCCGATTGCGGAGCTACCTTTGCCTTCACCGCCGCTGAGCAGGAATTTTACGCAGCCAGGGGATATACCAACGAACCCAAGCGCTGCCCGTCCTGCCGTGAAGCAAGGAAAGCAGAGCGCTATGGAAGTGGCAGCTACAGACCAAGGCGTCAAATGTTCCCCGCAGTTTGTGCCGAGTGTGGCAAAGAAACAGAAGTGCCCTTCGAGCCGCGAGGGGACAGGCCAGTCTATTGCAGCGATTGCTACACCAAGCTCCGACCAAGCAGTCAGCGATAGTCTTGACAGCAACGAACAATGGCGGCTGGGATACTCTCCAGCCGCCATTGTCTCGTTTTTAGGAGGTGGATACGGTGAAGCGCTGTGTTATGTTTACTTTCTCCTCAGAGCTAGCCACAGAACCGATCATCTATAACCTCGGTATGCAATTTAGACTAGTAACTACCATCCGCCAGGCAAATATCACCGAGGAGAAAGGTTGGATAGCGCTCGAGTTAGAGGGTGAGGAAGAGGATATTGAACAAGGTATCGCCTGGGTAACTGGTAAAGGAGTAAGAGTCGACCCTGCTGACGACCTTATGCAAGACTAGCCTTTAACTACCCCCATAGGTCTTGCTTTGACCACCTTGCGGCAGAGCCCGGCTTGGTGACATACCTCTACTACCTCGGTCACGTCTTTATATGCCTCCGAGGCTTCTTCAGCCAAGCCCCCCTTGCTGGCTGCCCTGACGGAAATTCCCCTGGAGGCTAACTCTCTAGCTACGTCTGCATCTCGCTGAAGGCGTCTGGCAGCATGACGGCTCTTCACTCTCCCTGCCCCATGACAAACAGAGCCAAAGGACTCCTTCATTGCTCTTTCAGTGCCCACCGCTACATAGGAGCAACGACCCATGTCACCAGGAATAAGCACCGGCTGCCCTATCTCTTTATACCTAAAAGGGATGTCAGGATGACCCACAGGGAAAGCCCTTGTTGCTCCCTTGCGATGCACACAAAGGTCAAGCCTCTTACCCTCCACTTCATAACTCTCCATTTTGGCTATATTATGGGCCACATCATAGACCATCTCCAGCCCAATTTGCTTGAGGCTTTTGCCGAAGACTTTGACAAAGCATTCCCTTGCCCAGTGAGTAATGCACTGGCGGTTAGCCCAGGCATAGTTGGCAGCACAAGCCATGGCAGCGAGGTAATTCTGCCCCTCCTTTGACTTCACCGGGGCACAAGCCAGCTCCCGGTCAGGCAGGTTGATGTCATACCTCTGCACCACTTCTCGTAGTGTTCTCACATAATCATCACAAACCTGATGACCCAAGCCCCGACTTCCTGTATGGATGAGAAACAAAACTTGCCCCACTTCCTCAATACCCATGCTCTTAGCTATAGCTGGTTCATAGATCTCCTCCACCACCTCCACTTCGAGGAAGTGGTTTCCGGAGCCCAAGGTCCCCGATTGAGGTGAACCCCGCTCCTTAGCCTTGAAGCTCACCTTATCTGGGTCAGCCCCCTTCAGGCAACCCCCTTCTTCAGTGACTTCCAAGTCCTCCTTAGTCCCAAATCCCCGCTTCACAGCCCAGCCAGCCCCGCGAGATAAAATCTCATCTATTTCCTGCTTGCCTACTCTTATTTTCCCCCTGGAGCCAACTCCCGAGGGGACGTTGACGAAGAGTTCAGAAAGCAATTGTTCTATCTTGGCCCTTGCTTCTGACTCACGCAGATTAGTGCGTAGAAGCCTTACCCCGCAATTGATGTCATATCCTACGCCACCAGGAGAAATTACCCCATCCTCCACCCTAGTAGCTGCCACCCCTCCTATAGGGAAGCCATAGCCCCAGTGGATATCGGGCATAGCTAAAGAGTATCTTACAATGCCTGGCAGAAAAGCTACGTTGGCTACCTGCTCTAGGGACTGCTCCTCTCGAATGCTTTCCACCATCTCCTCATCAGCATAGATAAGCCCAGGAACCCTCATGCCCGACTTATAGCTTTGAGGAATCTCCCAGCGATAGTCATCTATCTTCTTTAGCGGTCCTTCCCAGCGTGCCATTTTCCACCTCTAGACATCGAAAATCACCCGAACACTATACCCGTTATCTTTTTCTACCCTGAGCATATAATAAGTAGCTGCCTTAACCCCTGCTTTCAAACTATGCCGTGCCTTATCTATCAGCTCCCCGTAGCCTTCAGCTTTAAGACTAGTTTCACTAAGCTCCATAACCTTGAACCTTTTAAAAATAATCCCCTCCACGTCAAACAGATAAAGGAGCTCATTCAGCCAGCTCACCAGGAGGCTTTCCCGATCCCCCGCCTCCACCTCTATCTGGTGGCAGACAACCTCCTTTACGTCTTCCAGATCAGCTATCAGGGTAAACATAGCATAAGCCGCATTAGCGAAGGCTTCCTCTAGCTCCGTCCCATAAGCCACAATACCAGTATCAGCAGTGTGCTCAATAATATCGAATTTCTTCACCTTCTCCTAAGCTTCCTTAATCTACCAGATATTAGCCTGGCCAATTTCATCTTATAGAATTATGTCACCCGTGTCAAAGGGGGATTGCACGATGGTCGGAAGGGCAAAGCTATAGATCCTGCCAGGATGTTTAGTGTCCTTGCGAGGAGCAAGATTCCTCGCCTGTCATTGCGACCCCGACTTGTCGGGGGAAGCAATCTCTGGACAGGCTCGGAACAGGCTCTGCAATCTGAAGAACAACTATAAGATTGCTTCGCTTCACTCGCAATGACAGTTTGAGTTGCCAAAC
>CAYWDP010000044.1:3902-8676 GCA_964457045.1 uncultured Dehalococcoidia bacterium
ATATGGCGGGCAACTATCGAGTAGCTACCAGCGACGATGTCGAGGTATCTACCTACCTTGAAATCGCTAAGGAAAGAGAGGGGGAGCAGCCTGTCCCCGAGGAAGGGCTGACTACAGGGACGGAACGTGAGGCAGTGGTGGTCATCGACTTCGGTTCCCAATATAGTATGCTTATTGCTCGGCGGGTACGTGAGTGCCAGGTATACTGTGAACTTGTGCCTTATGATGCCCCTTGGGAAAGGATTGCTCCGCTACATCCCAAGGGGTTTATTCTTTCCGGTGGACCAGCTAGCGTTTACGACTCAGGAGCCCCCCTTGCCTCCAGCTATATCTACCAAAGCGGGGTTCCATTGCTGGGTATCTGCTATGGAATGCACGTCATCGCCCAACAACTAGGAGGGCGAGTAGCTCTAGAAACAAAACGAGAGTATGGACACGCCATACTAAATCAAAGTATGGACTCCCCCCTTTTCACCTACCTGCCTTTCTCTATGCCAGTATGGATGAGCCACGGTGACCAGGTTGTAGAGCTACCCCCTGGTTTCACCATCCTCGCCTACACCGAAAACTGCCCCATTGCCGCTATGGGTAATGACAGAGGTATCTTTGGATTGCAATTTCATCCTGAGGTAGCTCATACCCCGGATGGAAAGACCATCGTGAAGAACTTTCTCTACAATGTCTGCGGCTGCCAAGGTAACTGGACAGCCACCAACTTCATCACTGACAGCATAGAAAAGATCAAGGAACAGGTAGGAGGAGGAAGGGTTGTCTGTGCCCTTTCTGGAGGCGTTGATTCTGCGGTGGCTGCCACCTTGATCCATCGAGCAGTAGGTGACCAACTAACCTGCATTTTTGTCAATAATGGGCTGCTCCGCCGAGAGGAGCCTGAGCGGACCCTCAATGCCTTCCAAAGAAACCTGAAGGTAAACGTCATCTATGTGGACGCCACCGACAGGTTCCTTGAACGGCTAGAAGGGGTGATTGACCCTGAACAGAAGCGTCATATAGTAGGGGAGGAATTTATCCGAGTCTTTGAGGAGGAGGCAGCCAAGATAGGTAAAGTGGACTTCCTGGCCCAAGGAACCCTTTACCCTGATGTTATTGAGAGCACCACTCTCGACCTCAGAGCCTCAGCCAGGATAAAATCCCACCATAATGTAGGTGGACTACCCACTAAGATGTCCCTTACCTTACTCGAGCCCCTCCGCTATCTCTTTAAGGACGAGGTGAGGGAGGTGGGACTAGCTTTAGGACTGCCTGAAGACATAGTGTGGCGGCAACCTTTCCCCGGACCAGGTCTATCAGTCCGTATCATTGGCGAGGTGACCAGGGAGAGGTTGGAGACCCTGAGAGCAGCCGACTGGATTGTAATGAGTGAAATCAAAAAGGCAAACCTATACCGCCAACTGTGGCAGAGCTTCGCTGTGCTCACTGATGTCCAGAGCGTAGGAGTAATGGGAGACTACAGAACCTACGGTTATCTGGTAGCCCTGCGAGCAGTGACCAGCGAAGATGCCATGACTGCCGACTGGGCGCACATGCCTCATGACCTCCTCACCCAGGTCTCCAACCGAATCGTCAATGAAGTCCCTGGGGTAAACCGAGTGGTCTATGATATCACCTCAAAGCCACCAGCCACCATCGAGTGGGAGTAGATTCCTTTTAAGTATCATTAGCCTGGCTGAGGAGCTTCGATAAGTCGGAGTACTACTGATTGTCTAGAAAAGGAGAGGAGAGATGGCTTACGGTGAAGGCGAAATAAGTGAGCTGGAGGAAAGAGAACTGGATCTGGAAATGCTACGGGATGATCTAGTGGGGGAGCTACAGGCTATCAATCAATACCAGGATCATATTGAGTCGCTGGAGAATGAAGAGGCAAGACGCGTTTTGGAGCATATTCGGGATGATGAGAAGGAACACGTCGCCGAGTTGACCAAGTTGATCCAGAGGCTTGACTCCACTCAAGCAGAGAAGTTCAGAAAGGAAAAGCTATAGTTTGGCACACAGACCAAAACTTAAGGGAGTGAAGCGAACCAGGGGCAAGCGCAGGAAGAAAAAGAAGTAAGTCCTTCTAGATTCTCTTCTTATTATCAGGAACGGATGAAGCAAACCGAGGGACATCAGAAAAGTAGGAATAGCATTGGTCCCCTTTTTGAGCCAGAGAGTGTAGCTGTAGCTGGCTCATTCAGAGAAGCAAGGCCTGGCGGCTACAGGGTGATAAAAAATCTGCTTGCTTTCGGATTTCAAGGCCAGGTCTATCCTGTTAATCCCCTCTACGACACAGTTTTTGATAGGAAGGTCTACCCCAGCATAAGGGAAGTCCCTCAGAGTATTGACTTGGCCGTGGTAATAACCTCCGCCCAAGTAGTTCCTGAAATTATTGGACATTGTGTGGAGAAGAAGGTAAAAGCAGCCATTATTGTATCAGATGGCTTTGCTGAAAGAGATGAACAAGGGGCTAGACTTCAACGAGAGGTAGTTGGAATCGCCGGGGGCTCGGGATTGCGTCTTTTAGGACCTAATACAATCGGTGTGGTTAATCCTTATGTTGGCTTGATAACCAGCCAGTATGGAGTGCTGTATGAAAAGATACACACCGGTTCCATCGCTCTTTGCGCCCAAACTGGACTAATCGGTCCCTCAACAATGCCCTTTGAAGATATGCAGTATGGGATTAGTAAAATCTGCGACTTCGGCAATAAATGCGATATCGATGAGATTGACCTCCTGGAATATCTGGGAAATGACCCAAAAACAAAAGTGATTGCCATGCATCTGGAGGATATAAGAGATGGGCGCTCTTTTCTGGGAAAGGTGAAGGAGGTAGTGTCCAAAAAACCGGTGCTGATTCTTAAACCGGGGAGAACCAAAGAGAGCAGGAAAGCCTTAGCCTCCCACACCGGTTCCTTAGCCGGTGAGGACCACATTTACGATAGTGCCTTCAAACAGGCAGGAGTTATTCGGGTCAACACCTATAAAGAGCTCTTTGACCTAGCTAAGGTATTTGCCTACCAGCCTTTACCCACCGGCAATCGAGTGGCCATCATCACCATGACCGGCGGGGGTGGCGTGATGGGAATAGACGCTGCAGTGGAATCTGGATTGGTTCCAGCTGAGCTATCCCCAGAAACTACAGAAAGGTTAGCCAAAATATCTCCCTGGCTAGCCAGCAATCCCCTCGACCTAGGACCGGCAGCCGTGGTGATAGATAATTTCTTCTCCCACTACGAGGAGATAGTAGAGACGGTGTTAAAGGACAGGAACGTTGATTGCGCCGCTATTGTCTTCTCTGGGGTGCCACGAGTCCTGGATTACCAAATTTTTGCTCGTCTAAAAAACAAGATCTCCAAACCAGTAGCCTTCTGGATTTATGGTCCCAAATTGTCTCTGGCAGAGGAGTTCGCTCGAAATTTGGAGAATCATGGGTTTCCTGCATATCTAGACTGTGAACCTGCTATAAAAGCTCTTGGTGCCGCTTTTAAATATTCTGGCATCAAATCAAGGTTTTCTCAGGCGGAGGAAAAGCCTTGAAGCTAATGGTCATCGGGGGTGGTGCTCGGGAGCATTCCCTGGTGTGGAAGCTTACCCATAGCCCCAAGGTGAGGGAGATTTATGTTGCCCCAGGGAACGCCGGGACCCAGGCTATTGCTCATAATCTGAATATTTCCCCTACCAACATAGAAGCCCTTGCCAAGGCAGCCCAAGAGCATCATATCGATTTAACTGTAGTTGGTCCCGAAGCCCCGCTGGCTTTAGGCATTGTTGACCTCTTTCAAAGCCTTGACCTGCCTATCTTCGGCCCCACCCAAGCAGCCACACGGCTTGAATCAAGCAAGGTCTTCGCCAAAGAGTTAATGCAGAAATATGGCATCCCCTGTGCCCATGGGGCTATCTTCCCTTCCTTTTCACAGGCTGAGCATTATGTCAAATCACAATCCCCACCTATAGTCATCAAAGCGGATGGGTTAGCTGCCGGCAAGGGGGCCATAGTAGCTACCTCTCAAGAGCAAGCCATTGAGGCACTATCTGATATGATGGAAAGAAGGATTTTTGGCGCTGCCGGTGATAAGGTGATTGTGGATGAATACCTCAGTGGCAAAGAGGTGAGCTTACTTGCCTTCACCGATGGTGAAAGCGTTTCCCCCATGGTGCCCGCCTGCGACTATAAGCGAGCGCTCGATTTCGACCAAGGTCCAAACACCGGAGGCATGGGAAGCTATAGCCCCCCCAGCTTCTTTAACCAACCCAAAGTTGAGCAGGTGCAACGCACCATTTTGGAACCAGTGGTGCACGCTATGGCTCAGGAGGGAGTGCCTTATAAGGGCGTGCTCTATGCTGGACTGATGGTCACCTCTGAGGGTGCTAAGGTTCTGGAGTTTAATGCCAGGTTTGGCGACCCGGAGAACCAGATTATGATTCCTCGCCTTAAGACAGATCTGGTAGATATAATGCTGGCAGTAATCAACGGCAGCCTGGATAGGATAAAAATTGAATGGACTGACGAAGCCTGTGTCGGCGTGGTGATGGCTTCAGCAGGTTACCCCGGAAGCTATAAGACCGGCTTCCCTATAACCGGCCTGGATAAGTTAGACGAGGATATCCTCGTCTTCCACGCCGGGACAACTATAAGAGAAGGGATAGTCACCGATGGAGGGAGGGTGCTTACTGTAGTAGCCAAGGGTAAAACCCTAGAAGAGGCAAGAGATAAGGTCTACACTAATCTCCCCCGGATCCACTTCGAGGGCTGCCATTATCGAAGAGACATTGCCGC
>CAYWDP010000044.1:8776-10589 GCA_964457045.1 uncultured Dehalococcoidia bacterium
TGTGGGTGTCAGGTGCCCCACCTGACCCGGAGAATAGCCGCGAGATGGACGTTGCTTCGCTCGACTTGCAACGGAAAACGGTGTAGATTCTTCGGTCGCCTACGGCGACCTCAGAATGACAGTAAGCGAAGGGCTCAGAACGACACTGCGGATTGCTAAACGACTGGCCCAAGGGCAACTTGACACACTGAATAATATGGTTCATACTATGGTATGAATCTGGTATGAAGGAGTGGTACTATGCCGAAGACGGCTAAGATCGCTATCAGCCTTCCCGAGGAAGTGCTTGCTGCTGTGGAACAGGCTCGAAAGGATAATGGAGAAAGCCGCAGTGAGTTCTTCCGTCGTGCGGCGGAGACGCTGCTGCGCCACCAGCGAGAGCAGAAAATGAACGAGCTGTATATACGCGCGTACCAGCAGATGCCTGAGACCGAAGAAGAAGTTGAGGCGGCACGCCGTGCTGCCAGCAACATCCTGGCTGAGGAACCCTGGGAGTGAGACGAGGTGAGATTTGGTGGGCGGAATTGGAACCGCCCGCAGGGCGTCGTCCGGTGGTGCTACTATCTCGTGATGAGGCCTATGCCATCCGTTCTCTGGTTATCGTGGCACCAATTACCACCCGTATCCGCCATATCCCCTCTGAGGTGCTTTTGGGAACCGATGATAGTATGCCCCAGGACTGCGTTGCTAACCTGGATACCATTACTACCATTCCCAAGGACTGCCTTCGGAGCCGGCTGATTACCCTAAGTACTCAGAAGTTGAAGGAAATTGACGCAGCCATCCGCTTTGCTCTGGGTCTGGAATAAAAAGGTATCTCAGGATGGAGAGGCGTTTATTTCTAACCAATAGCCCTTCGGCAACGCAAGACCTGGGCAAAAGAATAGGCGAAAAATTGAGCCCAGGGAGTATCATTGCTTTAATAGGAGAGCTGGGCTGTGGTAAGACATGCTTCACCAAAGGCTTGTGCGCCGGACTTGGCATACCTAAAAGATATGTTAACAGCCCAACATTTACCTTTGTGAATGAATATAAAGGAAGGCTCCCTGTATTCCATTTAGATTTGTATCGGGTAGAAGGCATAGCCATGGGTCTCGAGGTAGGGGTGTTAGATTATTTGCTGCAAGCTGAATCAGGGGTAGCCGTAATAGAGTGGGCGGAGAAGGTTCTTCCTCTCCTCTCCGATAGCTATTTAGCGGTGAACTTCTCCGTTCTTTCTCCTAAGAAGCGGGAAATCGTGCTTTTTGGTTTTGGGGAAAGATTTTGTAAATTACTGGGCGAGCTTGGCAGGTAATGAGGATACTAGGTATTGATACTTCAAGTCGCTTTAATACCATCGGTTTAATCAATGGTAACCAGATATTAGCAGATTTCGGCTGGGAAGCCAGAGACTCCCTTCAGAAAATAATCCTTAATATCGAACTGGTACTTAAAAATGGAGGGCTTACCCTGGCAGATGTTGATGGGTTAGCAGTAGGAATAGGACCCGGGTCTTGGACTGGAGTGAGGGTGGGGGTAACTGTAGGCAAAATTCTTGCCTATGCCATGAATAAGCCTATTTGTGGCGTATCCTCTCTAGATGCCCTGGCATATCAGGCTAGAGATATGCCTACCTTGCTTTGCCCCCTTATTGATGCCGGTAAAGAAAACGTTTACGCAGCTTTCTACCGCCCCCAGGGAGAAACTATTGCTAGAGAGAGTGAGTATTACGTAGGCCATATGAAAGGGCTACTAAAGACGATCAAAGAGCCCGTCCTCTTTTTAGGAAAGGCAGCATGCCTATATCACCAGATAATAGTCGAGGAACTCGGTC
>CAYWDP010000044.1:10689-14974 GCA_964457045.1 uncultured Dehalococcoidia bacterium
CCTCAATCCACCGAGCAGATCCTTCACCCCGAAAAATACCTTGATGAAAGAGACGAGCCGCAAGCTATCGAGATGCCCGACCTGGAAAGTGTCCTTGGCACAGGGTGGTCGCAGTTGGATAGCGATGTCTTGGGGGAGTTTAATATCAGGATTTATCTGGAAACCTTTGTCGATATGGCGGAGGCTACTACAGCAGCAGAGGGCTGGGATGGAGACCGCTATGTCTATCTAAAGAATACGGATGGTGAAAAATTGCTGGTATTGCACTCTGTTTGGGACAGCATCGGCGATGCTGCGGAATTCTTCAATGCCTACATCGCTTTTGTTGAGGAGAAAAGCCAAGGCAAATGGAGCTTGGCCTTGGATGAAGAAGGAAAGAGATGGTGGCAAGCAGAGGCAGTAAGCCTCTACTTAAGTCAAAAATGGAGTGAGGTGCTTCTTATTATCGCTCCTGATCAAGCCACCACCGAGGAGGTATTAGCTGAATTCCCGCAGTTTTAAATGCTGCGCCATAAATACTTGAGTATAGGAAGGGGGATAGAGGCAAATTCTAAATACTAATTTCTAAACTCTAAACAAATTCGAATGACCGAAGTCGAAAACTCAAAACAGTATAAATTTGGAGATGCAGAAAGGAGAAGGTCATCATTGATTAACGAAGCCACAGAGCTTGTGAAAATCTTCGGTTCTATAGTAGAAAAGGTAAACTAGGCTTTTGGTCATTTGGATTTAGATGTTGTTTAGGATTTAGTGCTTCGGATTTAGGATTTAATCCTTGTCTGGATTATATGCCACTATTTAAGACGCTAAACATAGATGACGGAGAGAAAGGTGTTAATCCTGGGCATTGAAACATCCTGTGATGAAACAGCCGCGGCTTTAGTTGCTGATGGGGTTATCCTTTCCAACGTGATTGCCTCACAGATAGATTTGCATGCCAAATTTGGCGGCATCGTCCCAGAAGTAGCAGCCAGAAAGCATGTAGAAACTATCGGTTACGTCATCAAAGAAGCCATTGATTCAGCCAATAAAACGCCAGCAGAAATAGAAGCCATCGCTGTCACCTCAAAATATGGCTTAGTTGGCTCCCTCCTTGTTGGGGTAGCGGCGGCTAAGTCCCTCGCCTATACCCTAAAAGTGCCGTTAGTCGGCATACACCATATCGAAGGGCATATCTTTGCCAATATCCTCAGTAATCTGGAGATGCCAAAGCCACATGTTTGCTTGACTGTTTCTGGTGGACACACTATGCTTGTTTATGTCAAGGATTTGTGCCAGTATGAGGTATTAGGGAATACCCTGGATGATGCAGCCGGGGAAGCCTTTGACAAGATTGCCAAGTTTCTTGGGCTTGGCTTCCCCGGGGGACCTATCATTGATAAGCTCTCCGTCCAGGGAAACAAAAAGGTTTTTAATTTCCCCAGGCCATTGTGGCGTAGTAGGACACTGGATTTGAGCTTCAGCGGGCTAAAGACTGCTGTAATCAATATGTTCAAAGGTAAAGACAGGGGAACGCTACCTATTCCAGATATTGCGGCAAGCTTCCAGGAAGCAGTGGTAGACGTTTTAGTTTCCAAGACCATACAGGCTGCCCGTCAGAAAGAGGTGTCTACTATTAGCGTTACCGGAGGAGTAGCCACCAATAGACGCCTGAGAGAGGCCTTCTCCCAAATCTGTCACCAGGAAGGCTTGAAGGTTTTCTTCCCCCGACCTGATCTGTGCACAGACAATGCTGCCATGATAGCTGCCGCCGGTAATGCCAGGTTAAAATACGGAAATGTGGCTGGTCTTGATCTCGACGCTATTCCTAATGCCCCTTTAGAGAGCGTAATATGAGACATGAAACACTGCTGGTAAAGGTTGACCCCTCAAATCCTGAAAGGGAGGCTATCACCCAAGCAGCCGAGATAATAAGGAAAGGGGGGCTGGTCGCCTTCCCTACAGAGACTGTTTATGGGCTGGGGGCAGATGCCCTGAACCCTGAGGCAGTAAAGGGAATCTTCCTTGCCAAAGGAAGACCCTTGGATAACCCGATAATAGTTCATGTAGCCCAGCGGGAACAGCTGAAAATCCTTACTGACCATATTGGTGCAGAGGCAGCTACGCTGATGGAGAGGTTCTGGCCTGGTCCCTTAACGCTGCTCTTCAAAAGGTCAGCCAGGGTCCCCAAGGATGTCACCGCTGGACAGGAGACTGTAGCCGTCAGGATGCCTAAGAACAATGTGGCCCTGGCACTAATAAGAGCCTTCGGTGGTCCTATTGCCGCCCCCAGTGCCAACCTCTCGGGGCGTCCCAGCGGCACTACAGCAATACACGTCTTCCAAGACCTGAGGGAAAAGATCGATCTGGTTCTTGACGCTGGTCCCGTAGAGGTAGGGGTAGAGTCTACCGTGCTCGATATCTCCACCCACCCGCCTACCATACTGAGACCAGGAGCAGTGACAATGGAACAACTAGAGCCAATCATCGGTGAAGTTGTCCTGGGCAAAGAAAGGCAGCTTCTAAGACGCTCCCCAGGCACCCGTTATCGCCACTACAGCCCCAGGGCAGGGGTTATCCTAGTAGAGGAGAAAAGTAAGGAGATAGTGGCTCAGTTGATTGAGCAATACACCAAAGAGGGGAGGAAGGTGGGGGTAATCACTCGCCACCCTCATTTCTACCAAAGCAATAAAAAGGTTATTGTTAAGGCGATGCCACCAGAGCTTAAGGAGTATGCCAAGCAGATGTTTGCGGTGATTCGAGAATTGGATGAAGAAGGGGTAGACGAAATTATCGTAGAGGAGGTCGAGGAGAGGGGGATTGGGATAGCTATAATGGACCGCTTGAGAAAGGCAGCCTCCAGTAAATGAGACATCCTGCAGGACACTTATATGATGTGATTATTGTCGGCGCAGGACCCGCCGGCGCTACTCTGGGCTATGAGCTAGCTAGAAAAGGGGTAGATGTGCTTATTCTAGAAAAGGAGAGGTTACCTCGATATAAGCCCTGTGCCGGGGGTATCACTGTCAAGACCCTCAAACTGCTTGACCTTGACATTAGCCCGGTGACACACCAAATAGTCTACGGAGCCAGAGTCGCCTACCAGGGTAGCAAAGAATTTACCAAGTGGTACGACAAGCCCCTAATCTATATGGTGATGCGTGATGAATTTGACTACTTCCTTATCCAAAGGGCTCAAGCCGCCGGCGCAGTGGTGGCTGATAATCAAAGGGTTCGCCAGCTACGAGTGAACCACGAGGGGGTCGAAGTCCTCACCACCCACGATATCTTCAAAGCTGACATTCTAGTTGGCGCCGATGGTGCTAACAGTATAGTGGCTAAGAGTCTAGCCTTGACGAAAGATATTGAACTCGGTATCGGGATAGAAGCTGAAATTTCGGTTCCCAGGGAAAGGTTGATAAAATGGGACTCCCTGATGGGATTGGATTTAGGGCATATGCCTGGCGGGTACGGCTGGATTTTCCCTAAGAAAGACCACCTATCTACCGGTGTAGGAGGCTCCCTCTGCCAAGCGAAGAGATTGAAGTCTGGCTACCAAAAAGTTTTGGCATCACAGGACTTGGGAGACTATGAGATTACCAAGTTGAAGGGTCACTTTCTGCCCGTCCGCAAAAACGGGGCGGCTATTCAGCGGGAGAGAAGCCTGTTGCTCGGCGATGCTGCCGGATTAGTTGACCCACTTACCGGTGAGGGCATCTACTACGCCATCAAAAGCGCTCAAATAGCTGCCCCAATTATAACCCACTGCTTGCAAGCTGGTATCATTGATCTAGAAGGTTATCAGGAAGCTGTGAATAAGGAGATAATGCCTGAATTAAAAGCTTCCCAAGCTCTATTGAGACTCTTCTCCCGGTTTCCGGGGTTATGCTTCGATGCGGTTGAGGGAAGCGAGCGTTTGTGGAGGGCTTCTTGTCGTCTACTTCGAGGCGAGGAGTCCTACATCAGCCTTAAGGAGAGATTAGGGTCATTCCAGTTTCTATTTGACCTATTGAGTAAATAATCTAACGAAGTAGCGCGACCCTTTAGGGTCGCCGAGGCGAGTTGCGGGTAGGTTGCCCGACGTCGGGCAACCTACCCGAGGATCTTGGCTCGCCACGGCAGGTCACCTGTAGAGGCCTCGCGCTACAATGTCTGGTATATTATCTGCAACGAATAATAATGAAGCGAGGTTATAAATGACGAATCTTAAGCAAGGAACACCCCTGGTTGCAGTAGTGATGGGCAGCAAGTCTGATGAGCCCTTGATGCAGCTAGCGCTGGACACGCTCAAGGAGCTGGGCATTGA
>CAYWDP010000045.1:0-3949 GCA_964457045.1 uncultured Dehalococcoidia bacterium
TCAGCAATGGCCGCAGCGGCACCTATGATTCGGCTCAGCGTGGCTGAGCTCTCCATCAAGGTGACCAACCCCAACGAGTACTGGATCAGCCTGGACAGCCTCACCGTTAATTGCTCAATCGACGTAGAGTGGACACCACCTGGAAAAGTGGTGGCAGTCGATGTGGCCAAGGTGGTGCTTAATGAGAAGGTATGGGTGCCGCCTATGGAAGATGATGATGAAGGGGAGATAACGGTACGCCTTCTGGCGCCGGTGAAGGTCTATGACGTCATCACCTGGCGGGTCATGGCCGGCGATGACTCAGCCACGGCCGGTGCGCTGGCCATGCTTGCATTCAATAAGATACAGGATGGCACGGCAGTCTGGGACGTAGACATTGTCGCCGTAGTATCCGCCGAGACTGGCACCAAAACCGAAAGCTATACCCTTCAGTGGACACCCGAATAAGCAGGTCGGCTGATGCTATCGGCATCACCGGCTAAGATGCAGTTGATGAGTGAGTTGAGCTTAGCGGAGCCCTCGAAGGGGGACAATGTCCCCCTTCGAGGCATTGCTGGAGAACTTCTGGAGAGGTATCAGTCAAACAATCCTGCCCAGAGAGGCAGAGATTGCTTGAGCAAGTGCCCCCGTTAAGAATAGAGGTGGAAAGAGATAGAGGACACCTTCCCTAAGCTTTTATTACGAAACTACCACCAATGGGGCGATACCAGGGTCGCTCTACGGAAAAAAGAGCTCGGCATCTGGAGGGAATACACCTGGAAGGACTGCTACCAAAAGGTGAAATCCCTCTCCCTGGGTCTAGCCAGCCTGGGCGTCGAAGCTGGAGATAGGATATCCATCCTGGGTGATAATAACCCAGAATGGTTCTGGTTTGAGCTGGCCATCCAGGCAGCCGGTGGAACAGTAATCGGTTTGCCACCCGGTGGCTCGCCCCAGGAAGTGAAATACCTGGCAGAGCACTCCCAGTCCAAATTTGTGATAGCCCAGGACCAAGAGCAAGTTGACAAGCTACTAGAGATCAAGAACGACCTCCCCTCGCTGAACAGGGTGATCTACTGGAATGAAAAAGGTCTTCGCCAGTATGATGACCCCATCTTGATGAGCTTAACCGAACTAATTGCGTCAGGCGAGGACTACGAGAAGAGCCATCCTGAACTCTTTGAGCAAAACTTAGCCCTCGGCAAGGGCGATGACATAGCTATGATATTGTACACTGCCGGGACTACCGGTCTGCCCAAAGGAGTGCCGACGAGCTACCGATTTATTCTCTCCTCCTTAGAAGCCGCAGTGGCTTCAAACCCCATCTACGAAAGCGATGAATATGTTTGTGTCACCAGCCCAGGGTGGTTCTTGGAGCAAGCTCTCGGCTTTGGTGCCTCTTTGATGATAGGTCAAAAGCTCAACTTCCCTGAGGAAGCAGACACAGCGCCAGAAGACCTGAGGGAGATCTCCCCGCACACTTTAGTTTATCCGTCGAGATTATGGGAACTGGTTGCTTCAGTAATCATGATGGGTATGTCCCATAGTACCTGGCTGAAGAGGACGCTATATGACCGCAGCCTGCCTGTAGGCCATAAGGTAGCTGCCCGATCTCTAAGAGATCGGGTGAGCCCGCTGGGGGGATTATTCCTTGGCATGGCCAACTTGATTGCCAGGCTGATAGTATTTCGACCCTTAAGGGATAAGCACGGGCTTAACAGGGTGAGGGTTCCCTATACGGCTGGGGGTATGCTGTCCCCAGATATCCTGGAGTTATTTCAAGCTATGGGGGTCAATCTAAGGCAGATCTTCGGCTCACCCGAAGGCGGTATAATCTCAGCTCACTCCAAGAGTGATTTCAAACTCGAGTCTGTAGGGACAGTGGCTCCCAGCAAGCTAATAAGGATAAACAGCGATGGCGAGATCCTGATTCACCAGGAAGGTTGCGTCGAAGGTTATTTCCATGATCCCCAGGCTACTGAGAGAGTCTTCCATGGAGGCTGGTATCACTCTGGCGATGCCGGCTACCTTGAGGAGGACGGGCACCTCATCTTTGTTGATCGGCTGGAAGACATGCGGCAGCTAACCGACGGAACAAGGTTCTCGCCTCAATACATCGAGAGCCGATTGAAGTTCAGCCCCTATATAAGAGATGTGATTGTCATCGGAGGGGAGCAACGGGAGTTCATTGCAGCCATAGTAAATCTTGACTTTGATAATGTGGCTCGTTGGGCTGATAGGCGAAAGATATACTACACCACCCTGACAGACCTCTCTCAAAAACCTGAGATAGGTGAGCTAGTAAGAAAGGAGGTAGAGGAGGTCAACCAGACACTGCCACCCAATTCCAGGGTTAAGAGCCTGGTTAACCTTCCCCAGGAATTTGACCTCGGAGGAGCTTTAACCGGAACGGCAAAATCAAGAAGAACCCTGGTGGAGGAATGCTACCGGGATTTGGTGGAGGCAATCTACCAGAACAAGGAAGAGCTGGTAATGGAAGCTCCATTGGTACATAGAGACGATAGGACTGGGGTAGCCAGTGCCCAGGTCAGAGTGATTCGCCTGTAAGAGAATGGATACTTTCCTAAGAGCTTTTACCGAAGGGATACTGCTAGGGGGAGTCTATGCTCTTATCGCCTTGGGCGTGGTGATGGTCTTCAAGGCCAGCAAGGTTTTCAACCTAGCCCATGGCGGGATATTGATGTTTCTGGCCTACTTCACCTGGTGGCTCCTAGTTCCGAAAGGCCTCCCTCTTTGGCTTACCTTGCTAGTACTCGCCTTGGTTAGCGTACTCTTTGGCTTGACTCTTGATCGCTTCATCTTCAGACCCTTGATTGGTCAGACTATGCTGGTAACCTTCATCATAACTCTGGTCCTCGGATTCACTGTTATTCCTGGTTTGGCCATGCTGTTCTGGGGAGGCAGGCCTCAGGTGATGCACGTCTTTCCCTCCGGCAGTATGACTATCGGACCCGTCACCTTCTCTTACACCTTCCTGTTTTCCTTCATCATCGCCGTAGCCATGTTCTTGATTTTCGTCTTCTATTTCCGCTATACCAGGACTGGGTTGTTGATGAGATGTGTTTCTGAAGATAACCTTATCAGTCAAAGCTTAGGGATAAATGTAAAATGGATCTTCGCCTTATCCTGGGTGGTTGGCTGCTTGTCAGCCGCTATCGGTGCCATTCTTTTGGGGACAATGTTTGCCGTAGATAGCGGGCTGGGGGGGTTGGCCATCATGCATGCCTTACCGGTGGTGCTCCTTGGCGGGCTGGAATCCATCCCCGGTGCTTTTATCGGGGCACTTTTTGTCGGCCTTGCAGAGACCTTTGCCGGTACCTACGTCGATCCCTATGTTAGCGGATTCAGGGAGCTAATGCCTTATATCCTTATGGTGCTTATCTTGATGTTCAGACCTCATGGTCTCTTCGGTCTAAAAAGGATAGAGAGGATCTAGAGTGCTGCCCGGTGGGGTCTTTAACACTAAATATGAATCAGATGTAGCTGTCCTGCGAACCAAGACCCAATGGTTCCTGCTCGCCCTGGGGGTGATATTTCTCTTCGCTCTTTCTGTAATTGTCTCTGACTACTGGCTGACCCAGCTCACCGGTCTGGCGATAGTTATTGTGGCAGTCCTGGGACTGCATGTGCTGACCGGGCTATGTGGTCAAGTTTCCATAGGTCACCGTGCCTTCGTGGGAGTAGGTGCCTATGCGGTAGCCATGCTGACCACTAGATATGAACCCTTCGGGGCAGATTTGGCTTGGGTTTGGACTTGGCTTTGTTTGCCCATCTCTGCGCTTGCTGCCGGCTTGGTGGGGCTTTTTTTCGGACTCCCCTGTTTTAGATTGAAGGGGTTCTACCTGGCCATATCAACACTGGCTGCCAGTTATATCATCGTATGGATCTTTAAATATGAGGGGTTTTCCTCAGTCACTGGAGGATTTATCGGCCTACCTCTGGATCCCCT
>CAYWDP010000045.1:4049-9604 GCA_964457045.1 uncultured Dehalococcoidia bacterium
TAAGCAGTCGCAGTTCTTTCTACTGTCTAGCCATAGCGGTGATGATTGTAGCCGCCTTCTTTGCCAAGAATATCCAAAGGGCATCCATCGGCAGGGCTTTTGTGGCTATCAGGGACAATGAGTTAGCCGCTCAGGTCAGTGGTATCAGTATATTTCGTCACAAAATGTTAGCCTTTTTTATTGGCTGCCTCTTTGCTGGGGTAGCCGGCTGGCTGTGGGCATATTCTCAACTGAGGGTTAATCCAAATCAATTCAGCCTTTTGGATTCTATATGGTATCTTGGCATGTTAATAATAGGCGGCTGGGGAAGCACCAGTGGGGTCTTCTTTGGAGCTGCCTTCCTCAAGTTCCTGGAGATCGGGATGACCGATTACATCACCCCGTGGTTAGGCGATATGTTGCCTTCTATAAAGCTTCAAGTTCATGTTGCCACGAACATCGTACAGGGCATGGTAATCGTCGTTTTCATGATGGTGGTACCAAGGGGGCTATATTACCTCTGGGAAAAGCTTAAGATTTATTACAGGCTTCACCCCTATGCCTATTGGGCAAGATGAGAGCGGTGACTCCAGCTAGGAAAGTGGGATGCCATCACCCAGGCGCTCTGCCCACAAAAAAGCCAATTGAAGGAATCATAGACCAAACTGGCAGCATTTTGGAGTCGGTAATAGCGAAGACGCTCTCCAGCAACCGGGGAGATCTGGCTCATATAGGAAGGAAGACATA
Source organism: uncultured Dehalococcoidia bacterium (assembly GCA_964457045.1). Taxonomy (GTDB): domain Bacteria; phylum Chloroflexota; class Dehalococcoidia; order UBA2247; family RBG-13-53-26; genus CAYWDP01. Next base: position 4,776 of record CAYWDP010000045.1, read on the forward strand.
GCAGGGTAGAGAGATGAACCAAGAGAAGGAAAGGAGCTGAGGATGATAATACCAGTCAATATCAAAGTGTTGGGCATCTCTGGGACCCCCATAAAGGGGGGCAACTGTGATACGATGGTGCAGGAAGCGCTGAAAGCAGCAGCACAAGTGCCCGGGGTGGAAACGGAGTTCATCACCTTGGCGGATAAACAAATCGCCATGTGCCGCCATTGCCAGTGGTGCATCGAAAACAGAGCACCATGCAAGATAAAGGATGATGCCCATATGATATTTGACAAGATGATAGAGAGCGATGGCTTAATCCTGGGTTCGCCTGTATGGAATGTTAGCGCTGCCCCACTTTGGCCCACCCTAATCTCCAGATGGAGGTATCACCAATTCTTCACCTACAACTTTAGGAACAAGGTGTCTGGTTTACTAACTGTTGGATTTCTGGGAATGGGAATGGAACGCGCCCTAGAGGACCTGGCAGTTGTTGGTAGGGGCGCAGGGTTCGTAGTCGCCAGAGGTTGGGCTGTTGCCAGCACTGCCGCTTTTGGACAGAGGCCGACGTATCTGGAACACGGCGTTCTGGATGACAAGTTCGGCATGAGGCGAGTCGCAGATGCGGCCCTAAAAGTGGTGGAAATCACCAGAATGATCAAGTATGCCACGGAAGCCGGAGTCACCATGCCCGAGGAATACAAACGCACCTTCAGAGGAGTGCACCTGAAAGATAAAGAAAGGAAGGTCTTCGTCGACGGCGTTTGGAGAGATAAGGAGTAGGGCCAACAGACCCGGAGGTCTGCAGACCTGTTGATGAGAACAAGAATAACAGAGTTACTGGGAATAAAGTATCCTATCATCCAGGCACCAGCCAATTTTGTGGGAGTTCCCCGATTGGTAGCTGCAGTCTCTAATGCTGGTGGCTTCGGAATTCTGGCCTCAGGTCGGCTTACCCCGGAGGAGCTACAAGAGGACATCAAGGCCATTAGAGAGCAGACCGATAAGCCCTTTGGGGTGAACCTCATAGCCGGCACCCCCGGATACGAAAGAATTGCTCAAGTTTTTATAGAGGAGAAGGTGCCTCTAATTTGTCACTCCAGGGGCAATCCCAAGTGGCTCATTGAGGCAACAAAAGGCCGCGGCATTAAGATTATGGCCATGGTTGGGTCTCTCAGACACGCCATCAGGGCGGAGGAAGACGGGGCTGACATCATTATTGCCCAAGGGCTGGAGGCAGGTGGTCATGTAGGTTACGTCAGCACAATGGTTTCACTGCCATTGATCGCCAGCAAGGTCAAGATTCCTGTGATAGCTGCTGGGGGTTTCTGTGACGGTGCGGGTCTCGTGGCAGCTCTGGCCCTAGGTGCTGAGGGTATCGCTATGGGCACCAGGTTCGCCGTCACTCAAGAGAGTCCCCTCCCCTCTAATATCAAGCAACGCTATCTGGAGGCCAGTGAAGCCGACACCATAGTCACCCCTGCTATCACCGGGACACGCCTGAGGGTGATCAAGAATAGATTCGCTGAGATGATAGAAGAGGAAGGTCAGAAGCTATCTTTGAAGGAAAGGATATCAGGCGCCCTGGAAACCAAGAAAATGTTAGGGATATCCTGGTGGCAGTTCTTTCGCGGCGGCTGGAGCATGAAGAAGCAATACGAAGCCTCTATTGCAGAGTTAGGGCACTTAGCTGCCGGTGGTGTGCGCATAGTCAAGGCTATGGTAGACGGCGATGCAGATTTTGGGGTCCTCATCAGCGGACAGGTTTGCGGCAGGATAGACGACATACCCAGCGTCCAAGAGGTAATTGAGCGGACCGTTGCCGAAGCTCACACCATCCTAGAGTCAATAAAAGGGAAAGTGCTCAGCAGCAACAAGGCTGTTTAAAAATGTAGCGCGGGTCTTTAGACCCGCCTAAAGCTCCGACAGGTCGGAGCACTACGAAATCTTGGGGTGAAGTCGCCTGAGGCGCCCCAAATACCTGAAATTGAGGCTAAAAACAAAATTAAAGCCTCCAGCAAAGGGGATTGACAAAAGGAAGAATGTCCCCTATACTCGACCAAATATCCAGTTCGATAGTTCACCAATAAAGACCCCTTCTACAAGTGAAGGGGAAGTAAAGGTCGATACAAAACCTGTAGTATGCTCTTACAGGAGGAGAAATGAGTCACAAAGGGAGAATAGCTATAGCTTGCTTCATGGTCCTAGCCTTGGTCGCCACGCTCTGCTTCAGTTGCGCCGGGGAAGAAGAGGAAAAGGTAACCATCATCATAGGCAACTTGACAGATCAGACAGGTGTAGCAGCTTCTGTTTTGGTGCCCATTCAATTGAGCCTGGACGCTCACGTTAAGCATGTCAACGAGGAAGAACCTATCCCCGGGGTAAAGCTAAAGACAATCCGATATGATACAAGGTACGACCCTGCCAGGGTTGTCCCCGGCTATGAGTGGTTGAGAGAGCGGGGGGCAGAGGTAATTTTTACTGAAATGGCTGACATCGCAGAATTACTGATATACTCTTCAGAAAAGGACAAGGTCCCAGTAGTCACTGCGTCTGTGACTGAGCCCTGTTACGAGCCCCCCGGATGGATATTTTGCATGAACCAAGACGCCAAACACATGATGTTTACCGTCATGAAATGGATCAGTGATCATTGGGATTACGAGGGTACAGGAAAGAAGCCCAAGATTGGTACTGCTGGCTGGAACATGCCCTATGGGATGGCAGTAAGGGACGGGGCGGAGTACTGCCTGGATCACCCGGACAAGTTTGACTATGCTGGCAGTTATCTGGCTCCCGCTGGCACTGCGATCTGGTCTGGTGAGGTAGAGAGGCTGAAAGACTGCGACTATGTAGTCTTAACCACGCCTGGGGCTATACAGCCGTCTACTTTTGCTAGGGAGTTTCGAACTAAGGGATATACTGCCAAGTTCGTCGGTCTGGATTCCTTAAGTGCTTACTGGGACTTTATGCTGGAAGCGGTCGGGAGCAAAGAGATGGACGGGGCGTTGATCGGGCAGACCTGGCCACTGTGGGTTCATCCAGCCCCCATAGTTGACTACCTCAAAGATCTGGCGTACGAAAACTACCCTGCTGATAAGGCTGAGAGCCTGATTTATGGGAATTGCGGATGGATAAGTGGGGGCGCCCAGGCGTATCTCCTCGTTGAGTGCTTGCGGGAAGCAATAGAAGCAGTGGGCGCTGAAAACTTTGATGGGCAGGCTTTTTATAACACGGCGATCAATTTCAGCCCCGACTTGCCGGGCTTTGAGGAGATGGGCTGGGCCCCAGGGGAACGGCGCATCTACAGATATATAGGCATGTATGAATACAGCTACGCGGAGGGCGACTTTATAGTACTTAAAGACTGGGTAAGGGTGATAGAGGAGTAAAGATAGACGGCTCATGCTTAACCAACATGCTGTGGTCGCTTGTGCCGCAGGCATGCTTGCCTGAAAAAGAAGCCACGGATGGAGAACTGACAGTGGCTAAAAAGGAGGGTCACCAAAAAAAGAAAAAGGTCGATTCAAAACCCGCACTATCTTTTTATAGGAGGAGAAATGAGTAAGGGAAAAGCAGTCATACTTTGCGTGATGGTTTTAGCCCTGGTCGCCACGCTCTGTCTGGGTTGCGCCGAGGAAAAAGGGGAAAAGGTGACTATCACCATAGGGGACGTGACAGACATGACAGGGCCGGCAGCGACGGCCTTGATTCCCATTGTATATGTAACAGAGGACCTAGCTAGGTACTACAACGAGGAAGACCTTATCCCTGGGGTGGAGTTAAGAGTAGTCCACTATGATGCAAAGTACGACCCCTCTAGAGACTTGCCTGGCTATTACTGGTGCCTCGATAAGGGGGCAAAAGTAATTATTACCCCTTTGCCCACCACTGGGGAGACGTTAATTCTCCATGCGCAGAGGGACAAGGTCCCGGTAGCTTGTTTGACTACCACCGTGCCCCAAATAGAACCCCCTCGATGGAATTTTACCCTTGGTGTTTCTGGTGCTTGGCTGACGAAGACTCTCCTCCATTGGATTCCCGAAAACCATCCGGATTTCCCCACAGATAGACCAGCCACCATTGGCGTTGCAGGTTGGCAGGAACCCCACATGATAGATGTTTCCACAGGAGTAGAGGAATATTGCCTGGCTCATCAGGAGGAGTTTGACTATGTCGGCACTTATCTTACTCCTTTGGGCGGAGTGACCTGGAGTGGGGAGGTAGCCAAGCTAAGAGACTGCGATTATGTAGTAATGCCTGGGACTGGCACAGGAATAAGTACCTTCATCAATCAGTTTCGAGATGCCGGAGGGACGGCAACGCTCCTCCAAACAGATGCCGGAGCTGCCTACCGGGGCTTATTGGTCGACGCCTGTGGATGGGACCGCCTTGATGGAACGTTGACTGTACATCCAACACTATGGTGGGGTGAGCCATCTCCCATAGTCGATCTGGCTGAAGAGCTTCTGCATAGATACCACCCTGGCGAAGCTGACGACATAATCCACTCAGGCATAGGGTATATAGGTTCCTTCCACCAGTATTATGGCTTCTTCCAGATCTTGAAGGCAGCAATAGAAGAGGTGGGGGCTGAAAATTTTGATGGTCAAGCCTTCTATGACACAGCTATAGGGTATACAGCAACCTACGAAGGCTATCCGCCATCGGGGTTCAGCGAGACTAAACGGTATCAATGGACTGCCACACTGATATGGGAATGGGACAAGGGGGAAGAAGATCTGGTAAGGGCTAGTGATTGGCTACCTCTTGTCCAGTAAAGAGTAGGTAGGGGTTCCTTTCTATTTGAGAGCTAAGACCCTTGAATACGCTCTCAAGAATTGGGC
>CAYWDP010000045.1:9704-14746 GCA_964457045.1 uncultured Dehalococcoidia bacterium
GTAACCAACGCCAATGCTCAGGTGATAAGCGTCCAGGGGGAGGTCATACCGGGTCTGTACGGCACCAGCAATACGACGGCCATCCTATCTCACGGCTGCGGCTACGACAGCGGCTCTTGCCAAGGCAAGAGCATGATTTTTGGCTACAATCTGGTGCACGATATGATCAAGGGACTACAGAAGTTTATGGAGAGGAAAGGTTATGAGGACCCCAGTGACTTCATCGGAATAGCTCAGAAGAAGGTCCCTATAGCAGCTGTGTATGGGATGCTATTTAGAACTATGGACGTGCCGTTTAGGAAAGTGGTGAACGAGGAACTCTGTAATGGCTGTGGTTTATGCGTGGGGGGGTGTTTGGCCAGTGCCAATGGCGCAATCCAGGTAAGGGATGGGATAGCACAAATCGACGAGGCTACGTGCACTCGTTGTAACGTGTGCGAGATTGTGTGCCCTACGGGGGCTATACTGACGGAGTGCTAGAACATGCTTCACCCTTTAAAGTTTCGATAAAAGGCCCAAACGGGGTTGACAAAAAAAAGAGGGTATGCTGTAATTTGCATCAATAATCCCGTTTACCACTGGCACAAAAACACTAGGAAGGAGTTCTCAATAAATAATGGTAAAAAAGGTTGGATTCATTGGTCTGGGTGATATAGGGTTGCCTATGGCAAAGAGAGTAGCAGGAGGTGGATATGAGGTTACTGTCTGTGGTCATGTAAGGCGAGCTCCGATCGAGGAGATGAAGAGCTTGGGAGCAAAGGAGGTCGCTAACCCAAAAGAAGTAGCCCAGGCCTCAGAGGTCACCATAATCATGGTTCAGACTGACCAGCAGGCGGAGGAGGTGATTTTTGGGGCTAACGGGCTGCTGAAGGGAGTGAAAGGGGGCGACGCGATTCTTCTCACGGGTACCTATGCTCCGACGTTCTGCAAGAAAGTGGCAGAAGCGGGGAAACCGAAGAAGGTAAATGTGCTGGATGCCCCAGTGGTAGGAGCTCGCATGGGGGCAGAGAAAGGGACGCTGGGTATCAGCGTGGGAGGCGATAAAGATGCCCTCGAGAAGTACCGTGCTGTCCTGGAGACAATGGGCAAGATTACCTACTGTGGTGACATCGGAATGGGGCAGGTGGTAAAGCTGGCCAATAACATCTGTGCCACCATCAACGCCTGGGTACTGGCTGAGGCCCTAAACTGGGGCATAAGGAATGGCGCCACTGAGGAAATGCTGATCGAGCACATCAAAATAGGATCGGGGAACAGTTTCTCAGCGCAAAACTGGCAATGGTTGAAGTCGATGTGGACCGATCCCCCTCCGCCGACCTATTATGTCGGAGCCAAGGATCTGGGCCATGTTTTGGATATCGGCCTTGAGCTGAGGCAACCCACTCCCCTCACAGCTCTGTGTTGCGAGCTTTGTAAGGGACCGCCGCCCAAGATACTCCAGGGGCCCACGAAGTAGGGCAGCCCTGTCCAATTGCTGGTCTCGTCTGTGAGCTTCATATTATGGGAGCAACCAAATTGCCTGAAAAATCCTAACGTAGGGGGGTAGAACAAATGGCCAGAGGAGCTTTTGATGGTGTAAGGGTTATAGAGTTTGGGCATTTTCTGCTGGTGCCTACTGCTACTGCTATCCTTGCCGATTGGGGGGCAGAGGTCATCAAAGTAGAGAATTTCAAGATGGGTGGGGATCCAGTGCGGTTCCCTCAAGCTATAGAGGGCCAACCACCACCGGCTGAAATCAAGCCCAGTATATGGTTTCACTACTTCAATCGAAACAAAAGAAGCATAGGTCTCGACATGAGGCAGGAGCGCGGCAGGGAAATACTGTACAAGCTGGTGGAAAAGGCGGACGTTTTTGCTACCAATTTTGACCCGCGCGCCATTGAAAATGCCAAGGCTGATTATGATACCCTGAGCAAGGTCAATCCCAAGCTTGTCTACTGTCAGTGCACAGGTTACGGGACTGCCGGTCCTGATAAGCATAAGCCTGGCTTCGACTACGCAGCCTGGTGGGCCAGAAGCGGAATGATGGACAGAATATCAGCCGCCGGTGAGGAACCACGTCCGCAACGGCCAGGCTTGGGAGATAACCTGGCTTCTCCAGCTATTGCTGGGGCTATTGCTGCCGCTCTATTTTGCCGGGAGAGGACGGGGGTGGGGCAGAAGGTTGAGTTCAGCCTCTATCACTACGCAATTTGGGGGGTAAGTTTCGATGTCGGCACCGCCCTCAATCAGGGGCTCAATCTTAAACAGACAGATAGAAGAACTGTTACCAATGCCCTCTGGAATTGCTATCAGGCTAAAGATGGTAAGTGGCTAATGCTTTGCATGCCCCAAACGGATCGTTACTGGCCTTCTTTTACTAAGGCGATAGGGAAGCCTGAGTGGGAAAAGGATTCCAGGTTCGATTCTCATATGAAGAGGATGGAACAGAACACTTACCTAGTACCGGCTGTGAGCGAAATCCTGGCCAGCAGGACTTCTGCAGAGTGGGAAGCAATCGCCCAGGAGTATGATTTGGTTCTGGGACGCATTCAAACTCCTGTGGAGGTGGCCAATGACCCACAAGCCTGGGAGAATGAGTTTTTTGCCGAAATAGAATACGCCCCTGGCGTGCCGCTTAAGGCAATAAACAGCCCGGTCAAATTCAACAAGACCCCAGCCACCATAAGGTCTCTTGCTCCCGAACTGGGGCAACACACAGAGGAAATTCTTCTAGACCTTGGCTACAGCTGGGATGATATGGCTGAATTCAAGAACCAGGGCGTAATTATGTAAATTAAAGGAGGCAATATGGGCATATGCTATCAGAGTAAAACACTAAAGGAAGCAGTAGATGAGAAGGAGCGAGTTTTCCAGGAAACCGGTTACGCTTATGGGCTGGAGAAACTGGAGCTAGTGGAAGGTGACCCGGCTAAGTTTATGAGATTCCAGATGAGGCTGGTGGCCGCTTGCATAAATGCCAGGGAGACAGCCAAGTTGATATCGGCCAATCCCATGTCACTGGTGCAGGGCGAGCTGCTGTTCTTGCTGGCAAACCCCGAGGGGGACGTTGTCTCCGCTTCCTATGGGCTGGCCGGGCATCTGCAGTCTTTCCCCTTCATGATCCGTTCTATAGCCGATCTGGGTTTTGAAGATGACCCTGGGATCAATGTGGGGGATGTCTTCGCTACCAACGATGCCCTCTATGGCGCTCCTCACAACGCAGATAACTACACCTGGGTGCCAATATTCCATAAAGATGAACTGATCGGCTGGACGGTGGGGCTGAACCATGTTGTCGACGTGGGCGGCCTCCAGCCTGGCGGCCTAGGGGTGATTTCGCCCAGTGTCTTCACCGATGGATTTACCTATCCACCTACCAAAATAGGAGCAAATTTCAAGACGCACAAGTGGTGGTACTTGCACTGGAAGAGGCGGACGCGGACAGAGGCCTTCAACGTCCTGGACGATAAGATGAGAGTGGCTGGAGCGGTGGCGCTGCATGATAGGATTCTGGGGATTGTAGACGAGTTCGGGATTGACTATTTCAGAAAGGGCCTGCGGGAGATCATTGAGAGGGAGAGGCGGCTACTGGTGCAGAGGATTAAAACCCAGGCAGTCCCAGGGATATATCAGTATCTTCACCTCAACATGGTGAAGTACAAGGGAGTGGTGGGCAAGCTCTTTGCTGCCTCCAACAGGGACTGGCTTCTCCATGAGCCAGCGGAGCTCCACGTTCTCCCCGATGGCAGCCTCTTTACCGATGTGGAAGGGTTAACCAGTGAAGGCGACTTTCACTGCAATGCCTACGAGCCTGCCGTGAGAATGCTCACTTCCCTCGGCTGCTGGCCAATGTTCGCCTATACCTCCACTCTGAATTCATCTTTGAAGTATATGACCAAGTGGAACCTGCCCCCGGGCAGTATGTTCAACCCCCAAAACCCCTTTGCAGCCACTGTTATGTCGCTGGCAGAAGTCGGCAAGTACATCTTCGTCTTTCACAACGGCCTCAGCATGGCCTATTTTGCCAGAGGCTATCTGGAGGAGTGCTTCCCACAAGATGGCTGTGGCATTGGCTACGGGCTGGCCGGTATGATGAAGGATGGATTCCGATGGGCTGGCGGCGATATGACCCTTATCACCTGCTGGAGTGAGGGCGGAGCTCCCTTTCAGGACGGCTTTCCAGCCTCAGTCTGCACACCCAATCCGGCCCCAGACCAGGGTGAGGCCGAGCTGGCTGAGTTCATACAGCCCACCAATCTAAACATCGGCAGAAAGCTGGTGCCCAACTACTGCGGACATGGTAAGTTCAGGGCTGGGCTGGGGATAGGCATGTGCCAGATGATCACCGATCCAGGGCAAGCTCTAGTTGTCGCCGTTTTTGCTTCCACTAATGGCATGGGGCGGGCTGGCATGGGGATGTCCGGCGGCTATCCGGGGCCAAACGACGTCATTGTCTTCGCCCACGACACCAATTTGAAGGAACTTCTGAAGGAGGGCCAGCCGTATCCCACCGATTTCAGTGAGATAAGGGAGTGGCTGAAAGAGGGGAAGCTGAAGGCGGGCAGCGTGGAGGTCTACCAGGGTGCTACACCCAACATTCAATGCCAGGATGGCGATTTGTTTGCCAGTGCCTCAGGTTGCAGAGGCGGCTGGGGCGATCCCCTGGAGAGGGAATACAGCCTGATTGAAGATGATGTGAAGTACGGCTGGATTACGGCAGACGTGGCCAAGACTGTCTATGGGGCAGTGACGGATGAGAAGGGAAAGGTAGAGGTGGCTGAGAGCGATAAGCTGCGGCAACAGGTGCGCAACAGACGGAAGGCGAATTCGCTTGACGCCAAGGACTGGTGGAGACAAGAAAGGCAGACGGTGTTAAAGAAGGAGTGGTCTGAAGACGTCTACAGTATGTTTGCCGATTGTTTGAAATGGGAGAAGTTCCGCCAGCAGTTCATGGGGATGTGGCAGTTACCTGAGGACTACCAGTTATAAAAGGAAGGGGGAAACATGGAGAAAAGAGACGACCGTGTCACTAAGGAACATCTAAAGCTCCTGGTGGAGGG
>CAYWDP010000046.1:0-2865 GCA_964457045.1 uncultured Dehalococcoidia bacterium
TGAAGAGGCAAATACGGGAAAATGAAGTTGTGATTATAAAAGGCTTGGAGGTAGGTCCCTTCTTTTCTAATTGCTATATCGTAGGCTCGGAGAAAACCAAGGAGGGGATGATTATTGACCCTGGTGCTGAAGCAGAGCTTATCCTGAAAACTGCTGCAGAGCTTGGCTTATCTATCACCCTGATTGTGGCTACTCACACGCACCTTGACCATATTGGCGCTCTGGCTCAGGTTAAAGAAGCCACCAGGGCTAAGTTCGCTGTCCATGAGGCTGAAGGAGCAAAAAAGGGGGCTCATGTCTTTAATCAGATGCTGGGCTCTTTTCTAGGCGGTTCTTTCCGCTCTCCTCCTGAACCGGATAGGCTATTGTGTGAAGGAGACGTGATAGAAATTGGGGAGCTAAGCTTTAGTGTTCTTCACACCCCTGGTCACAGCCCCGGGGGCATCTGCCTCCTAGGACATGGGGTGGTCTTCTGCGGGGACACCCTGTTCAATTTTAGTATAGGCCGGACAGATTTCCCCGGTGGTGATTACGACCAACTGATGGACAGCATCCACACCAAGCTCATGGCTTTGCCCGATGAGACAAGGGTCCTCTGTGGGCACGGGCCAGAAACCACCATTGGCTTCGAGCGCCGGCGGAACCCCTTTGTGCTGGGGCTATATTAGCCCACCAGCGTCTATCAGGACAGGGGCAAGCACCAGAGATATCACCGCCATGAGCTTTATCATGATGTTCAGGGAAGGCCCTGAGGTATCTTTCATCGGGTCGCCGACGGTGTCACCAACGACCCCCGCTTTATGGGCATCGGAGCCCTTCCCTCCGTAGTTGCCCCTCTCTATCCATTTCTTGGCATTATCCCAGGAGCCACCGGCGTTAGCCATAGTTATAGCTAGCAAGAAGCCACTGGCAATAGCCCCCATCAAGAAACCAGCCAGGGCATATTTACCCAGTATAAAGCCGACGAGTAAGGGGGCAGCTATGGCCATTAAAGAGGGGATGAGCATTTCCTTCAGTGCTGCTCTGGTGCATATATCAACACACCTGCCGTATTCTGGCCTGGCTGTGCCTTCCCATAGCCCCTTTATCTCTCGGAACTGGCGGCGGACTTCATCAACGATCAAAGTGGTAGTCTTGCCTACTGAGGTGAGGGTAAGGGCGCAGAAAATGCCAGGTAGCATAACGCCGAGGAGCAAACCAGCTATCATTGGTGCATTTAACAGGCTTAGCTCCTCAGCAAGGTTTGGGTCGAAGATGACTTGTCCCGCTTCAACCGTCACAATTTTTACTGCTACCGCATAGGATAAAGACAAAGCCAGGGCAGTGAGGGCTGCTGAGCCGATAGCAAAGCCTTTGCCTGTGGCTGCCGTGGTGTTGCCCAGGGAATCGAGGGCATCCGTTCTCTCCCTGATCTCCGGGGGTAGATGTGACATCTCCACAATCCCACCAGAGTTATCGGCAACGGGACCGTAGGCATCCGTAGCCAGGGTGATTCCCAGAGTGGACAACATACCGATACCAGCAATCGCCACACCGTAGAAGCTGGCGAAGTGATAGGCAACGAGAAGAGCCACTACTACAAAGATGAAAGGAGGTAAGATACTGAGCAGACCATTGGCAAACCCCCTGATTATGGTTGCCCCTGCTCCCGTTGTCGAAGCCGTGGAGATAGCCTTGGTTGGTGAATAGGCATAGGAGGTGAAGTAGTTAGTGCTTTCGCCGATGAGAACACCGGCAATCAAGCCGGCCAGGACAGCCCAGAAGGGGTCCAAGCTTTCAGCCAGAAAGTAGATAGCCAGAAAAGCGAAGATAGCGGTAAGGATAGAGGCGGAGAAGGTGCCACGGCGGAGGGCAGCGAGCAGTGCTCCCATCTCTGGTTTCTCACCCACTCTTACTAAGAGAGCGCCAATAATGGAGGCTATAATCCCCCCGGCGGCGACCATCATTGGCAGATACCAGGCTGTTACGTTATCCTCGGCTAGCCATGGAATGGCTACTGTGAACAGCGCCATCGTGGCAATAATCGACTCTACGTAGGATTCAAATAGGTCAGCCCCCATTCCGGCTACATCCCCCACGTTATCACCCACGAAATCGGCGATGACTGCCGCATTTCGCGGGTCATCCTCGGGGATGCCCTTTTCTACCTTACCCACCAGGTCGGCTCCAGCGTCTGCTCCCTTGGTATATATCCCGCCACCAACCCTGCTAAATAGAGCTACCCCTGAGGCACCAAATCCATAGGCCGGAATAATTTTGATGAACTCATTGGGGTCGAGGTTATGGAAGACAAAGTAAAGGATGCTCAGGCCAAGGATACCAACACCAACGACAGTCATCCCCATCACTGCGCCGCCTCTAAAGGAAACCCTTAGGCCCTGGTTCAGGCTCTGTTCGGCGGCAGCAGCCGTTCTGGCATTGGACCTGATAGCCATGTTCATTCCAGCGTAGCCAGCTCCCATAGAGCAGAGAGCACCGAAGACAAAGGCTATGGCTACCCGCCACCCCAGGTCGGGGATAACTGCCAGAATGATGGTGACCACTACTACAAATATAGCCAGTATTTGGTACTCCCGGTGCAGGAAGGCTAAAGCGCCTTCTTTGATGGCTTGGGATATCTCCCTCATCCTCTCCGAGCCCTGGCCCTGCTTTAGCACATAAAAGACGGCAAAGAGGGCAAAGGCTAGTCCCAAAACACCAGCTATTACTGCTACGTACATATACTCCATGTATATACCCCCTCAGGCAGGCAAAAATAAGGGGGACTTCTTAGGTAGCCCCCCTGAATCAAATATAAGCTTGCCGAAGCATCTTATTAAGTCTTAAGTTTACTACCTACAAGGGTTGCAGGTCAAGTTTTATTGA
>CAYWDP010000046.1:2965-14183 GCA_964457045.1 uncultured Dehalococcoidia bacterium
GGGGGTTACAGTTGGAGAGGCCGCTTCTTTTACTCTTTGATGGTCATGCTCTGGTGCATCGCGCCTTCCATGCCTTGCCTCCCCTCTCGGTAAGCAAGACAGGGGAGCCGACGGGGGCAGTCTACGGCTTTGTCCGTATGCTCCTCAAGGTGCTTCAGGATTTCAAGCCCACCCATTGGGCTATTGCCTTCGATCGCCCTGTCCCTACCTTCAGGCACCTGGAGTTTGAGGAGTATAAAGCGCAGCGTCCCCCAGCGCCTGATGAGTTGCGGCACCAGTTTGGGCGGGTGCGAGAGGTAGTAAAGGCTTTCAATATGCCTACTTTTGAGTTAGACGGTTATGAGGCTGATGACCTGTTAGGCACACTCTCCTATCAGGCAGCTAATCAGGGGATTGATACTATTATCGTTACTGGGGATACTGATACGATGCAGCTTGTTTCCCCGAAGGTTAAGGTGCTTCTCCCGCAAAGAACCTTTGGGGAGACTATCCTTTATGACATAGCAGCAGTGCACCAGAAATATGGCGTTGCTCCAGAGCAGATCCCCGACCTTAAGGGGCTCAAGGGCGACCCCTCCGATAATATTCCTGGGGTTCCCGGCGTTGGGGAGAAGACCGCCACCAAGCTAATCCAGCAGTTTGACAGTGTAGAAGGCGTCTATGAACACATTAGCGAGATAACCCCTACAAAACTGCGGGAAACACTCCTGGCAGAAGAGGGGCAAGCAAAGCAGAGCAAGAAGCTGGCTACTATTGACATCGATGCCCCCATAAATTTCGAGCCTGGTAGTTGTCAGGCGAGCGCCTATGAGCGCAGCAGGTTGCTCGAACTCTTCCGCGAGCTAGAGTTCTTTACCCTATTGGGTAAGCTGCCTCAACTGGGGGAGCCCTTCGCCAAGGAGGTTAGCCTCCCTGATAAGGGGGAATATCTTCTAGTTGACACTATCTCTGCTCTTGAGGAGTTGGTGACTAAGCTCTCTCACATCACCTCCTTTGTTATCCACCTGGTGGTAGAGCGTGGAGAAATAGCTGGCATAGCCTTATCTATTTCCCCCGGGGAAGCCTATTACTTGCCTGTGGGGCATAGAGGGTGGGAATCTCCACAGCAGTTGCCACTACAGCAAACCCTAAAGCTACTTCAGCCATTGCTGTCCGATACCCATGTTGCTAAGGTGGTTCATGATGGTAAAGGAATTATAAATAGGCTAATGGATTATGGGGTTGAGTTGCATAATCTGGAATTTGATACTATGATCGCCGCCTATCTATTAGGTGAGAAGTCTCTGGGACTTAAGACTCTCGCCTTGGGCAAACTAGGGGTGGAAATAACACCTTTAGCAGAACTGGCTGCTCCAAAGCGGGGTTTAATAGCCGAAGTCAACCTCTCCTTCGTTGCCAAACATGCCTGTACTGAAGCCGATGTTATTGGCAGACTGTGCCCATTATTGCAGAAAGAGCTGGAGGAGCAAGAGTTGTGGAAGCTATTCACTGATGTGGAGATGCCATTGATACCTGTACTTTCTCGCATGGAAAGGAATGGGGTAGCGCTGGATACTGACCTTTTAAGGCACATGTCTCAAAGTTTGGGGAAACAGCTGCTGAAATTGGAGCAGGAAATCTATAGCTACGTGGGACACAGGTTTAACATTAACTCCCCACAGCAACTAGGCGGGGTTCTGTTCAGGGAACTAAAGCTGCCCGGGGCGAAGAAAACAAAGAGTGGCTACTCCACCGATGCCTCAGTGTTAGAGAGACTTAGAGAGGTCCATCCAGTAGTGAAGTTGATCCTGGAGTATCGTCAGCTTATGAAGCTGAGGTCCACTTACATTGATGCCCTTCCTGCTTTGATCAATCCCAGAACAGGGAGGGTGCATACCAGCTTTAACCAGGCTGCTACGGCTACCGGACGCCTCTCCTCCAGCGAACCGAATTTACAAAATATCCCTATTCGGGGAGAGTTGGGCAAACAGGTAAGGCAAGCCTTTATAGCTGAGTCCCCCTCTTTTCTAGTAGGTGCGGATTACTCACAAATCGAGTTGCGTATCTTAGCCCATCTCTCTCAGGACCCTCGTCTCTTGGCTGCCTTCAGAGAGGATGAAGACATCCATGCGGCTACTGCCTCGGAGGTCTTTGGTGTTGCCTTAGCTGAAGTGAATTCAGAGATGCGTCGCATAGCCAAAGTGGTGAACTTCGGCGTGATCTATGGCATGAGCGACTATGGATTGGAGCAAGCGACCGAGCTTTCTCGGGAGGAGGCAGCTCAGTTTATTGCCTCCTACTTCCAGAGATACCCTAAAGTGAAGGATTACATTGAGTCCACCAAGCAGCAAGCCAGGGAAAGGGGCTATGTGCAGACGCTGCTGGGGCGAAGACGCTACATCCCTGAGCTCAACTCGCCTAATCGGCAGGTGAGGGAGGCAGCGGAGCGGATGGCAATAAATATGCCGGTCCAGGGCACCGCTGCTGACATCATTAAGCTAGCTATGATTGACCTTCAGAGAGAGATAGATAAGCGTGGTCTAAAGAGCAAGATGATCCTCCAGGTTCATGATGAGCTTCTTTTTGAAGTGCCCCGAGAGGAATTGGAGCAAGTGAAAGGTTTGATGGGAGAGACGATGTCCCAGGCAATGGAGTTGAGTGTCCCGCTGAAGGTGGAGGTAAAGGTGGGGAGAAACTGGGGGGAGATGAATTAGAAAGCCACACTCTGAGCTAGGACAGGTCTTTCTTGATCTGCTCGAACTCTTCCCTGGAAATCTCCCCTCTGGCGTAGCGCTCCTTCGCTATATCCAGCGGGTCACCTTTCTGGCCGCTGCTCGGTTCAGAGTCTCTGCGCCCTGTAAGCCTGTTGATTCCCCAGACCACCAGCGCAATGATACCTCCCCAGAATGCCACCATCAGTACTCCTCCAAAGACCATCCACCAGCCCATGCCTTCATCACAGTGCCACATAATCATCCTCCTAATCCTGCTACCTACACCTAAACCAGCGCTAAGATCACGGTGTAGTTCTTACCATAGACTTTGGCGCATTTAGGACAAGTGGTGTACCAAAAATACATCTTCTTAATCTCTTTGCCCTTTGACCTGACGTAGGACTCCATCTCCTTAGCCCACTTGCCAGCATTTTGATAACCACCTTCAAAAACCTTGGTCAAGAAGTTGCCTGACACTCTCTCCTGCTTTGCCCCCGGCACCTCCTTGCTAACCGCGATATAAATATCAGTCCCCCACAGAGACTTTTCGTCGGAAAGCATAAGGTTCTGGGGTTCACCAGCCTCTGCGCCCTCAATCATTTTCATGTTTCTGGTGACAACCTTTCCGAAATTGAGAGGTATATGAAGAAAACTGGTGACGTGATCTTTGATGAACAATTTGTCTTGCCAGGTCACTTCTTTCTCATCCCAGGGCTCTGGGTTAAATATGGGGCAGCAACCCGTCTCCTTTATTTGATTGTTCACCTTTAACCTCCTTGGTTATTCGATTTTTGCCTATCGTACTAACCTCACGCTATAGTTCCACTTCCATTCACCTCATAGCGACTATTCGGTTACCGTGCAGCCACCGAAGATGCTTATGGCGTTTATGTGCAATGCCTTAGCAGAGGCCGGTGGTGCCTCTTTTGCCTGGGAACGCTTCACTTCTCTACCCCCGAATATTGAGAGACCGGAGAGAGTGACCGGTATGTCCTGTGGAACAATAACCTTATTTCCTCCGAATATTGAGACGGCTACTACCTGTGTAACGTCTTCCTCTAACTCAGCTTGACGGAAATCGACTTCGGAACCGCCGAAAACGGCAATTGACCAGACCTTCCGGCCCGGACGCCAGGGACTCTGCCCAAGCTTTGAGCCACCAAGAATCGCTACGCTTTTCATTGTTTGTCACCCCTTCCTAGTCCGCCTGGCTGGGCTACCAATAGCTCAGAGTCTCGCCTGCGTCTCTCTTTCCCCGCCGCTTTCTGGATTCTATCCTCCCCAAGGACGCGTCATCGAGCCCGAAGTGGTGAGCTATTTCATGGCGGACAACTCTTTGTATCTCCATGGCAATCTCCTTCTCAGAGCGGCATTGAGCTTCGATGGGCTTTTGGAAGATGATTATCCTGTCTGGCAGCACCAAATTATATCCCCTGGAGCGTCTGGTATGAGGCACACCTTCGTAAAGACCCAGTAAAGTCATGCCACGCCCTACCTTGGCGAGTTGTCTCGGGGTAGGATAGTCCAGCACCATCACATCGATGTTTTCTAGCCTGTCTTGAAACTCCGCTGGCAGCTCACTCAGGCTCTTGGCTACTAGCTCCTCAAATCTTTCTCTTTCCACCGCCTGTCCTCCTTTTGGTTGCCTCCCGAAAATAGCGATTGCTACCCTTTCATAGAGCGGGTGCTCTGCCACCCGCTCATTTCCTCTTTCCACTATCTATCCTCTTTTTGGTTATCTCAGCCACCATTACAGTCTGCTAAGCTTTGAGAGATTGCTTGCCCTCTTCAAATCCGCCTGTCTGTGCTCTGTTTCACTGACTGTCAGAACTCCACCTGTGATTTGCTAAACGGTGTTCACTTTTTCCTAGACCAGAATCCATCAGCATGGCATGAAATGCCAAAAATCAAGACTGCCACCGGGCCTTATTCACTCGCGCTTAGTCTTCCTCTGGTCTTCTCCATCGCTTAGATAAAGCAAAAGCACCTGCCAAAACTAACAGTGCGGTTGGGAGAAACAGGGCGAATGCTGCCGAATAATCTGCTACTGCGATTAAGCCCACCACAAAATTCCCGATAGCTGACAAGAACAGTAGGGCCGCCGCAAAATCAGGCTTACGCAAGGCGCAGAAACCGCCAGCAGCAGCGATTATTCCAAATGGTATGATTGCTACTACCCACCACTCAACATTGTCATAGTATGAGCGTGCCCCCTGGACCCAACCTGCCGCGCCGCCAAAGACTTCTCCCACGCCAACAAGAACCCCTAGAACCATGGCCGCTATTAGCATCCTGTCTCCTTGGCGACATTATAGCATGCCAAACTCATCTTGGATACAAATTCAAGTTTGTGTGGAGGGCGTAATACCGCAGGAAAAACTTCATGGCTGCATCTGCGGGGTGGTTATGAGTAAAGAAGCAGTGTCTCTTGAGTATTTTGGCTGTAGAGGTTAGGATTACCTAGAACGATGAGAGGCGTTATCGAGTTTTCCTCTGCGTCTACTCAGAAGAGAAAGGAGGCATGATGTTGCTAGCAGCAATGATTTTGGGACTTATCGGGGGGATACAATACTTCATAGGTGGTACTGCAGGAACTATTACCGAACATTGGGACCACATGGACAACGCTCCGTGGTGGGTGGTATCACTCATACCGATTGGAGTAGTCGGCACTCTGGGTGGCGCATTGGTGCGTTGGAGGCCCAGTCTTGGAGGCGTCTTATTGCTATTGGCTGGTGTATCAGCTATTGTGATTGGGCTCGTCTCCTTTGAAGAGTCTTTTGGCCAAGATGGCGTGTTATTCTTTCCGCCATGGGTCTCGACGCATCCCTTTGCTCCTCTGGCGTATCTTCTATCGCCGTTGTTTGCGCTGATTATCGGGGGTGCCCTCGCCTTGGCTGGAAGAAAGCCAACTGGTTTGCCTGCCCCTACTACTTTAGGTGAGACCGTAACCGCATTTCTCAAACAGCTTTTGCGATAGTATCCAATGGGTCATAGAGGCACAATGCGTCTCGATGATTCAAATAGCTCTGGGCAATGGCGTAGGGTAACCTTTAAGAAGAGGTTTGGGCCTTGGGGCGAGGCAGCCGAGACCATAAACATAGCGTCAGTTCAGGATTTGAAACAATAATCAGCTTCCATCAGCGACGCCCATACTTATCGGTGAAAGTTATCTCCTCTATCTTTCTCCTTGTCCTTTGTGGTGATTCTGCTGGGCGGCCTATTGCGATCACAGAGAGGAGTCTCTCCTCTTCTGGTATATCAAGGACTTTCTTTCCCCTCTCCTCCTTCTCTGTCCCGTAGGTTCCAATCCAGCATGCGCCAAGACCTAAGGAGTGAGCTTCAAGAAGCATGTTTTGCGTTGCTGCTGCCCCATCCTCTACGGGACGGGTTGATACTCTAGGATTTATCACTACCGCAATTCCCAGAGGGGCATCGGAGATAAACCTGCCTGTAGGAAGCGCATCGGCCAGATTTCCCCTTATCTCTTTGCTCTTAATAACTATAAACTTCCACGGCTGACTGTTTCCTGCAGAGGGTGCCCATCTCCCGGCCTCAAGAATCTTGTTTATTTCGTCTTCAGAGACAGGCTCTGGCTTGTATTTTCTGATGCTCCTTCTGGTCTGAATCACTTCGAGAATATCCATGAAAACCTCCTTTTAACTCTCTAAATCCAGCTTAAGAAAATACAAGTTGAGAAGAAAGTAGAAGGTAATCTTCCCTGCCCAGAACAGGAGTTAACAACCCTGAGGAGACAGAAGTAGCTCCTCCAATCAAGGGCATATCACCGGTGACCTCGAGACCCATACCTGCCTCCTGAAATCCACCTAGGTAGAGCTGGATATGAAACAATTTCTACTTGCCAGCGTCGGAGGCAAGTATCCCACCCACAGCCCAGTTCTCCTTGGGCACCTCCTCAAAGATTACGGTAGTGGCTTCAGGGGTGGTGTGAGCCACGGTCACTATTGCCTCGGTGATGAGCTGGGCAAGCTCTGCCTTTTGAGCGTGGGTTCTGCCTGGCCACATCTCCACTTTGACTATGGGCATAATGTCACCTCCGCTACTCTCTGAATTCGCTCAACTGTACTTAGCAGAAAGAGTTTCTGGCGACATTATAGCAAATCAACCCCAGCTTTCGATATAAATTCGGGTTCGGGAAGCGTGTAAAACCGATTGTCAACAGGTTTGGCAAGTTGTAAACTACTTAGGAAGCTTGCCTTGGGGATGAGTTATTTTTAATTTTCTCGAAAGGATAACAAACGATGACAACGAAGTATAGTAACCTAGCCGAATACTTTGACTACAGGGGAAGGCGATTCGCGGAGAGATGCACTAACTGTGGAGAGTGCTTGCAGGTCTGCCCTGTCTTCCCATTGACAAAGTTCGCCGACAGAGGACCCCAGGCTGTTATAGAGAAAGTGACGGAGCTACTCAAAGGGGGTGAGGTTGCCGAGGAAGCCTATGACATGGTCTTTAGCTGCAACGGGGCGTGCGGAATGTGTGCCAAAGCGTGTCCAGAGGGGCTAATGCTTTATGCAGCCTTCATGCCAGCGATTGCTAAGATAGTCAGTGCTGGGAAGGAACCTCCCCCTCTGAGCTATCAGCTTACGCCCGGACATCGTTACAACTTTCCCAGCGTGTTTTCTGCTCTCCAGATTAAGCCCTCAGAGGAGCGATGGATAAAGAAGGCTCCAGCCAACCCTGAGCCTGTGGATGTGGTTTTCTTTACCGGCTGCGTTCCTGCTGGTATACCCCATACCTTGCTGGAGATTGTAGACATCTTGGAAAGGATAGGGGTAAACTTTGTCACCTTGGCAGGCGGCGCAGTCTGCTGCGGGTCAGGTCCTATGCTGTGGGGTGACCTGGAAGCATCGCAGAGCATGAGCCGACATTTTGTCTCCACTCTTGCCGCATTCCGCCCCAAGAAGGTGGTGTTCTTTTGCCACGGTTGCCACATGATGTGCTTGGGGATACTGCCTCGGTTCATGTCTATCCCCTTCGAGTCCTGTGAGTTGTCTCAGTTTCTGGTGGAAAACCTAGACAGAATTCCCTTTACGCAGAGGATAAACAAGGTAGTTACTCTCCATGATAGCTGCAGTGTGGCTCGTCTGGGAATGTTTGATCCACCGCGGAGGCTGCTCCAGGCTATCCCTGGCATCACTCTCGTAGAGATGGAACATAGCAGGGAAAATGCCCTCTGCTGTGGAGGCCTGACCAACATTACGCGTCCCGAGATAACGGAACCCATACGGCGTGCCCCGCTGAAGGAGGCCAAAGCTACCGGTGCCGACACTCTGGCTACTATTTGCACAGGTTGCCAGGAGAGTTTTGCGCCCCTGGAGCACCAGTATCCTTTTGAAGTCCGAAGCTACGTTAGCCTTCTAGCTGAGGCTATGGGAGTGCACTACGAAGATAGATTTAAGAAATACATGAGTTTGGGGGATGTAACCAAGGTGCTAGCTGAGGCCCGGGACCACATCCATGCTAGCGATTTCAGCCCGGAGGAGATGGAACGCATCTTGCCTCAGTATCTCAACAGGTTCTGTTTAAAGCATGGACGGTCATCTCCTTGAATGGGCCAGTTTTTGTGCCTCGGTTTGCTATTTAGAGTCCCTAGGACTGTATAGCTAGCTTCATGCCCGGCCAGAAGCGGACCTTCAAATTTGTTTGATAGGTAGCCTCCATATCCGTAGCGGGTTCACCCCACTCGTGCCCACCAAAATTGCCAAATTATATAGAGCCCTTGCCGACGCCACCCCCAAAAAGGCACATTTTGAGGAATTATCCTCGGGTTTGAGTCCCTATTTTCAAAGGTTCTGGCGGACTGGCTCGCTAGCTACATACTGCAGGAAACCCGAATATGATCGGCGTTAATCTTCCCTGGCTGGTCTGGGGAATCCTGCTGTTGGCAATACAAGAGGAGGTGTCTCAGATATTCCTCATAGGTGGCAATTGTTTTGGGGATTTGCCTTCAGACTGGCAGTTGAGGCTGGTAACAGGGATGAGGTTTTGTAAAATCAGGCGATCTAGGAGTTACTTTCCCACGCTTTTCAGCACGCAATTAGGTTTTAAGTGGGCTTAAGTGGACGATACAAAGAACCTTTACCCTGGCCTTTAGTCGGAGCACTTGAGCTCTTGCCTGGTCAAACATATCATCCCTGAGGGACTGTGAAAGCTACACCTAAGGCGCGCTCCTGATAGATAGCAGATTCAACTGTCTGGCTTTTTGTGTGGTTTGAATCTGGTGTTGGAGTAACACTAGCTTGGGGGTAGATTTTCGACGAGGGATCCACAAGGGCGTGACGTCAGTTGTCGATGACTTTCCGCTCTAGGATGAGCTACCTCTTTCTCTCAGTCGCTTCTCTCACCCACTCTAGAGCATCAGGAGTGTCCAGCCTATCTCGATTACCTGGACACAATATACCCTCAATTCCCTTTCAAATTGCTGTCTAGTGGCTTTGTAGTCCCAGCAAGCTGAAGCAAGTCTCCTTTGAATCTGCATCCAAGCTGAGTGTGGTATAATGTCGGAAAGGATTCCCTCGCACGAGTCGAGCCAGGCGGATTTGGGGGGCCAAGTGGCTAAGGAATCCTTAAGGGAGGAGAAAGTTGGTATCTATCAAAGTTCTGAAGCGATTTGAAGTTTTCAAAGGGCTTGACGACAAGGCATTGGCAAAAATAGCTGACATTTGCCGTGAACGTACCTTAGGTGAAGGTCATATTTGCTTCAAACAGGGCAACAGGGCGATAGAGCTTCATCTTTGCTGCAGTGGTTCCGTAGATATTTCGGTTTGGCTTAGGGAGCCTTGGGGTATCGAAGTTACAGTTCATAGAGCAAAGGGAGGAGAACTATTTGGATGGTCTGCCTTGGTAGAACCCTATACCTATACTGCCTCCGCTAAGTGTGTGGAGAGGACTGAGGAGATTTACATCAAGGGGTCTGATTTAGTGGACCTCTTCGAGCCTAATCCAGAAATGGGCTATATAGTGATGAAAAACGTGAGTGCTGCTGTCAGCTCCAGGCTGACGGAAACCAGAGAGAAGCTAAGCACGGAAATAGCTGCTAGTATTAACCGGGAGTGGTAGGACTCACGACAGCGGCGCCTTGTAGAACTTCACCCCATCATTGAAGGTCACAGACCTCGTATATCTTTGCACGATGTCCAGGGATTCCCAACTGCCCAGTCGCATGATATGGGGAGACAAAAGTCACATACAAGAGTCATGTATTCAGCGAAAATACTTGTGGCTAGATTGGTTACCCCCCTTCTAGCTAAGCCTGTCTACAGAGCGTAGATGGGCTTCCTTTTTGGCACAGGTTCCCTCAGGACAAAGTTGCTCTGTACAACTTCAAGCCCCCCTACGCCATCGCCCCATAAAGCCTCAGGCTATCCTCAGACTCTATTATCCTGGTGTAGTGGAACCCTGAATCTGCATCCAGGCTGAGTGTGGTATAATTGTCCCTTGACATCTGTTCCGCCCAGCCCCAAATAAAAGACAGAGGAGGACGCAGTGAGGCAGCCCAATAACTATAGCAGAGAGTCTAACCCTGAACTTAAATTAGAGGACTTACCCAGAGGCACTCTTGTTAAGCTATTGAAGCTATACAGCGACTTACTCAGGGGTGTGGACGGACTCTGGTATCTCGGTCTCAAAGACCGTGTGGGCAATGAGGAAGCTCTCGCATACAACAACTGGCTTTGGGAGAGAGCAATCAAGAAGTATTTGGTGAATGACATCAAAGAGATACTACAAGTCGACGGGACTAGCGTTGCTGATTTCGTGAGAGTGCTGCAGGCGCGCCCCATGTATTTCGGCCTGGGAGAGGAAATAGAGCGGAAGAATGACAATGAGTTCGTGATTGTTGTCCCCAGATGTCCAGTATTGGAAGCTTTGGAGAGGGAAGGTGAGGGGAGAGATGCAATCCATTGCAAAGTGGCGTGCACGATGATGCGTGAAAAACATGCAGAGTTCTTTAGTCCGAACATACAAGTCAAGTCTCTCAAACTGCCTCCTCGGAAAAGCAGGGACGAGATTTGCTGTCAATGGCAATATAAAGGAGATTAGCCCAGCCAGGCGGATTTGGAGAGTACTACCGGAGACAAATCTCACACAATTGGAGTGGGCACTAGGATAAGCAGCGGCTAGCTTTCGAGCGGCTGCTATATTCTCCTTTGGCGCCCATATACCCAACGTTTTGGTATAGCTTTTCGCAGCTTTCTTTGCCACCCAGTATGGCCCCATCAATTTTACCTGCCTGGTTACAAAGGCATCGCGGACCAATAACAATTCTCAGGGCACCTTCATTGCCATGACGAGTGCTATCTGAGAACGCCATCAGTTATCCTCCCCCCAACAAGTAAAGCGGGGCAAACTTCCCCGCTTTCTCCCTCAAGCGTAGTCCATTCTATCTTAAGTGCTAGACAACTGGACAAGACAATTGATTTTGGTGTCTAGCAGGTTTTGTCTAGCTGGTTGTCGGAATTCATCTGACTAACGCCAGTCCAGGTCATTGCCACAATGGTATG
>CAYWDP010000047.1:0-13996 GCA_964457045.1 uncultured Dehalococcoidia bacterium
TCTTCCTCTTGTTAGCCTTCCTCTTCCGGTACACCAAGATTGGGCTAGCTATGAGGGTAGTAGCCGCCGACCATGCAATATCTCAAAGCCTGGGGATAAAGGTAAAACAGATATTCTCTTTGTCCTGGGTGATTAGCGGTGCATTTGCCGCAGTATGTGGGATTTTGTTGGGCTTAGTATCGATGGTAACCCCAGAAATGGGGGATATAGGGTTAGGGAAGGGGCTGGTGGTGGTGCTCCTTGGAGGCATGAATTCCATTCCGGGTGCTCTTGTTGGAGGGCTTATTCTAGGACTGGCAGAAGCCCTCGGAGGTTACTATTGGACAGACCTCCGGGAAATAATACCCTGGCTCCTTATGCTAGTCATCCTGATAGTCAGACCCTGGGGGATGTTTGGCGAAAGAAGAATAGAGAGGATTTAAGAAGTGCTTCCCTGCGGTACCTTTAATACGCGCCCTGAAGAAGACATGGCTATTGTCAGAACCAAGACTCAATGGTTCTTGATAGCCGTGGGCCTGGTCTTCTTCGTCACCCTTGGCTTATTTTCGCCTGAGGACTGGATAGTCTGGTTGATTATGCTCGGTATCACTGCCATTACAGTTCTCGGTCTTCACATTCTGACCGGTCTTTGTGGTCAGTTCTCCATGGGGCAAGCTGCTTTTATGGCAGTAGGTGCTTACACCGCAGCTATCTTTGGGAGCAGGTATGGACTCTCTCCCTGGGCTACATTGCCCCTGGCCGGTATTTTTGCCGGGCTGGTGGGGCTCCTTTTTGGTACGCCTGCCTTGCGGATAAAGGGGTTTTATTTGGTTATGTCCACTATTGCCGCTCAGTTCATTATCATCTGGATTTTGTCAGAGTGGGAGACAATGACAGGAGGGGTATTTGGCATAGCAGTGCCTGCTATTAAGGTAGGCGGTGAAAAGCTTAGTGATGTCCAGTTCTGGTGGCTCACCTTGGGTTTACTGGTAGTGATGGTCATTTTGGCTAAAAATATCCAAAGGACCACCACCGGCAGGAGGTTCGTGGCAGTCAGGGATAATGACCTTGCCGCTGAGGTTATGGGGGTTAACCTTTTCCGCACCAAGCTGGTGGCCTTTTTCATCGGCTGCTTCTATGCCGGAATAGCTGGTTGGCTATGGGCTCACTTCTATACCCATATCACCCCACTGCAATTTACTTTCAAGGACTCTCTGTGGTTCCTCGGCATGATAATTGTTGGTGGAATGGGAAGCACTACCGGCGCTATCTTCGGAGCCACCCTCATCAAGCTTACGGATAGGATGGTTGACTACATATCCCCCATACTAAGCAACGCTTTCCCCAGTATAGGTGTGCAAGTCTTCCCTGCCTTGTCCTTAATAGTATTTGCCCTGGTGGTTATATTCTTTATACTGGTCGAGCCCAGGGGACTCTACCACAGGTTCCAAAGGTTACAGGTCTATTACCGTCTACACCCCTTCTCCTACTGAGGATTGACAATCTTTTCTAAAACACTAAAATGAAAGGAAAATGAAAGGAAGACAGATGAGCAGGAAGCTAGCTAAGACAGTGGCACTGGTGCTTCTAGGGGTGTTATTGGGCACCCTGCCTGGGTTGGTCGGGTGTGCCGAGGAGAAGGCCGTGGGTAAGGAGATCAAGTACGGATGGTGTTGGGACTTCACTGGACGGGCTGCAGTGGCAGTCGTTCAAACCTTTGAGGGCATGAAGGACTACTTGCGAATGGCTGAAGAGAAAGACCTTCTTCCCGCTGGGGTAACCATAAAGCTCCTTACCTATGACACCAAGAGTGATGCAGGCAGAGTCATGCCGGGATACGTGTGGTTAAAGGGCAAGGGAGTAGACATAATGTCTGCTGCACCCCAGGACACTGAACTGCTGAGAAGTCGCTTCGAGGCAGATCAAATGCCTTTTTACTCTCTTTCAAATATCCTATCGATGCTCGACTCTGAATGGCTGGTTAGTCTGTTCGGCCCCCCCGAAGGCCAGATAGAGGTCTTGCTGCAGTGGATCATGGACAATTGGGAAGATTATCCCACCAAGCCCAAGATTGGTGTCGTCGGCCTTGCCGGCGTTCCCTTCTACACTTCACAACAAGCAACGGTTGAAAAATGGATGGCGGATTACTCAGACAAATTTGAGTATGTGGGAGCACAGATGGCCCCTACAACAACCACGGCTTGGGCACTAGAGATTGGTAGGCTAAGGGACAGCGACTTCATTTTTGCGGCTATGTCGGGCCCCCCCTTGGCCAGCTTTCTGATAGAGGCAAGGAATAGAGGATATGATGGCAAACTTCTCGGACCGTTAGAAACCTTCATCGCCTTTTGGTCACTTATTAAGGGTGCCGTTCCAGAAGAGGCTCTTGACGGAGTTATCACCGGAATCTATATGCCTTGGTGGACTGATACCGGATCCTTTATGAATGAGGTCGAGGAATATGCCCAGAAATATTACAGCCCGGCTGAAGTGGAAACTCTTCATCTTGGTACTGGCCAGTATAATGGGTGGGCTGCAGGCATGATTCTGGTCGATGCGCTAACGAGGGCAGTAGCAGAGGTGGGTGCTGAGAATGTGGACGGGATTGCCCTGTACCAGGCACTAAAGGAAACAAATATGACCGTGGAAGGATTTGGAAGTCCCTGGAGGATTACCGAGGATGCAAATTGTTTTATGCAAACGGTTAGATTGATGGAGTATAGCTCGGCAGTCGGTGACTGGGTAGTTATCACTGACTGGGACCTCCCGCCTTCTTTGGGCGGTTAGCAGAGCCCTGAGAGGGTCGAGATAGGTAGATGCCTTCCATAGCCTGAGGGGTTTCAAAACCCCTCAGGCTTTTTAATGGCCTGAGAGATTGACTTCACCAAAAAGTGGTTTTACCAAGTTGAGAAAGAACCAATAGGAGTGTAGAATAGGCCCAGTGACCTCAGAAGACTCAGTGTTAAGTGGCTGAAGAAAGACGATCCCTCGAAGGATTCTACGTCACTCGTCAATGGAGGCATTCAAAGGGAAGGCAATGGAAGCCAAAAAAGTAAAAAGAGGAGAGGTGGTCCTCGATGAGGATTTCTGCACTGGATGTGGCTACTGTGTAGCAGCATGTAAACGGGGCTGCATTGAGATCACGGGGGAGAAGATCGACGCCAGGGGCTTATTATTGCCTACTCTAGTTAAACCAGAAAAATGCAATGCCTGCGGCAACTGCGCCATTGTGTGTGCTGGCTTTGCCATCGAAGTTTATGCGCTCCCAGCAAGTTAAGTCTGGAGGGAATACAAATAAAGGGAATGCCTGATGTCGGAGAAGTTATTCGTTATTGGCAATGAGGCAGTGGGCTGGGGTGCCCTTATGGCAGATTGTGACGCCTTCTTCGGCTACCCGATAACCCCACAGAATGAGACCATCGAGTGGTTTGCTCGGGAATACCCTAAGAGGGGGAAGGTTTTTTTTCAGACCACCTCTGAAACCTCCTCAATAAATATGGTCTACGGAGCAGCTGCCTGCGGGGTGAGAGTGATGACCTCAACTTCAGGCCCCGGCTGGGGTCTGATGCAGGAGACCATGTCTCACCTAGTGAATGCTCAACTTCCTGCCGTTATAGTACTGGTACAGAGAGGTGGGCCAGGGCAAGGCACCACCAGACAAGCTCAGACAGACTACTTTTCAGCTACCAGGGGTGGGGGGCAAGGCGGATATAAAACCATCGTCCTCTGCCCGGCTTCAGTGCAGGAGACCCACGACCTAGTTCAGCTAGCATTTTTTCTAGCTGATAAATACCGTAACCCGGTGATTATATTAACAGATGCGGTTATAGGGTTGACGACGGAAGCCATAGAGGCAAAGGAGATTGACTTTGGACCTCTGCCGCCAAAGGATTGGGCTGTTAGAGGCCTGGAAAACCAACCAGACGGAAGAGCTCGTTTTATCACTTCTTCCCATGGTTTAGACCCACGGATATATCCCAACTATCTGGCCCTGCTGACCCACCTGAAGGAAAAGTACCACAGGATTGAAGAAGCAGAGGTAAGATATGAAACTCATCAAGTGGAAGATGCCGAGCTAACATTGGTGGCTTATGGATATCCGGCAGGGGTTTGCCGCCAAGCCCTGGAAATGGCTCGAGATGAAGGGCTAAGGGTAGGGCTGGTTCGACTGATAACTGCTTGGCCTTTCCCCTACCAGGTGATCAGGGAAAAGGCTCAAAAGGGGGGTAAATTCCTGGTGGTGGAGGACAGTTTGGGGCAGATGGTGGAGGATGTCAAATTGGCTGCCGAAGGAAGAAGCGAGATTCATTTCCTGGGCGTTTTCGCCCGCCACTCACCAGCAGAGATGGGGCTGATCTTCCCTGAGAGGGTAGTGGAGGAAATAAGGAGGATACTACATGAGTGAAATAGCCGAGAGGAAGTTAGTCCGGGGCTATCCAAAGTTGCTCCTGCGGTTTCCCACCGGGATAATACTATGCCCAGGTTGCCAGCATGGGGTAGCTATCCGTCTGCTCTGCGAAGCTATTGAGGAACTGGGTATCCAAGGAAGGGCAGTGGGGGTTTCTGGAATTGGCTGTCATGCTATCGCCACCACTCTGGCACAGGTTGAGTGGGTGGGTGGCGCCCACGGGCGGGCTGGTGATATGGCTACGGCTATCAAGCGTGTCTCCCGGGGCAAGCTAATAGTATTTACCTGGCAAGGGGATGGAGATGCGCTAGCCATTGGAACCGAGAGCACCATCCAGTCAGCCGCGCGTGGGGAGCGCATCACGGTTATTATGATCAATAACGGAAATTTTGGCACCACTGGCGGCCAGATGGCGCCTACCACTCTGCTGGGGCAGAAAACAACTACCACCCCTCGGGGTCGAGAGGCAAAAACAGAGGGCTATCCCTTCTATGCACCTGAATACATGGCCGTGATGAAGGGGGTGGCCTATACCGCCCGTGGTGCGCTCAATACCCCAGCCAACTGCCTGCGAGCTAAAGAATATATAAAGAGGGCACTAAAGAAGCAGATAGATGACGTCGGCTTTAGCTACGTCGAGATCCTCTCCGCCTGCCCCCCCGATTGGCACCTGACCCCCCTGGAATGCCAGGAGCGGATCGCTAAGGAGGTCATCCCTGCCTTCCCTTTGGGCGAGTTCAAAAACGTGGATCAGCTTGAATAATCTAAAAGGCAAAACTGAGGAGGGATATTGGTAGAAGAGAGGCATAGAGTAGTAGTAGCCGGGGTTGGAGGTAGTGGCGTTGTTTGGGTGGGTACGCTCATCGCTCGAGCTGGGCTGCGCAAGTATGAACACGCCACTCGATTACCCAATTACACCAGCAGCATGCGAGGGGGACCCTGTGAGTGTATGGTCATCCTCTCAAAAGACCCTATCCCCAGCCCTTTGGTATCTAGAGGAGATGCCCTCCTTATCCTCAATAATCTCCAACTCAAACCCTTCGAGGAGAGGGTGCTTCCCGGTGGGGTGATCATTCTGGAGAGCACCGGGCTGAAAACTAAAGTGGAAAGGGAGGATGTAAGGTTGCTCGAGGTCCCGGCTCTAGAAATAGCCGCCAGCATGGGTAACCCTTTGGTGTCGAACATGATCCTCCTGGGGGCTTACGTTCAGACAACAGGTGTTTTTCCACCCGAGTTTGTCGAGAGGGAGCTTGAGGCCAAGTTTGGCATCGTGGAGACGGGGGTAAGGGCTTCGGCAAAGGAGGCCTTGCTAGCTCACAACACAGATGCCTTCAGGCGGGGACTTGAGCTAGCAAGACTGCGAAGGATTAAACTAAGAGGGGGAAATGGGCTTTAAGGTAGTTCAAGTCATAGATATACCTAGAGCACCGATACCTGACTACGGAGAGATGCTAAAGCAGGCTGGAGTAGAGGTAGAATTCGTAAAGGTCAACTGCACCACCGAGGATGACATCATCGGTGCTACCCATGATGCTGACGCTATAATAGGCGTGGCTACCTTTCAGCCTTTTTCAAGAAAGGTAATAGAGAGGTTAACTAAATGCAGGCTTATCCTAAGCATGGGTATCGGTTATGACAACCTGGACCTAGAGGCAGCCACCGAACATAGCATCTTAGTTGCTAATGTACCTGACTACTGCCTAGAGGAAGTATCTGACCATGCCATGGCGCTCATCCTGACCTCCACTAGAAAGATCGTCAAATTGAGTCGTATCGTTGAAGAGGGGGGATGGAAGACGGAGCCAGACCCCGAAATCCAGCGGAGCATATGGCCTACCATGTCCCGTCTGCAGGGGCAGACCTTGGGGCTTGTCGGCTTCGGTCGGATTCCACGGACATTGGTCCCCAAAGCGAAAGGGTTCGGGATGAGGGTCATTGCTTATGACCCCTATGTACAACCAAGCGCATTCGAGTCCCTGGGCGTGGAAAGGGTGGAACTCGACCAACTGCTGGCCGAGTCAGACATCATCTCGCTTCACAGTGCCCTGACCGCTGAGACCAAGCATATGCTGGGTCTGGAGCAATTGAAAAAGATGAAGCCCACCGCTTACCTGATCAACACCGCCCGTGGGGCTCTCATCGACCAGAGGGCACTTTATACTGCCTTGACCGAGGGTTATCTGGCTGGGGCAGCCCTGGATGTCACTGAGCCAGAACCCATCAGTCCTGATGACCCCTTGCTAAAGCTGGATAATGTCATTATCACTGCTCACTCAGCCCACTTCTCCATACCAGCATATTTGGAGCTAACGCGCCGCCCTGGTGAAGAGGTAGCCAGGGTTCTCAAAGGAGAGTGGCCCATTGGCTTACTTAATCCTCAAGTCAAGGAGAGGTACAGCCAAAGATGGGGCCAGGCAGGATGATTATGATTGCTTCCCCTTTTTATAGGAGTCCACTACCTCGATGAAGGCATCTATCTTATCATGGGTGGCCGCCTCATTGTAGTTGCGGACATCTACAATGTCGCCCTCAAGCAGCAGCACCGGTATATCCGAATACTCTTTTAACACCTTCATCTGGTGGAACTGACCAGTATGTATAGTGCGGCAGGTCATAGCCTGGTGGAGAACCACCCCATCTATCTTGTACTCCTCGATCAACTCCAGAAACCACTCGACCCAGGGGTTTCCAGTATGCTTTTGGGCCTTTTCATACCAATGGGTGAAGCCATCGTAGAACCTCCAGGCCATACGCTCCAGGGGATCGGTGACGCCACCAGGTATTTCGAAAGGGAGAGGGGGGTGGTAAACAACCTCTATAGGGAATACTGCCCCCAAACTCTCGAAATAATTAAACAACACCAAGCCATACCAGGGCGGCAGGCTGAGTCCCCAAAGCAAGCGGTACTTCTCATCGGGGATGACCCCAATTTTATTGTCTACCCGATGCTTTATCTCATCATATAGCTCTCGGTAAAAGTCGTATGCTTCCTGGGTGCCCATGCTGAAATAGCCAGGGACCATAGTATTCACGGCATCTTCCGTCGACATCGGGGTTGGCACCGCCTTGCGCAACTGATAGGCCTCATACCACACCTTCGCCGTTCGCTCACTGAGATCGACCACCTCACTCAGCCGATCCCAGTCCATCTTTCTACCCAACTGCTGCTCCAAAAAGCCAACCAGCCCCTTAAGCTCTTCCGTGGCATACTTGATGTAGTAGTCTCTTACCTCTTCAAGGTTGATATGGGTGTAATAGACTGAGGGGTTGAGTAGGCCAAGAACATGCATTGGGGCATTAGTGTAGCGTTGTACCGCCTGATACCACTTATATCTGGGGTCACAGATCATCATTCCAGTACCCAGCATCACGGTGGGGGACTCCATCCCGCCATCAGGGGCACCTGGTGGCATCTCCCCCAATTCCTGCCGCAGGGCGTCGAAGCCCAAGCCGCAGGTGGCATAGGTGCAAAGGTATCTGGAATAACCCTCATCTTCTGCCCTTGAGAGGAAGCGTTCGGCATCCATTTTGGCAGCACAGAGCCCGGCATAGTTCTCCGTCCCCACTGTTACTACATCCATGGCCCTCAAGATATCGTCATAAAAGCTGGCTATAAAGAGGTAGGCTATGGGATCCCCCTTTGCCCTGGCCTCATGGGCTTTCTGGGCCAGCCCTTTGACCAGGCGACGTACTCTCTTGGCAGTCTCTGTTGATTTCTCAGCAGTAGTCTTCTTCGGCCCTTCCATCATCGCTTTAAAGATGTTTTCCACAACTCTCCTTTTAGCCGATCATCTCCAAGAAGGCTTGAACCCTGGTCTTCAGACGAGTAATACTGGGGGTAGGATAGTCCCCTTCGATCTCAAGCACAGGCAGTCCTTTCCCCTGCAGGTACTCCTTCACATCCGGGGCATCAAAGGCGTGGGTATCACAGTACCTGAGGGTATAGAGGATGACGCCATTGACCTTGAAGTCCTTGGCGAATTCATAGAGGTAGCCAAACCTGTTCTCTAGGTCTTCCTGGTGGCTTCCCGGACTCTGCCTGTAAGTCCGGGGACAGTTGAGCTTTTCGAGGTAGCTCCTAGCAATGCTAGCTAAAGGGTTATGGCTCACCTCAACCTCATACCAGTAGGGTCTGGTGCCGAAGCAGAGGTCATCGATAACTACATTGGCTCCGCTTTCCTCCACCATCTCGATGAAGGTGATATCATCGTTCCCAGTCCCGCAAACCATTAGCCTAACGAGCTTCTTCTGACCACCATCGTCTCTTCCTTCAACCTCCTTAATGACGCCCCTCAGCAACTCATTCGCCTCAGTCACCGGGGTGCTCATCACCGCCACGATCACCTTGGTCATCTCGGTGCCCGAGAGAAGAGGTGGATCCTGCTTCCTCAGCTGATATAGCCTGCGTACTAACGCTCTTTGTTCATTATACAGTTGAATTGACCGGGTGAGCCCTTCGGTAGTTATTTCGCGCCCGCTAAACCTCTCCAGGCTTCTTTTGAAGGTCTCCAGCTCCGCCTCGAAGAAATCAAAGGAGGCTGAAGACAGCGTATGGGGAACATTGACGAAATGAGCATAGGCATGTTTGATATTATACCCCCAGAGGTCATATAGCTTGACGATATTATCACAGGCGTGAGGCATGATAAAGCCATCGAGAAAATCGTAACCACCCCCAAGCGCTATATCGAAACAACTGCGGGTGAACGGGCAGGCGATAGTCTCAAGATAGGCATCAGCATGGGTGATGGATTGCTTCACATTCCCCGTAATCCTATAGGGAACGAGGTCAGCGGCAGCTATTATCTCCACTGGGGTAAAAGAACATAAGTAGCCGATTATGCTTTTGCCTCCAGCTTTCAGCTCCTTGGCCCTCTGATTTCGGTCCTGGTATATTTGCTCAATCCTTGCCAATCCCTGGACCATTCTCTTACCTTACCTAGATTACCTCCTCCTCTTTGAGCCGGGAAATATCGTCCCAGGTGTAGCCCAGGATCTCGGCAAGGATCTCCTCGGTGTGCTGACCAAACTCAGGGGCTTCCCTCCTTATGGACATCGGGGTCTTCTCAAAGGTGACAGGAAATCCTATTGTCTTCATCCGGCCAAAAACAGGGTGGTCGAACTCAGTGATGTAATCATTAGCCAGCACCTGGGGATCTTCAGTCAAGTCCTTGGTGTTGTTAACCGGGGCATAGATGACGCCGTTCTCCTTAAATATCTTCCCCCACTCGTCCCTGGTCTTTGTGGCAAAAGTCTTATCCAGGATAGCGATCAGTTCCTGGCAATTCTTGGTTCTGTTATCCATGCTGTCGAATCGGGGGTCTTTTTCCAGTTCCTCAAGCCCCATTGAACGGCATACAATAGGCCAGAATTTGTCCGGTGAAAGATGGGCTAAGGCAATCCACTTGCCGTCGCTACACTTATAGTGGTTCCATAGCGGATTCCCGGCGGTCTTTCTGCCGATCCTTATTCCCCATAGGTTAGCCATGGTGCAGAAACATACTGGGTGCCCCTGCAGAAAGGTCATCCCACCCAGAATAGAAGCATCCACCTTCTGCCCCATCCCGATCCGCTCCCTGACAAAGAGAGCAGCCAATATGCCCAAGGCTGTCATCACCGCCCCTGCTTGATCAGCGATCCCCCCTTGAACTGGCACTGGGTCCATACCTGGCTCCCCGGCCAGCTCCATAAGCCCTGACCTGGCTATCCCGGTATAATCAGCAGAGGGATTATCCTTATCTGGTCCCTTCGGTCCCCAGCCTGAGCCATGGGCATAGATAAGCCTTGAGTTGTATTTGGACAGGGTTTCATAGTCCATACCCATCCTCTCAGCCACACCCATGCGGAAATTCTGAAGGAAAACATCTGACTTCTCCACCAGTTTGTAGATGATCTCCCTACCCTTTTCCTTCCTCAGGTCTACGGTGAGGCTTCTCTTATTGCGATTACCAGCCTCAAAGTAAGGATTTCTTTGCACCTCTCGCCCCCCCACCATAGCCCCAGCCACCCTCATCATCCCCCTCCCCAGATCGCCCCCGACGCGCTCCTCTATCTTTATCACATCGGCACCCAAATCACCCAACATCATCGCTGCCACCGGCCCTTGCTGGAATATTGTCCAGTCCAAAACTCTGATACCTTCAAGTACCGTAGCCATCTCCTGCCTCCTTAATCCGCGATTGGTGCTTTTTTAATTGTTTTCCCATCCATTTCTCATAGTAATCTCACCCCCGATAGGTGTCAACTTCAAAAGATTTGAATCCAATCAGCAAAAAGGCCTCTTATACTTGACAAATGGGGTGAGGTGTTATATTAAGTTAGCTGCCCTTTCATAGGGCGGGTGCTCTGCCACCCGCTCATTTCCGCAGGGGACAGAGCCCCTGCCCTATATTTGAAAAATTTAATCGCTGATTTAGGGTGAACTCTCATACTTGACAAAGCACATGAGATGTTATATTAATCAGGTAACAGCGAAATAAGGAGGGGAGATGAGCCAAAGATTAATCAAAACAGTAGCTTTGATTCTTTTGGGAGTATTACTACTTACCCTGCCCGGGCTAGCCGGGTGCGCTGGGGAGAAGGAGGAAGTTCCGGAGATTGTTATTGGAGTTTTGACGGATTTCACCGGAACAGCGTCCTTTGCCGTGAAGCCAACTATTAACGCCATGATGGACTACTTTAGCATGGTTGAAGAAGAAGACCCCATACCTGGAGTGAAGATAAAGTTTATCACTTACGATACTAGGCTTGACTACGCCCGGATTACCCCGGGATATGTGTGGTTGAAGGGTCGCGGAGCAGTCATGATGCACATAGTAAACCCCGCGGACAACGAAATCCTGATAGATCGATACGCAGAGGATGAAATACCTGT
Source organism: uncultured Dehalococcoidia bacterium (assembly GCA_964457045.1). Lineage (GTDB taxonomy): Bacteria > Chloroflexota > Dehalococcoidia > UBA2247 > RBG-13-53-26 > CAYWDP01. The sequence continues at coordinate 11,262 of CAYWDP010000047.1, forward strand.
TATCGGTTCTCAGGTCCAACCCACGTTGCTGGGGAACCCGTGGATGTTTTGTTTCTCTTCCTCCAACGCCAACGAGACAGAAGTCCTGATGCAGTGGGTCATGGAATCGTGGGACTATGACGCCCTAGGAACGCCCAAAATTGGTCACCTTGGTTGGACCTTGATGAGCACAGAGTATCATCAGGAAGGGATTGATGCAGCTATGAAGGCCAATCCAGGAAAGTTCGACTGGGTAGGAGTGCAGAGGGTTCCTATGGGAACCACCACTTGGGCTGGCGAGGTCAGCAAGCTGAAGGATTGTGACTTCATTGTTGTCAGTGTGGTTGGTCCCATGGCAGCTAGCTTTGTAAAAGAGGCCAGGGCAAGAGGGTATGAGGGGAATTTCCTTAGTGGGATAAATGCCTTCCCGGGTTATTGGGACCTGGTAAGAGCTGCGGTCCCCGAAGACGAGCTCTACGGTTGTTATCACGCTGGTCATTGGCCCTGGTGGAATGAGGATGTGCCCTTTATCACAAAGCTGAAGGGGGCTATCCAGAGATATCGCTCAGGGGAGGCTGAGGCTCTGATGAGGAGCTCAGGTCCCCTCACCGGATGGGCCATGGGCATGTTGATGACTGATGCCATAAGCAGGGCAGTAGAGGAGGTAGGGGCTGAAAATGTAGATGGGACTGCTATACGCGATGCCCTGGCAGAAACCAATATGACCGTTCCGGGGTGGGGGAACCCCTGGAGGTTTACTGCAGAGGAGAATTTCCTTGCCCGAGCGGAAAGGGTGTATGAGTGGATCATAGCGGAAGAGGACTGGGTTGCCGCCAGCGATGATTGGATTACGCCTGCCTCTTTAGCTGGCAGTTAGCAAAGATTTCGAGAACACAGCGAACAGCACCTAGCCCGAGGGGTCTAGGGCCCCTCGGGCTTTTTGTAGGGCAGTTTTCAATAATACTCCCCTAAAGGGGCGTCATCTTCAGCCCAAATATCCTCTTTATCAACCTTCCCATCTCTGCGCCATCTGTATCCTATTGAAATCCCTTAATTACAGGGTAGGGCATCCGTCCCCTACCGGGGCGGGTGGCAATCTGATTTGAGGCTGCCCCCTGAGGCTGTTTAAAAATGTAGTGCGGGTCTTTAGATCCGCCCAAAGCAGACCTAAAGGTCTGCGCTACAAGACTTTTGTGGTGAAGGGCTTCCAAAATACCTAGAAATCAAAGCCAAAATCGAAATTAAACAGTCTCTGCCCCCTCTCCCTTGACAAAACAGGCGAAGTGTTATATTAGTTTGGTAGAGTAATGAAGTAAGGGGGAAAGATGAGTCAGAGATTAGTCAAGACAGTGGCTTTGGTTCTTTTGGGGGTGTTATTAGCCACCCTCACCGGTTTAGCCGGGTGTGCCGAGGAGGAGGCTGAGGTTCGGGAGATTGTCATTGGCTACGAAGGGGATTGGACCGGCCCGGCTGCATCTGGTGCCGCGGAGTATGGCGGCGCTTTTCTGGACTACTTCCGCATGGTCGAAGAGGAGAACCCCATTCCCGGGGTGAAGCTGAAGGTAATTAAATACGATACAAGAAGTGATTATAGCCGGATCCCCATCGGATATGTGTGGTTGAAGGCTCAAGGGATGGACGTATTCTACGCTCCTTCCCCAGCGGATATCGAGATTAACGCCACAAGGTTGGCAGAGGATGAGATTCCTGCCTTTGGCACCACGTCCCTGGAGTCAGTGCGGAACCACGAATGGTGTTTCTGGGTCTTCGACACCTTCGAGGCCCAGACGGCAGCCGTCCTGAAGTGGATTTTGGATACATGGGAGGGAGAGGGAAAGCCCAAGATTGGCTTGGCGGGGTGGATCGGTCTGTCAACCACAGCTGGTCCAGAGAGAGGGCTCGATCTATACCGGGCGGCACATCCAGATGATTTCGAATACGCGGGAGCGCAGAAGGCCCCTTTAGGCAGCGTCGTCTGGGCTGTGGAAGTGGACAGGCTGATGGACTGTGACTATATCTTTCAGGGCTGCGTAGGTGCTGGCATCCCTTCCTTCATCAAAGAGGCCAGGCTGAGAGGCTATGAGGGAAAGATTGTTGCCTGCAATCCCCTAACGGGGTTTTGGAATCTTACCAGGCAGGCGGCCCCGGCCGACTTGCTCTACGATGTCTACCACGTCCATTCTATGCCCTGGACAATTGATTATCCCTTCGCCACTGAAGTTAAGGAACTGGGGCTGAAGTACCATTCCCAAGATTGGGTTGAACGTGCCATGCAGCAATCCAGTTACGCTTCTGGTGCCATCTTTGGCCCTTTCATAGTTGAGATAATAAGGAGCGCAGTGGAAGAGGTAGGGGCGGCAAATGTAGATGCAACCGCCATCCGCGACGCGGCAGAAAGCTTTGAACTGGATTTAACAGCTAAAGGGTTTGGAAACGTGTGGAGACTTAGCCCGGATAACCATGTCTGCTGCACGACATACAAAATGTTTGAATGGGATATGCAGCAAGAAAAGTGGGTTGCCATCACCGAGTGGTATTCTCTGTAGGTCCGGGGGACGACTGGACCGCCGTCAGCGACTGGATTATGCCTGCATCTTTAGGCGGTAGTTAAGGGAGATTTTGAGATACAAGGAATAACACTGGGCCTGAGGGGCTTTAAAACCCCTCAGGCTTTTTGTAGGGACTCGCTGCCTTGCCAAGTTAGTAAGGTGCCCGTTTAATAGCTTCACTGCGCTTCAAGTAGGTGGTATAATCGA
>CAYWDP010000048.1:0-13764 GCA_964457045.1 uncultured Dehalococcoidia bacterium
CAAGCTTCAGATTGTAGAGAGCAAGGTATAAAGAGAGAAAGGCACCCAGGGATAAGGAGCCACAAGGGAATGCCAGGCCAAAGTAAAACTATATGGGCATAGAACTAGGCTCGGCTAGCTTAAATATAGCCATACCGGGGGAAGAGCTCCGACTGCTCGAAAGCGTCTATGAGAGGACGAGGAGGCAACCTGTTCCGGTGTTAATCGATGTTTTTGAGGGTCTCAAAGGGGATTTCCCTGAGCGAAACGGGGTGTTAAGGACAGGTGGCGGGCGCAATCTGGCAGCCAATATCTTAGAAATAGATATGGGAATTTCCATAGATGAAGAACATACCAACTAACATATGGTGTAGATACCCATTTTAGCAAAATCTACGTATTCTTCCTTTATAGAGTGGAAACCTGCCTTCTTAAATACTTCCTTCCACTCCTCTCTGGTAATTTCTCCCTGGTTAGAAAGATCGTGAAATAAATGGTGTTCTAGAATAAGGGTAGGCTTTTTACGTAGCTCTTCCGGTGTTTGTCTTGTAATTTCAGAAATTATCAGGGGTACATCTTTGAATATCCCTCTAAATTCTACTAGGAATTCCATAACTTTCTCACTTCCTTCGGAAAGGAACTCATGAAGAACAAAAAATGAAGTTGCTACATCAGTATCTTCCAACTGGTTGGCTATTTTTTCAATTTCAAATATATCCCCTTCAAATAGACTAACTCTATTTTCAAGGTTGTTTTCCTTCAGCTTTTTTTGCCCATTGGCAATAACCTGTGGTGAGATGTCTACGCCATAACCCTTCAAAGCAGGATCACTCTTGCATAAGCTAATTAAAAAGGTGGCATCGCCACAACCTAAGTCGAGGATTCTCTTAAAGTTACCTTCCCTTACAATATCGATTACCATTGGAAATGGCAATAACTTAGCAAGCTCCCCACTACCTTTGGCAACAAATTCTGACTTCCTTATGATATCTCTGCCATATTTCCTTTCCATTTTTAGCAGTGGTTCTAGGTAATAGAAAACATCTTCATAGGCATATATACCGTCAAATGCCCCCCGTCCCATCTCTGTAAGGAGCTTTCCTTTGTAACTTAGTGAATAATTTGAACCTTTCTTTTCTAATAACTTTAATGAATACAAATAATCGCACAACAATCGCAAAATTCTTGTGTCAAGATTCTTCTCCATACTAAACGAGTCTATATTGACCTCTTTATTTTCAGCAAACTCATCGAAAAAACCTATATTAAACAAAGTATTTATTGTTCTCGTAGCAAAGAAACCCCTGTTAATGTTTCCACTCAATTCACTAGCTCGTTTAAGCCTTAACATATGTTTAAAACCTACGATCCTAATTAGCTTAAGCAATTCAATCATTTTCTTCCCTCCTCAAAACTCTAATCAACAACGCCCATAGTCAACAACTAATGAATTATGTCACTTTGAAGAAATTATACCACGCTTTCGTCAACCATTGTAGCAACTGGGAGATAATTAGAGGGTTTCTTGAACATGAGTCCGAAAAGTAAGGTAAAAATTAAGTGGAGGTGGAGGGTGTAAGAGGATCTATTGCCAACCGATCTGATTTTGTTAAGAACAAATGCTTAAAAACAGTGAAATGGAGTGCCAAAACAAAGCAAGACCTATATAGAGGCATAGACCTTGGTTCGGTTAACTCTGACGGTGTTACTAACTCTTAAGCCGATAACTTGATTTTAATTTGCCCATCCCTTTTAATCTTATCCAAGCCCATGGTGCAAAAATGAAGAAACGCGGCAGATCGATACCGCTAAATTGCGTTGATAAATGCCTATTAGCTCTCGATAGCAAAAGTGAGCGCATGGTTTATCATTGGATACTAACCATCAGGGGAGAGATAGATCCCGTCAAACTGAATTTGGCACTTTTGTCCGCACAATCTGCTCACCCCATAATGAGAACGATTATGCGTAGCAAGTATTTCAGGCCTTTCCGCGAAATACAAGAGGATTTTGGAGAAGGAGTCCTGAGTGTCCAAGACCTAGGTGAACTTCAAGATACAAACTATGAGAGACATCTTTCTGCATGGATAAACCAGCCCATGAATATAAGAGAGGGATTCCCCCTTAGAGTCCTTCTGCTTAGAAAGAGTGAGGCTGAATCTTCGCTAGTTTTCACCTTTCACCACTCTGCAGCAGATGGACTCCGCACCCTTCTTTTCATAAGAAAGGTCATTGAAAGTTATGACAACCAAGTCTCTGACGACTCTCAAGCGCCAGAAGATATCCGCATATTCCGTAGAGGGGATGAATTGCTAGAATTTGCCCACTCCCAAAGGTCGAGGGTAGAGCACTACTATATGAAAATGGTCTCCAGCCTTTTCCATCGGTTATTTACGGCCCCCCTTTCTCCTCCGACCAGGATCTTCCATGATAACCTCGGACAGTGGGAAGAAATTCACTTTTGTTTTGAAACGATAAGTCCACCAGAATTCCAACAAATTGAGTCTAAATCAAAATCAGTCGGGGTTACCCTAAATGATATCCTTTTGGCAGCGTGCTTCAGAACTATAGAGAAGTGGAATGTGGTGCACGGGAAAGTCAGCAGGAAGATAAGCATAATGGTTCCAGTAAATATTAGACCCAAGGGGTTTGAGCATATCGTTTCAAATCAGGTATCCTTCGTTTCGTTATCAACTAAGCCTGAAGATAGGGCCGATCCCGCGAAGTTGTTGAGAAGGGTGGGCACGAACACTACATACGCGGTGAAGAATAGAATTGCCTTTTCCATAATCTATTTCCTTTACTTTTGCTCTCGCTTTCCTCTGCCAGTTATGAAGGCCATAGCCAAGTTCTTCATGATTACTCGAGTATATGTAGATACTATCCTCCTCACTAATCTGGGCTTGATCTGGCCAAGAGCATCAGGCGCTGAAGGAGGAGAGACCAAAATAGGTGGCGCTAGGATAATCACTGTTGATTGCGTCGTGCCGGTTGTAACGCCGATGGGAATGGGCATCTACGTAGGTACATACAATAAGAATCTAAACGTCTCTCTCACTTATAGAACCTCCTTTTTCTCAAAGGAGAAAGCCCAAAGGTTCTTGGATCTATATGTGGAGGAGATTAAAAACTACCCAGTCGGTCCGGAGAGGTCATGACAGTATCGCTAGTGAAATTCGATGGTTCACTGGATTCGCTTCGTAGGGCTATCGAACTGTGTGACGGATTTGAGAAACTCAATAGGAGCGACAAAGTCCTGATAAAACCCAATAACTGCTTCCGACACAAAATAACGCCTCCTTATGGGATGGTGACCACCTCAAAGATCATAGACGGAGTCATACAATTACTGCTGGAGCACGGCTGCAAGGATATTTCTATTGGCGAAGGTGCCATCATTGGTATATTTGATGTACTTCAGCCATATACGAAACGAGGTTTTAAGGGGACAGGCATTGACAAGGTGGCTGGAAAATACGGAGTTAAACTGATCGATTTCAACCAGGGTCCTTTTCAGGAGCTAGATTTAGGAGGGGTAAAGGTTCAAGTTTCCAAAACAGCTTTAGAGGCAGACTTTCTGATCAACATCCCAGTACTTAAGACCCACCTTCAAACAAGGGTCTCTCTAGGTTTCAAGAATCTGAAGGGATGTCTTAGCAAAGCTTCAAAAAAAAGATTTCATATTACTAACCGACTAGACACCCTAATTTGCCTTTTGAACGAGGCTATCAAGAGCAACCTGGTCATAATTGACGGAATATATATGCTGGAAAAAGGACCAGAAACCCTTGCGGGTGTAGCCCACCGCAAGGATTTGATCATAGCCAGCCCTGATATATTCGATGGCGATGTTGTTGGGGCAACAATTCTGGGAATCGATCCATCACAAGTTGGCTATCTAAGAGAATTCGCCAAAAGGCATAATCGATCCTTCGATATCAGCGCGATTCAAATCAAAGGAGAAGATATAGAATCTCTAAAGGAGCAGCTCGAGTGGCAATTTGAACCAGACAAAGAATTATTGACCCCAGCAAAAGTAACTGGACTTTCAGCTCCCCCTCCAGGCCAGACTCTTTGTAGCGCTTGTGGTGCCACACTTGCTTTGGCACTATCAATACTCGGCAAAGACAATCCTAAGATGGATTTTGGCGGTGCAGAGTTATATTATGGGCTGGAATTAAGGTCAGGAAGAGATACTCAAAAAGTCTTTCTTTACGGCGACTGTGCAATCAGCCGTAATAAGAGTTTGCAGAACGCCACCAAAATAGCGGGGTGCCCTCCTACGTTGATTACCACCCTTCTTGTGTTGATGAAAGCACTTCTTAGTAAGCCAAGGATGCTCAGAATGATGCTTTTGAGAGCTATAAAGTTAATCGGAATAAGGCTTGGGATCTATCAGGAGATTTTCCCAGGATGGGAGCGGTACCACTTGAAAGAATTTGATAAAACTCACTTTTGAAAAACCTAGCATGAAGGAAAGAGAGAGTTGAAAAACGTAGGGACGGGTCTTTAGACCCGTCCGAGCGCTGGACTCCGATATAGTCGGAGTCCCTACAGGGTGATTCGCTTTTCAACAATCTCCAAGAAAATCCCACATTATGCATGAAGCCCCTCATCTTTATCACGACATAGATTCTTCAGAGGCTATAAACTCTTATGAATTGGAGAGCGAATCCCTATATGATCTAGCTGAGAAATGCCTTGTTGCTGCTAAGAGTAAGCGTTTAGCTGGGCAAAAAGACTTTGTAAAATGATTCACTATAGATACTGATAGATATAGACTAGATAAGGTTTGGTCTCTACCCCATCCTGGACGGATCCGAAGCTTGCTGCTGTGGCTATGCCGAGATTACTCCCTGATGGTAGGATCAAGTGTCTCACCTTGGATAGCCGTTCTTAACCCGGCATTACCATTAGGCTCACGAAATCGATCCTATTTATTCCATTACATGAGCCCAATTAGCCTTACGGAATGCATACTACAGACTGTACAATGTGTTCGAGTACGATGCGCATGCAGGATACGATCAGGTGAGGTCATTTAGCGCCGAATGGAACTCACTGTGTATTCTAGTGCCTTCAGGGATCGAACGGGGTCCCTAAGGAACTAGGGTAGAGAGAGTGGTGGCTAGTTACCTGGCGCAAACCAGTGCCGCCACCATCAGCCAAACTGGCAATTTCGATTTCGCTATCAAGACTGTCTATGAGCATTAGCTAGAAGAATTGGGGAGCTGCGAGCATTAAGCTGCTATTAGGCGCTTTCAAACTCACGGGGGAGGAGGATAAGGTGAAGAAAGATATCAGGATAGTGCTGGTTGATGACCATGAGATCGTTCGTCGTGGGTTGCGGCGTATGCTAGAGTTAGAGAAGGATATAAAGGTTGTGGCCGACTGCGCCAATGCTGAGGAAGCCTTCTCCCAAGTGCAAACGCTCTCCCCGGACATCGTCGTTATGGACATCAAGATGCCTGAAGTGAACGGGGTTGAGGCTACCCGAGTCCTGAAGGAAAAGAAGCCAGCTTGTAAGATCATTATGCTGACCCTGTATGACGAGTATATTGCTGAAAGCATCGAGGCCGGGGCAGACGGCTACCTTCTCAAAGACGCAAAGTGCACGGAACTCACTCAAGCCATCAGGCAGGTTTATCAGAGTAAGCGCCCTCTAGAGGAGCGTGGTGGGCTTGTTGAAGAGGTTGATCTGGTCATGCCTCCGTCCGCTGATATTGCCAAGGTACTGGCATTCATTGTTCAGGTGGAGAGGACACTTGGTGCCAGCATCCGGCAAACGATTGGCTCCCAGGAACGGGGGACTGTCATCACAACCCTATTAAAGCCTATCTCGCTCGCAATTCTCTTGCATAAGCTGCGGAGTATACCCAACGTACAGAAAGTAGAGGAGCAACACCAGCTACCGACAAAAGTTGGTCTTCTGAGGAAACTTGGGACTCAGTCGAGGCCAAGAACCAGCCCCAGGAGAAGAGTCCTAGTAACCCTGAAATAGCCATGCTTATCCAGTTTTTGTGACATTTATCCCTGCACCAAGGCTAGAAATGAGGGATAATGCTTACGGCTGGAAGGTCACCCCCTTCTAGCTAGAGAGGGAGGCGGGAGGCATGAGCCCCCCTCCCTTCTTTCTTAGTCTCTAAAGATATCATCCAAGCAGAGCTGGAACAACTCTTGCCGATTTACTTAAACATGGATGTTCCGATTCACTGACCTGAGTTAGACACAATACACCCTAATCAATCCCCTTTGAAGTCACTGTCTAGCGGCTTGGTGCTCTTGGCAAGGTGAAGCAGGTTGCGACCGATATGGGCAGCTTGTTAAGATAGAAAGGAATAAGATAGCTAATCTGCTGACCCCGTCAGGAGAGGCGGTTAGACAAAACGATATCCCTCCACCCTTTAGCAAGAGATTGCCTTGAGGATACAGCAGAAGGTGGTGTTTGAAAGATAAGTCCAGCCAGCGGATGGGGATAAGGCAGCCCTGATAAACGAATACTCCTAGCTTGTATCCAGCCAACCTCCATTTTGGAACTTGACGACTTATCCTCGGCTTCCACTGCCTTAAGTGTTATCACCTGACGGTCGGCAGCCTTCCGGAATTATCCATTTAATCTTGTTTTTGTCCTTGAGGACGGAAACAATATGATTTTTGTAGCGTAATTGCTCTACTTTAAAGAGGCGGTTCTGATAATCTAAGATAATATGACCCTCATCGGGGACTGAGATTATGCGGCAGGTCTTTAAGCCACTAATACCGATCCCGATGGCTTTTAAAGTTGCTTCCTTTGCAGTCCAATAGCGAAAAAGGGTGTCCCAAGACTTCTCCTGGCTCAGCTCCCATTCTTCGCCGGTCGCCACGTAACTAAAAAGAGATTCGGACCGGGGCTGTATTTCTTCAATATCAATCCCGATCTTATTATTGCTGATGACAGCGGCCACGTATTTCGGTTTGTGAGAAACAGACCAGTAATAGTTGCTAAAGGGAATTGGAACATCGTTTTCGTCCTTGTAAAGCTCTCCAACTATCACTCCGCTTTTTTCAGCGCTCAATTTCAACGCTTCTCTCGAAACTCTGCTTAGAAGAGCTACCTTCTCCTTTCCTGGGAGTTTACTTATGTCTTCGATAACCGGCAGAATTACAGGGAATAGAGTCACTGGTCTATTCATGTCTCATGGCCTTCTTGATAATATCCTTATCAAAGTAGTTGACCGACATCCCGCAGTCCACAACGATGCCCTGGGCATTAATGCCACTGGATCGATCGCTCAGGAGGAAGGCTACTGTATTGGTCACTTCCTCAGTGGTCAGGGCCTTTTTACGCAGCGTTAATTGCTCAGCGAACAGATAATAGTTGACATACCCTGGTATCCCTGCAGAGGCAGAGGTTTTTAACAGTCCGGCGTTCACTGAATTAAAGCGTACTTGGGAGAAAGAACTGAAGGATTTAGCCAGAAAGCATAGGGTTGAATCCAGTGTAGCCTTTACCAGTGCTATGAAACCATGGGGCTCGGCTGCCATTTTGGTCGTTGAGCAAGACATGGTGCAGATGTAATAACTAGCGAGACTTTTTCACCCAGAAGCTCTTTGGACGCATTAGCGATGACAAGTTCCTTGAACTCACCTAGCTTTGTAAACACCCCCTCAGGCTACCATTCCAGACCGAGCATAATAGAGCACAAACCACTGCCGCCACCCATCATGACAACCTTATCGCCACTATTAACACAACCCTTATCAATTCCTATGGCTAGCGAAATGGGAAGGGAAACCGAAGCAATGTTTCCTAAATACTCGACAGTGGGAAAGTCCTTCGATTCATCTATCCCCATGACACCAAGAAACAGTTTACGGTGGACAGCGCTAACTTGATGGGTGAAAACCTTGTCTACATCTGAATCGTTCCACCCCAGTTCCTGCTGCAGGGCCTGCCAAGTGATTGGCGCTAACATAAGGCCATTCCTCAGAATTGCTTGATAGTCGGTGCGCATATACGGTTCGCTATCAAAATCGAAGAAATAAGTGTCGGGTTCTATCCGGCAAAGGTCATTGTACTGGGAAGCAGTGCGTACTGCCCCACCAAGGAGTCTATGACCACCTTTTGACATAGAGGAACGAGTTAACACAACTGCTACTGCTCCGCATCCCAGAGTTAGAGTGGCGAAGGAACTCTTGAGCTTAGCTTTGGTGATGTCTGAGTCTTTCAACAGTTCATCAATTGCTTTGTCAATAGCTCGGCTGCTGTCCTCGGCGCCAACCACAATGCCTGCTTTTACCTGTCCCAATTCGATCATATTCGCCAGGGTTACCATGCCATTAATGAAACCCAGGCAGGCATTTGAGATATCAAAGATGGTGGCTGTGGAGGGCAGCCCCAAGGAATCATGGACCACTGCAGCCGTTGCCGGCTCCAGGAAATCACGACTTACGGAAGCGTGAACGAGACATTCAATTTCGTCTTTATTGATTCCCGACTTGGCAATGGCTTTTTCTGCTGCTTCTGTACTGGCCTGGCTTGGGCGTGTCCCCTCACCCCACATCCGCCGTTCACGAATGCCGGTTGCCCTTTCCAGGCGTCCATAAGGGAGATTCAATTTGCCGTATACAGGGGATAGCCTTTCTTCCAGGCTCGCCGACGTGACGATCCTATTTGGGAGTTCATACCCAAAAGACTCGATGCAGACCTTTTCGTACCGCATTCAATAAATCCTCTACGACCTCGCTGCTGTGTCTGGGGATCCTTTGGTGTCAAAGACACAAGCCAAGTATTGCAGGTATCAGTTTCTTCTACAGGTTATTGACAATACCTAGCCCACCAATATCGTGGGTAACTGCCGCGAAGATAGTTGTGTCAATCTCTGCCCCTCCCTCTCGCTCGCTTGATCGATATTAATGTTGGGATATGGAACTTCACTTTAAGATTCTCCCACCTCTCAAGGGACTTCGGGGGAACTAACCTGTCCGGGATATACTTCACAACTGCAGCAACTACAGCGGAAACCTTCCTTGAATTCGCCGCCGTGTCTGGGACGTATTCATCAGCGGCAGTAATAAGAGAAGAACGCAATTTATGAGGCACGTATTTCTCTATTCCCTCAACGACGAAGGGGATCACCTTAGTTGGAATATGCTTATCTAATAGATTGAGGTAAAAGAGCAGTAGCTTATCTGGCACGCATTTATCTATCACCTTCACCTCAAAGGAAAGCAACTTATGCGAGAGGAGTTTAGTTGCAGGTTGAGTGATGATAGACCTTTTCTCCTCTGATGACATGTCTTTCCTCTCCCAAAAAGATGCTACGATTGCCAGTGTTCCCTTGGTAATAAATTTCTTTACCACACCTTGGTGTTATTTGTCAATGTACCCGTTGGCTCCAAGGTAGAATAGTACCTTGCAACCCCATATCATGAATATAAATTCACCCTCACCCCCAACTAGAGAAAGAGGAGAGCAAGTGGAATGCCAATCAACCGATTTCTTCCACGAATACTGTCTACGTTTCATGGCAAGAATCCAGGAAGAACGGAGCCTCTAGCTTTTTGGGGCTAACCCTTGAATAGAGGATATGCTTGCAGTTACCCACTTTGCGGAAGAACAATCATCGGTCGTGACAGGAGTCACGACGCTACAGCTTTGATAGTTGTAGCGTCGCCTCTCCTGAGGCGACGAATAATACCAATCGACGCAACTTCCACCATATATCCAGTGCTCCCTCCCCTAGCGGGAGGGAGTCAGAGGGAGGGGGAAATTTCACCCTCACTCTAGCCCTCTCCCTTCTAGGGAGAGGGTATAATCCCCTCCTATTTCTTAGTGAGAAGCGGGTAATTCGAAGAAGGATATGCCCTCGTTGAGACTGTTGAAAAACGAATTATCCTGTAGGGACTCCGATTATACCGGAGTCCAGCACTCGGACGGGTCTAAAGATCCGTCCCTACGTTTTTCAACGCCTTCCTTAGTTGGATTTGAAAGTTACCGCATCAACCAGTAGAATTTGATGAACCCTGGCAGAGGAAACAGAATCTGGGTTCGCTCTCACCAAGAAGCACTCTGGCTAAAGAACGACAGAGGATGGACCAGAGGAGCACTGAAATGATGAAGAGAAAAGCGATCATAATTGGCATAGCTCTGCTATTGGTGTCCTTGCTGCCACTTGGTGCCTCTGCTACCGCTGTATCACAGGCAGAAGTTTCTGTCAAACCCGAAGCCGGTATCTGGGGACTTTACCCCAATGTGATTGCTGAGTACATCAAAATTCCTGGCTACCAGGAGCCTCATACCCCGGCGGAATTCAACCACATCTACTTCATGAGATACCGCTACGATACCGGTGAGGAAACGCCACCCCCGGTAAAGGCGGTAATCATCGGGCAACCAGGGTTGCATAGCGGCCAGGGCGTCTGGTACGAATTCGCCTCCCAGATGGTTGACACAGGCAAGGGTGATATTGAGTTCTGGGTAATAGACCGGCGGGAGAATGGACTGGAAGATACCCTGGGGGTCAAACTGGCGCTCGATTCTAAGCGCCCGCAGTTTGGTCTGACCTACTACTACGGGTCGCCCACGCCCTTTGTTGAGCTGAAGCAGGAGGATATGCCTTTCATGGCCTACTGGGGGCTGGAGGTGGCTATCAAGGATGTGGAGGCCGTACTGAACCTTATCCCCGAGGATCGCCAGGACACCAACGTTTTTCTAGCTGGCCACTCCCAGGGGGGCTACTTCTTGCTCGATTTCGCCGGTTATCAGTTCCCCGACGGCAAGGCTGGCTTTGAAAAAGTCGCCGGACTGATCTTCATCGACGGCGGCCCACGGATATTCGAGGACAACGAAGACATCCTGGACGAATGGCAGGCCGGTGTGCAGAGGCTAATTGAGGGCAAAGATAAACGGTTTGGACTCGAATGGGGAGAGTTGGTTATCGACCAACCCAAGCTTATAGCCAGAAGCCACATGACGGGCATGATGGGGTTCTGGGACCCCGACGGTGAGAGCCCGTATAAGGTTCAGAGTATGTACTTGAGCGACCAGAAGGCCCGGGATTTCCTCCAACAACTAAGGCTGACCAACGAGGCCTACAGTAACTTCAGCTATGACGACGACCCTATTCCAGGTTCGATGACCCAGATGGAGACTTTCCACACCAGTGGCATGCGATCCGGACGGCTGGATTTCCCCACTCTCGCCGAGCCTGGGGTGCCTGTGGATCTCCTGGACCCCGATAAGGTCTACGGCTGGCTCAGCGGCGGGGCTGGCGAAGTCGGCGGCCAGACTGATGATGGCCCCCTAAACTGTTATCCTATGAACCAGATGGCTGACTGGCAGCTTTACCCGCCTAATCCCAACGTCACCAAGGCAAGCACTGCATGTCTGTACTCCTTCTTTGCTGGCGAGGCAACGAATATCGAAGGCTCGACAAGGTACAAGTTCCCCATATCTGGGTGGGTTGAGGTCTATGAGGGGTGCCCCAATAATACCCTGTGGTACAGCAACAGCCGATATACCCTGGATGTGAACCGAGCCATGGACATAAGCGCCCCTGAGATGAACATCACCAGGAAGAGGGATATAGACATCCCCATTATCGCCTACCAATCGCGAAGTTTCTGGAGCGCAGTTGGTGCCATGTATGGCGTAGATCTCACGCCCCCGCCTATGGAAGAGTTTGCCACCAAGACCGAAGTAACTGACTGGACCCTCATCGACCCTGATGGGGTAGAATATTCAGCGCAGGCTCAAGGGATAACCACCTTCCCCATTGACACCAATACCCGGCTCTACAACCACATGGACTTCCTGACAGCCGATAATTCCCTGGCAGGGGAGGTAACCCCTGGTTGCGTCGGGGCCAATGTAGTAACCAACACCTTGCTTCCCTGGATATTGGCCAGGACTGAGGGGGCTGTCCTGGTACCTGAAATAGCCATGGTTGGGGAGGAAGAAGTGTCTCCCACTAACTATGCTCCCCTCATTGGAGGAATCGTGGGGGGCATCGTGGTGATTGGGCTGTTAGTCCTCTTCGTCATCAAGAAAAGAGCAAGACAATTGTAGGAAAGACCGGCCTGTGTTTGGTAGCCCCGCACCAACTGGCGGAATCCGTAAACCTTAGCCCAGGGCAGGTATGTCCTCTTTTAAACCTCAAAACAAGGTGTCTCAAATCAGCGATTACTGCTCTTATCATAGGCGGGTGCTCCGTCACCCGCCCCGCTTGGCAGGGGACAGAGCCCCTACCCTATGCGTGGGACATTTCAATCGCTGATTCTGGGAGGTATCCCAAAAGTAGCAGAACTGAACCGGGTCACCTATAATACTGAAGGCGCACATGTATCACCGTTAGAACATCAGGAGGCGAGTCTATTCTATGGACAGAATGGCATCTCTAGACACTGCTTTCAACCCTGCTTCGGTAGCCATAATCGGTGTTGGTGAGCTCACCACCGGAAAATACTACCTCCAGAGTCTGCTCGATTCTGGCTTTCAGGGCAAAGTCTACCCTGTCCACCCCAGGGGAGGGGAGATTTCGGGACTCAAACTTCATCAAAATGTGAAGCACATTCCAGAGCCGGTTGAGTTTGTCATTTGCTGTATACCAGCTCGATCTGTGCCCCAGTTGATCGAGGACTGTTCGCAGAAGGGGGTGAAGGTGGTTGTGCTTTTTACGGCTGGTTTTTCCGAGACCGGGAGCGAGGAGGGGCAGCAATTAGAGGCGGAGATTTGCCGACTGGCTCAGGTCGGTGGAGTCCGGCTTATTGGTCCCAATTGCATGGGCGTGTATAGTCCCAGGGCTGGCCTGTCCTTTGTATCCGATTTTCCCAGGGAGAGCGGAAAGGTGGCTTATGTTTGTCAGAGTGGTGGCAATACAATCCATTTCGTTCGACTTGCTGCCGAAAGGGGTGTACGATTCAGCAAAGTGGTCTCCTACGGAAACGCCTGCGACGTCGACGAAAGCGACCTGCTTCAGTACCTGGCTCAGGATGCCGAGACGGAGATCGTGGCTGCTTATATTGAAGGAGTGAAAGACGGTGAGCGGTTTCGTCAGGCTCTGGGTGAGCTGTCGGCCAAGAAGCCGGTGATAGTCCTCAAGGGCGGTTCTACACAGGCTGGAGCGCGCACGGCTGCCTCACATAGCGGTTCTATGGCTGGTGACGATGAAGTATGGACCAGTCTGCTGCAACAGTCTGGAGCCATCCGGGTTTACACTCTGGAGGAGCTACTTGATATGGTGGTCACCTTTCTATTCCTGCCGCTCCCCAGAGGAAGACGGATAGCTATGGTTGGAGGGGGTGGCGGAGCCAGTGTTATGGCTACCGATGCATGTGCTGCCAACGGTTTCACCCTGCCAGCTATACCCCAATCAATATCAGAGGAAATCAAGGCGCTCCTTGACAGTCAAGCCGGACTAATTCTGACCAATCCCATCGAGCTTAACATGTTCCCCGAAGTTGCCTACAACATAGCCAGAAAGCTGCTAATTTACGAAGGCGTTGACTTGATGCTGGCCAACTCCGTCTTTGGCCAGCATCCGTGGCTTGTCTTTGATATCTGGTATGATATCTTTTGCGATACCATTTTGCGGGTTAGTAAAGGGGTAGATAAGCCCATCGGCGTGGTAATCCAGCGCGGCGCCTCGAGTCATGAGGAGCACTTTCTAGCCCTGCAGCGAAGATACCAGGAGGCAGGTTTGCCGGTCTATCATTCCATGCCTGCTGCCTGCCGGGCGATGGACCGCTTCTTGCGTTACCACCAGAAAAGGAACAGGCACAACGAAAGGTGATGTAGTCCTCAGT
>CAYWDP010000049.1:0-13718 GCA_964457045.1 uncultured Dehalococcoidia bacterium
GGGGGCCTGGCTATGTAGCTGCCAATAAGGTAGCTGAGGACATGGGCCTGAAGAAATGGTGGAAGCCCACGCCTGCCATGGAGAAGTACATCACCACCTATATGTAATGACCATCCGCTTCTCTGATTCCTCCTTTCTTAGGAATGGAGGAAAGGTGATAGTTTATGGGGGTTGGCGATTTGCTGGGCAGGAACAGATGGGAGTTCCGGAAAGGTGTCTGTTCTTTTGGTATGTTACCCAATAGCCAAGCTAAACATCCTGTGTACGTTAATAATGGGTTTGCTTGAGCAGGGTCAATGTAGCGGTGAGGCACAGGCCTGTAGTATAAAGTGGGCGACAATCTGACAATCTTTCAAAGCTTTCCAAAATAAAGCAAAGATGAAAGGGGGGAGAGATGAGTGTTAAGCCAGTCAGGATGGCAATCTTAATGTTCCTGGCAGTGCTAATAGCCACCATGGCTGGGTTAGTTGGCTGTGCCAAGGAGAAGGAAGAAGCTCACGAGGTCATTATTGGGTTCATGGGGGATTTCACCGGGCCTGCTGCTGCTACGTGTTGAGAAATGCATAAGGGTCTGACGGATTATTTCCGCATGGTTGAAGAAGACAATCCTGTACCGGGAGTGAAAGTAAAGATCATTACCTATGATACAAGGACAGACTACGCCAGGGGGCCTAGTGGATATGTATGGTTGAAGGGTAAAGGAACGGATATATTCTTCAACTTCAGTCCCATTTTCCAAGAAATGCTTATGGAGAGGCACCAGGAGGACGGGATTCCTTCCTTTACTTTTGCCACATCGCCGGATCTGGTGGGCGAAGAATGGGTCTATAGCCTCAGCATTCACTATCCATGGGAGGCAGAGGCCATCATGAAGTGGATTTTGGAGGACTGGGGGGAACGACCGCAAGAGAGGCCTCCCGTAGTCGGGCATGTAGGGAGTGCTGGCTACAAATATTCGGAGCAGGTACACCAAGTGCTTCAGGATCTGCATGCCTCAGACCCAAGCAAATTCGACTTGAGAGAGGCGTTTGCTCCCATTGGAGCTACCACCTGGGCTGTTGAGATTTCTCGACTGCAGAATTGTGACATTATCATCGTGAATTTGCTTGGTCCGCCCATGGCCAGCTTTTTGAAGGAGGCAATAGCAAGAGGCTACACCGGTACATTACTTGGCACCTCGCTATCCTTTCTGGGCTTTTGGGAACTGGTGAAGTCTGCTGTGCCGAAACTGGAGGATCTCGATGGCGCTCTTGCCGCGACGACCCAACTCGTGTTGACGGACGATGTACCTCTTGTTGATCAGATGAGGGGTAGTCTGCAGAGGTTTCGGCCAGCCGAAGCTGCGATCCTAGGAAAGGGAACCAGCTATATGGCTGCTCAGGTAGCAGGCATGGTCCTAGATGAGGCGATAAGGAGAGCGGTAGCAGAGGTGGGAGCTGAGAATGTAGATGCAGTGGCTCTGAACAATGCATTGAAAAGCATAGAAATGACCGTGGAGGGATATGGTGAAGTCTGGAAGTGTCATGAGGGCTCCAACATTCTGCACCGAATGGTTAGGGTGGTTGAATATCGGGCGGCAGAGGACGACTGGTATGTCATTACCGACTGGTTTCTGCCCCCTTCTCTAGCTGGTGAGTAACTCAACTCTTAGAGACTTTCTGCAGATACTATCGCCTCAATCGGGTTCAGCTAGGTCGTTTAGTAAACACAAGCGACTGGTAGAAACTTGTGGTCTTGGTTTACAGGTTAGCTAAAGGAGAAGATTTCATGGGCGAGAAAATTCTCTCTACCAGGCTATGTGACTTGTTGGATATAAAGTACCCTGTTATCTTGGCTGGTATGGCTGGGTGTGCCGGCGCTGAACTGGCAGCAGCCGTTTCCGAGGCTGGCGGTCTCGGCGTCATCGGTGCCATGCAGATGACGCCTGACGAACTGGATGCCGAGATTAGGAAGGTCAAAGGGCTCACTAGCAAGCCCTTTGGCGTGGACAGTATAGCTCCGCTTGGCGCTATTCCATCAGAGACTGTGGAGGAGCTGAGAAACCTCGTCCCTGATGAGGCTGTAGAATACGCAGCTAACTTGGGCAGGCGGCTGGGGATACCTGTGCCGGAGGGCACCCAGTTTGGTAGGCAGGGTGATCTAGGCTGGGCATCAGGGTTAACATCAAAACAAATAGAAGTGGTCTACGAGCACAAGGTTCCCGTTTTTGCTGCTGGTCTGGGCAGCCCGGCTTTTATGGTTCCTGAGGCTCATGCCCGGGGGATGAAGGTGATCGGCGTGGTGGGGAATGTTAGGCAGGCGAGGCGCGAGGCGGAGGCAGGCGTGGATATCATTGTAGCCCAGGGCCATGAGGCTGGAGGCCATACCGGGTATATCGCCACTATGCCACTGGTGCCGCAGGTAGTGGATGCTGTTGCTCCTACCCCGGTGGTGGCTGCTGGCGGGATAGGGGATGGCCGGGGACTGGTGGCTGCCCTCGCCCTTGGCGCCTGCGGTGTTTGGCTAGGTACTGCTTTTATCTGCACCTATGAATCGGCTTTTGACCAGATGGGTAAACAGCAGGTTCTCCAGGCAACGGAAAAGGACACACGTGTTACCCGTGTACTCACTGGCAAGACTGCCCGTCTTATTAACAGTAAGCTCATAGAGACATGGGAGGCTGAGCAAGGCCCGATATTGCCTTTCCCTGTGCAATTGCTGGTGACTGGTGATCTCATACTAGCTATGTTGGAAAGCGGGATGACCGAATACCTCTTTACTCCGGCAGGCCAGATTTGCGGGTTGGTTAAGGAAATAAAGAGCGCAAAGCAGCTCGTGGAGGAGATGGTTGGTGAGGCAATCCGCATTTTGCAGGAGGAATTTCCAGCCAGGGTTAGGCTAAACAGCAGGTAGATATCTTGGCAAAGCTTGAGAAAGGATAATATGGTGCGAGCTAGGGCGGAAGATCTGGTGAGGGTTAGTGATTAGCTGTCTGTGACAGAGTGAAGAGAGGAAACCTCATTCTAGGAACAGAAAGGGGGTAAGACATGAAGCATCAATGGAAAAGAGCAATAGCTTCTTCTTTGGTCTTAGCCTTGATAGCTGCGCTTTGCCTGAGTTGCGCTGGTCCGTCTGAGGCGAAGGTGATTATCCGAATAGGTCAAATCACCGATCTCACCGGAATTTCCTCACCATCGCTTCTTCCTCTGCACTATGCAGTAGAGGATGCAGCTAAGTATTACAATGAAGAAGGCTTTATCCCTGGGGTGGAGATAAAAATAATAACCTATAATGAGATGTCGGACTATTCCAGGGATATACCTGGCTATCACTGGGTCAGGGAGCGGGGGGTACAGGTAATTATTACCCTTCTGCCTACAACCGGAGAAATACTAAAGACCTTTTCCGAGAAGGACAAGGTCCCGCTGGCTGCCCTGGGTGGCAGTATGTCCCTGGTGGAGCCTCCGGGATGGCAATTTTGGTTTAATGCTCCTCCTTCTCATGAGATAAGGACCCTTCTGAAGTGGATCAGCGAAAACGATCCAGATTACCCCGCAGATAGACCAGCCAAGATTGGCTTCGCAGCTTGGGAGGCACCCTATCAGATTGAGCTGAAGAAAACGCTGGAGGAATATTGTCAGGATCACCGGGAGCAGTTTCAGTGGGTTGGTGGTTACCTGGTTCCCATTGGCACACCCACCTGGGCTGGTGAGGTAGAGAAGCTGAAAGACTGCGATTACATAGTCAGAGGTGCTATTGCTCAAGCCACAGGTGCTTTTGTTAATGCGTTTCAAGCCAAGGGTTATACCACAACCTATATCGGCGGGAGCGCCATGACTTCCTTCCGAGGATTCATAGTGGATTTTTGTGGCTGGGAGGCTCTTGACGGAGCATTGACCACCAGTGTCTGTCCCTGGTGGAATGAACCGTCCGCAACAGTCGACCTAGCTAAAACGATTCTTGATAGATACCGTCCTGACGAAGCTGAGGAAATGATTCATGCTGGCACAGGTTATCTGGGTGGATTCCACAATATGCTGGAAATATTGGAGATTGTGCGCGCGGCAGTAGAAGAGGTAGGTGCTGAAAACTTTGATAGTCAGGCCTTCTATGACGCCGCTATGAATTATAGGACGGCAGGTTCCATGTGGGAAGGCTACTACCCAGAATGGTCTTTCACCGAGACTAAACGCTACCTGGTAGATCATGTGAGGATATATGAATGGAGCGCTGATGCAGAAGATCTGGTTGGGGTTAGTGATTGGCTGCCTTATGTGACGGAATGAAGAGGGGGAAAGTGATAGTCTATGGTCGCTTCTGGAAGGAGGTAGTATGAGCATGGAAAAGCAGGTGCAGATAATTGCCAGTGACGCCGGCGGCACCATGACTGACATGATGGTGGTAGACCTCGAGGGAAACTTCACCATCGGCAAGGCGGCAACTACCCCCCAGGATCAATCCCTGGGTGTTTGGGAGTCGCTGACGGATGCTTTCGAGTACTGGGATATCGATTTCAAGAAGCAGGCTGGTAATATCCTCCCCGGTGTCGAGGCTATTGTCTATTGCGGCACTTCGATGATTAATGTGCTTCTCACCGCCACAGGTAAAAAATTAGGGGTTATCACCCAGCGGGGGGATGAAGACGTCTTCATCCACGAACGGAGCCGCCAGACGTGGACCGGGTATGGTTATCAGGATGTTCTGCATCACGTAACGCACCACCACAACAGGCCCCTGGTGCCTCGAAGATTAGTTAAGGGGGTGACCGGGCGGATAGATATGTTCTCAATGGAGGCCATACCTCTATATGAGCATGAGGTTGTAAGGGCGGTCGAGGAGCTGCTGGAGGAGGGAGTGGAGGCCATCGCCGTCTCCCTGTGGTATTCATACCTGAACCCGATGCATGAGCTGAGGGTGTCCGAGATAGCCCAGGAGGTGATGCAGAAGCGGGGTCGCCAGGTGCCGTTGTACCTCTCTTGCCAGCTTTGTCCTATCACCAGGGAGCAACCACGACTCAACACGCTTGTCCTCCATGCCAGCGCTGCAGAGCCTGGGCGTGAACAACTCTTTGCAATTGAACACAAGCTCCAGGATGACGGTTACAAGTATCCTCTTCAGATAGTTCTGGCGCACGGAGGCGTGACCAATATTCGCTACCCCAGGCTCTATGAAGGGTGCTTCTCCGGGCCTATCGGGGGTCTGCTTGGGGTTCGTTATCTGGAGCAGGTGATGGGGATAGGCAACTGGGTCTGCTCTGACATGGGCGGTACCAGCTTCGACGTAGGCCTCATCATGAGTGGCGAGCCTGTCATGCTGCGCGAGGTGGTCATCAACCGCAGGATATTCAATATTCCCACCCTGCTCATGGACTCTATCGGCGCTGGCACCGGGATGTACGTTACCATCGACCCCATCACCATGCGGATTACCGTTGGTCCCGAGAGCGCGGGGGCCGACCCAGGACCGGTCTCCTACGATATGGGCAACGAGGTGCCCACGGTGATGGACTGTGTCCTCATCATGGGCATTTTGAACCCGGACAATTACCTCGGAGGCAAGCTCAAATTAAACAAAGAGAAAGCCCTCAAGGCTATCAAGGAGAAATGCGCCGATGTCCTGGGCGTCGACCCCTATTACCTCGCAGAGGGGGTGTATAAGCTCATCAACAGCACTATGAAGGAGCACATCAGGGCAGTGCTGTACGCTAGAGGATTCTCCCCGGCAGATTACTGCCTTCTAAGCTATGGCGGGGCTGGCCCGATGCACGTCGCTGGCTACACCGAAGGCCTGCCCTTTAAGGGAGTGGCCACCCTGCCCTATGCAGCGGCATTCTCTTCATTCGGCTCTGCTGCGGTGGACATCAGCCACCGCTACCAGAAATCCACCACGGTTATGATTCACTATGGCGCTGACGAAAGCTGGAAGCTGATGATGGGACAGGGGATGCTCAATCCTGGGTGGGAAGAGCTGGAGAGGCTGGCACAGGCTGATTTCGCTGCTGAGGGTCTACCCTGGGAGCAGGCCAGGGTGCGTCAGATAGCCTACGTTCGCTACGGCAGCCAGATGGACGACATCGAGGTGCCATCGCCGGTATCCCGCATCAATAGCGCTGAGGATATGGACAAACTCATCGCTGCTTTTGAGGATCTCTATGAGAGGGTATATGCCGGCGTTGCCAAGCACCCGCAGGCGGGGTATCAGATCTTCGAGCTGGGGCTCACCACCACCATTCCCAAGGTCAAGCCTAAACTAATTAAGAGGTCACTGGAGGGTAAGAATCCACCACAAGAAGCCATTAAGGGAGAGAGGGAAGTGTACTTTGACGGCGAGTGGCACAAGGCCGTTATCTACGACATGGACCGGATCAGGCCGGGGAACGAGATCGAGGGGATAGCTGTGGTTGAGGCTCCGGCCACCACCTTCTTCGTCCCGCCGGGGAGACGGGCCAGGATGGATGAGTGGTCGATACTGTGGCTCACCTGAGGATTCCCCAACTGGGAAACGGCGATAAGAGGAGGTTATGATGAGCGAGCGCAAAGGAATAGGAGAAGGCGGGAAGACCATCAAGCGTATGATGGAGGAAAATGAGAGGCTGTACCGGGATACGGGCTGCTATGCCGGCATCACCGAGCCTCACCTACTCAAGGAGAACCCTGTCAAGGGCGAGCTTTTTCATTCCCGGATAATGGCGTCGCTGATAGCTGGCAGGGAGACCACCCGTATGGTTTCGGGTTCGCCCTTTGTCCGGGAGGTGGCCGAACTATGCCTCGGCCTCTACACTCCCGAAGGGGACAACATCGCCCAGTCCACCGGCATTCAGATCCACATTAAGCTCATGGGTGACAATATACAGTGGATGATAAATAAGAATTACGAGGAAGAGGTGGGGATTAATGACGGTGATTTCTTCATATCCAACAATCCCGTTATATCCGGCATGCACGCCGCTGATGTCTACGATATGCTGCCCATTTTCTGGGAAGGCGAACTGATCGGCTGGATATCCACGGTGATTATGGAGATGGACATCGGTGCAGTAAGCCCCGGCTTAATGCCCACACCTAACGTGGAGCGGGGCACCGACGGGCTGAAGTTCTGCTGCGAGCGAATAGGCTCCAACGACAAGTTGAACCGGGACTTCGAGCATAAGATCGAGATGTGCCTGGATATGTCGGACATCTTCTTACTGGATCGCAAGGGTGCTATTGCGTCCAACATCCGTGTGCGGGAAGAGATCAAGCGTATTATCGGTGAATTCGGGATCGACTACTACAAAAGGGCGATCAGGGAGCTTATAGAGGAGGAGCGGCGCAACCAGATTGTCCGCATCCGGCAGCGGATGGTTCCTGGCCGATACCGCGGCGTGGTGCCTGCTGAATTTCCGATGGCGGACCAACCGGTATCGTGGACCCCGGCCAAGCGGGATACCATACGCCTCATTCCCATACAGATGGATGTCCTGCCCTCAGCAGGTCTGGTATTGGACTTCGAGGGGGTTGGCGAGTGGGGCTGGCACCCCTTCAATGGCACACCCCAGGCAGTCTGGGGTGGCGTCTCCATAGTCACCGTGCAGACCCTGGCATACGACGGGCGCGGTAATCTGGGATCGCTTCTTCCCATCGATGTAAAGGAGCCGCCTATCGACTCCCTGCTAAATCCAAGCCAGATTAAGAAGCTGGCAACCTCCACGCCGTGGGCCCCCTTACTGGACGTATTCGGTATGTGGACGCACCTTTTAGGGATTGCCTTCTATCTGCGTGGCTTCAGGGAGGAGACCTTTAACTACCGATCTTCAGCTGGCTGGCAGATGGCCGGCTACGATCAAATGGGTAACAAGCGCCCTCTACTGGCCGCCGGAACCGGTTACTTCGGCCCGGGTGCCTGCGGGGTCTGCGATGGGGTCGATTGTGGAGGGTGGCTGGCTACACCGGAGGTCGACATGGGAAGCGCGGAAGTATGGGAGCTCTTCGTACCCCAGATGGAGATGTCGCACCGATTCGAACCCTATTCAGTAGGCTACGGCAGGTTCCGCTCCGGCCTTGCGGTTCCAACAGTGGTAATGATTCATAGAACTCAGCAGTTAGTCGGCAGCGGGGCCCTTGGCACCGCTTCGGACGGTATCATCCCCAACCTTGGCCAGTTCGGCGGATACCCCGGCGGCAGGAGGAACAACCTGTTACTACGCTATGACAATCTCACCGAGTTGATGGAGAAAAGGCAGCCGCTGCTCTATGAGTTGGGCCATCCGGCGGATTTAAAGGACCGATTTCCCGGGCAGGTCTTTGACCCCGGCCTTATACCGGCGCCGGTGGAAATCTACGAGGGGGACCTCCTCCTTTCCGTCTCAACTGCTGCCGGAGGGCTTGGCGATCCAATCGAAAGGGACCCGGCACTGATAACCGCTGACATGGACAACGGACTGACCACCGAGTGGCAGGCCAGCAACGTCTACTGTGTTAAGACCAGCTACGATGAGAAAGCGAAGCAGTGGAAGGTGGATGATGCTGCCACCAAGGAACTGCGCCAGGCGAAGCGCAAAGAGAGGCTGGCCAGAGGCGTGCCGGTCAAGGAATGGTGGCAGAGGTCCCGTCAGCGGCTTACGGAGCGCAATATAGATGATAAGATTCTGGAGATGTACCAGAGCAGTATGAGGCTTAGCGAGGCCTTCACCCAGGAGTTCAAGGACTTCTGGGCGCTGCCCGATGACTTTAATCTGTGAGGTGAAGAGATGTCATACAGCAAAGAGGACTTAAGAGACCTTTACGACGGCAGGCTCCCCTGGCACAAGACGTTCGAAATCATGAGCAAGCCCAAGGACGATGATAGATTCGACAAGTATGTCGAGATCCTCCAGGAGCGCGTCTCCTATCCGGAGAGGATATTGCTTCCCCTGGGTGACCACCTAAATGTGGTGCGGAAGGGCGCTGAGCGGATCGTAAAGTGCGACTGCGGGCACGAGTTCGGGGACTGGCGTAAGAACTGGAAGCTGAATGCCCTCATCTTCGCCAGAGACGATACTGAGAAGCTGGAGGAGGTTTATCCTGGACTCAAGTGCCCCGACCCCAACCTGTGTGAGGTGCGAGAGTTCTATTGCCCGGGGTGCGGCAGTCTGCTCATGGTGGAGGCTGTACCCGTAGGCTATCCGATCATCTTCGATGCTCTGCCTGACATAGATGCTTTCTACCGGGAGTGGTTGGGCAGGCCGCTTCCGGAGGAGAAGGAGTTCAGGGATATGACCTATGAGGTCACCAGGGAATGGGGGAGAGACCTCCATCAGGCTGGTGAATGACTGGCTGTCTGGGATGGGATGAAGAGAGAAGACCTCCTACTGAGGGCAGAAGGAGGTACGATATGAACCATAATCGGAAAAGGATAATCGCTTCTTTCTTGGTCTTAGTGCCATTATGATCTGTTTGCAGAAGGCTTAGGCAGCTCTAACGGAGTTGGCAAGAAACCTGCTGTGCCTCGTCTGCCGCAAGAGAACTCAGCGATTAAACCGTCTAATTGAAATTCTCCACTAACACCCCGGTGCCTCATGTGTGGCTGATTTGGCGCTAGAAAGCGCAGAGCTTCCCTTAGGATTTCGTTGCAATAAGGCTCTTCCCCTGGCTTGGTGACTGCAAGATTCTTATTTGGTGCGCTTGATCCTTTAGGCTCATCAGATTGACCCTTTTGTTCGACTGTATGATCCTAATTATTCTTTTCGAATGCATTGCAGAAACGGTACCATTGTGGCCATGCCCAGTTGTTTAAGCTTGAGCGAAGTCCCAAAGAACAACTTAGGTGTATTTTTAGGTGGGTTGAGTGACAGCGGAGGGGTTTGATTGTGGCTGGGACTTTTTTGAATGTGATGTCGCCTTAGAGGTAACTAAGCGAAGGAGAAGATGATGATCTCAAGAAAGAAATGGGTTGCTATCCTTATTGCTGTAATGGGGGTGGCTCTTCTCATCTTTGGAGTAGTTTGGATGACGGTTATCTTTCCTGCTCTGAACAAGATACCTGCTGACCTCAAGTCGGTTACCCAGCAGCAAGGGAGTGTAACCGTGTTTGATCCCGACACATATCAGCTAGTGACCTATGATGTGATCGGAACCAGAAAATATGGGACAGTCCGTTGTTGCGGCGACGTAATCTATCTTGAGGAAGACATTACCTTTGTAGATGCTAACACTGGCCAGGAGATTCCCTCATTGGCCTCAAATATTCTGCTGGCGGTGGACAGGGTATGCCGCACGAACGTACCGGGGCATGGCGATAAGGATCGAGAAGGCTACTGGAGTTTCCCTCGGGATGTAAAGGCTGACCAAAGTTACCCCTTCTGGATTACGGGAAGTCCTACACCCCTCGATGCCAGATATTGTGGTGAGGAGGACTTCAGGGGGTTGCATGTTCTTGTCTATGAGATCGCTACTCCGGAAGAGGGCATCGCCGTTCCCGCCGGGCTATTCACCCCTGAGATGCAGCTCTATCAATACCTTATGATGAAGGTAGAGCCTGTCTCTGGGGTAACCGTGTATTTCGAGAGCACCACCACCAGAACCGCAAAGATTCCTGTTTTCGATGGTATAACAGGCGAACCGACCTTCACCGATATGACTATGTACACAGACGATCTGGTGTTCACTGAGGAGAGCATCGCCCAACTGGTTCATGACGCAAGATTCTATCACTGGGCACTTCCTTGGGGGAATACCTATCTTCCTTGGATAGCGCTTGGGCTGGGAATTGCTCTGCTCATGCTTGGGTCGATACTCTTAACCAGAAAAGCTGAAGAAGCCCCGGCAGTAGAGTGTGTCCAACCAGAGGAGCTGGTGAGGGTTAGCAATTAGCTGCTCTTGGCAGAGTGAAGAGAGAAGTCCTCGTTATTGATAGGGTCTGCAAGGGCGTCGTCTTGTTCACCGGGCTTCTACCGGGGTGAGGATCAATAGAACAAAGCTCGAAGTCTGAGAGCGGCTCTCCTTAATCGTGATTCGCACCTATGTTAAAGCATCTATGAAATATCCTACAAGACTGTTTGAAGATGTAATGCAGGTCTATAGACCCGCACTACATTTTTAAACACCCTCGAAGTAATGACAGGGGGTGGTACTCTGCGCCAGCCGACCGCTCATGCCTTGTAGGCAAACCCCAATCGTTGCCCCAGTTTCCGCTAAAATGCCTCCACACTTCATGACCTTATAGCTAAAAGCTATAGCTTTTCTCCTAGAAATGGGAGGGCAGACACCCTCTCCCTTGAAGCGAGAGGGCAAGGGTGAGGGTGAAATTTCCCTCTCTCGCTTTCACCCTGCCAAATCGAAGATTTTGTGCAGTGTCGGCTCCGTGCCCTGGAGAGAGAACCGATGTTATATGATAGAGGTTGCGGCGATTGTTATTTGTTATTATGCGCTACCTTAGGAGAGGCGAGGCTAGGACGATCCAGCATCATGACCCCTGTTGTCACGGCGGATGATTGTCTTGCGCAAGTGGATAATTGGAGGAAGGCAAACATATTGACATATTTTTGGAAGGGACAGTATACTGTGATTGACCACCAGGGGGAAAGGAGGCACTTATGGGCACGGAAGAAAGGTATGATGTTGTCATTGTAGGTGGGGGACACAATGGCATGACAGCAGCGGCATATCTAGCCAAGTGCGGACTAAGCGTCTGCGTACTGGAGGAGAAGGCGGAAGCCGGTGGGGCGTGTGAGACCGCCGAGCCCATGGCTGGGGTGCGCATCTTTCCCCACGCCATGCTCATGTACGGGGCACCAGCCCCTGGATTCGAGCAGCTGGAGCTGTGGAAGTACGGCTTCCGCATGTCGTGGAGTCCGATGGATCTTACGAAGTCCATGGGCCTTGGTCAGCTGACCACCGAGGGACTGGAGCCAGCCACCCAGAAGGACATGGAGGGCTTTGCTAAATTGAGCGGCTTGCTCGGTCAACCTCCCTTTATCATGGAGCTGCTTCGCGCTACCTTCTGGTGCCCGCCGCATCCTCCTGAAGTAGAGGTGACCGATGAGACTGTCCCCTATATGCAGGTGTATGAGCAACACCAGCCGGATGTCTGGACCCCGGAACTGCGCGAGATGACCATGTTCGACCTCATGGACGAGCATATGGAAACCGAGTCTCTCAAGGCAGTGCTGGCCTTCGCAGCCTGGGCATCAGGGGCTGCTGGTCACTGGCAGGGCGTGGCCATCCCTGCCTTCCTCAGTGTCATACTTCTCTTGCTACCTGGCAGAATGAGCATTCCCTGTGGTGGCCTGCATGGTTATTTCCACGCCATCTACCGCGCTGCGGCAGCCCACGGTACAGTGGTATATACCTGCTGTCCTGTGGATGAGATCATTGTCCAAGATGGGCGGGCAGTAGGGGCACGGTTGAGAGAAACCGCCGCCATGGGTGGAAAGACAATCTGGGCGGACAAGGCAGTGGTCAGCGCCACTGACGTCAAGCAGACCTTCCTCAAGCTGATCGGGCCACAGCATCTGGATGCCAGCTTCATCCAGAAAATAAAGGACATCAGCCTGAAGGGAGGCAGCCTCTATGTGTCCACCTTCCTCACCCGCAAGCCTCTCGCCTATCGTCCTAAGTTCAAGGCATTGAGCGAAATGGGCATGGGTCCCCACAAGGTACCCTTTGGCGGCGTTTACCCCTCAGACTCGCGGGAGATTTACTATGAGAACGTAGCAGATGTGGATGGCCATAAGGGTAATCCCACTGTGCCGCCGGAGAGATTGATGTGGTTTATGACCCCATCCCAGGCGTTTGACCCCTCACACTGCCAGGGCTACCACCCTAAGGGACATGTGACACCTGCTTTTGAGGTGAATGTCACCTGCCCGGACTATCACGTGGACGGACCAGACGCAATAGACAAGATCAAGGATGAGGTCAACGCCTATATGCGCCAGGCCTTCGGTCAGGCGTTTGAAGGCTTGGACTCGGATAACGTCATTCACCACTGGGCGGCAACCCCTTATGAGGCCGAGTTTCGCCACACGGGGCTTATTGGTGGTACCTGGTGCGGCACCCGCCATTGCAGCGACCAGTTGTGGACCCAGCGGCCGCTGCCCGAGCTGGCTCGCTACCGTACTCCTATTGAGGGGCTCTATCATTGCCACCAGACGTCTGGGCACCCTGGAGCATTGTGCTTGATGGCCATACCTTATAATCTGATGCATATCCTCATCGAGGACGGCATCGCCGAGCCCGGTGACTGGTGGTATCCATCGCCATGGTATATACCAGAGAAAGGTAAAATATCAGCGATACCTCGCTGATAAAGAAGGGAGGAGAATATGGAAGACCTGCTTGGCAAAGTGTTTGATGAGTTTCCCACGGAAAGTGATTGGGATGCAATTGTTATAGGAGCTGGACCCAATGGACTGATGACGGGGGCCTATCTGGCCAGCGCCGGGGCAAAGGTAGCTGTGGTGGAACGCCGCTACGAGGTTGGAGGAGGGCTGGCTACAGAGGAGATCCTCTTCCCCTGCTACTACTCCAACATGCACGCTATCTATCACATGATGGTGGACTATATGCCGGTAATCCAGGACTTCAATCTGGACAAGCATGCCCTGGTATGGATCAAGCCTAACCTGCAGACCGCTATGGTGTTCGAGGACGGCAGCTCACTGCTCCTGACCCGCATGGTGGAGGACACCGCTGATTCCATACATAAGTTCTCACACAAGGATGCCGTTGCCTTTGGGAAGCTGATGCGTACCTGGAGGCGAATGGTCAGTGAGATAGTAG
>CAYWDP010000050.1:0-13712 GCA_964457045.1 uncultured Dehalococcoidia bacterium
GGCCTCACCCACTGGGTTGGTTAGCGTCTGCTACGGCAAGGCATCGAATGCAGTGAAGAACTCGCCACGCTCTCTCCCACGCTCTCCGCTATGAATCTGTGGTAGTTGGCGAATCGGCTCAGGGCGCGGCAGGCCCTGGGCAGCGAGGAGTAGGTGGTGATACCAGCCTCTCTCAGATAATAGACAAACTCTTCGGCATCCCCAGGCTTGCCCTCATCCCTGATGGCGACAACCGCTGGCTTGCCTGATGGGCTCTCCCGGTTGAAAACTGACACGCACTCCCTGAATCTCGCCAGATGGTCGGGGCCAAACCATTTGGCGAAACCGGCAGCCAGATGCAGAAGGATAATGTCTATGCCGGGATCCTTGGCCACCGTTTCCAGCGCTCGCCGCAAGAGGGACACATCGCGAAATACGCTGCCCGCATCCAGCGGATTCACCATTATCTGGTTAACGATAGGCAGGAACTCCAGCAGCCTGCCTATCGTCTCATCAGAAAGGGCTGGCACTTGGAGGCCTTCCTGAGCACATATGTCACCTGCGGCCACGGTGTTGCCTCCACCGCCTCCCCACACCGCCACGCCTCCCTGCGCTGAGGGCCTCAACCGAAGAAGGGTCATAGTAACATCGGCCATCTCGTCAATGGAGTCAACCCTTATCGCCCCTGTCTGTTTGAAGAAAGCATCCCATATCTGCTTATCCCCTGCCATAGAACCAGTGTGCGTTGCGGCGGCCCTGGCTCCCCAGGGCGTGAGTCCACCCTTCCAGATAATGATCGGCTTCCTTGGGTTCAGGTCAGCTACTAATTCCCGAAATCTTTGGCCATTCTTGACATCTTCAATATACATGCAGATGATGGCGGTTTCCGCGTCGGTCGCCAGGTACTCCAGGAAGTCGGTGGAATCCATCACGAGTGCGTTTCCGTAGCTGATCACCTTGCTGAAACCTATCCCCTGCGATGGTCCCTGCCTGACGTACATCTGGCAGTGTCCGCCGCTCTGAGATACGAAGGCCACCGAGCCTTCAACCAGCTCAGCTTCTCTATACATGTGCATGCGAGCCGAGGGCACGTGGTAGCCCAGAGCGTTTGGCCCTACCACCCGAAGCCCTCCCCGCACGGCAATGTCTCGTATCTTGACTTCCAACTGCTTTCGTTCTTCTTCACCGGTCTCGCCAAAACCAGCGGTGCATATGAGTACATCGACCGCTCCGGCTGTCACGCAGTCCTCCATCACGTCAGGCACAGCAGCAGCGGGCACTGTAACTATGACATAGTCCACATGCTCAGGAACGGAGGACACACCAGGATATGCCTTGAGTCCTGCGATGGTGTCGGCCTTGGGGTTGATGGGGTATATACGCCCGGCAAATTTTGCCTCCTGTAGAAGACGGAGAAACATCATCCCGGTGTAGCCAGGCGGAGAGTCACCTTCAGATCTTTTCACACCGACGATGGCGATAGATCTAGGATGAAAAGCTTGTTCCAGACTTGGCCTTCGCCTCATATCGGCCTATTGCCCGGCGACCATTATACCACCCGAACCTAGCCTGGAGGCAAATTGAGGCTTGCGGGAGCACTTCAGCTAAAGCTTGAAGTTTGAGGATAGCCTAAGGCTTCAAGGGCGATAGTGCAGAGGGCAGGTTTGGAGGAGGGATTTGGCTCTAAGCAGCGGAGACTGTAAAGCACCCCTCAGTGTTCACTTATCAAGCTTTCTCGGTCTGCCTTTGCGTCTTTCGGGTGGGTCTACGGCTGATGTCGGGTTCGGTCTGCTAGATGATGTAAGGATCCTCCGCTGCGGTTCCCAATAGGGGAAGTCCTTTTCTTCACTACACTTTTTGCACTTAGCGTGGTAAAAGCCATTAGTTGGGTGACTGTCTATGACCCAGTGGTGTGTACAGCTATCGTCGCTCATTAAGTCCCAACCCTGCCTTTGCTCTGCTACATGGTTAGACTATCTCCCAGTTGTGCTAGTATCTTCAATAGCCCCCTCTGCCTTCACTTCTAGGCGGGCGAGCTTGGTCAACTTTCAATGCGCGCCCTTCAAACTCAGAACCGTCCAACGCTTCTTTTGCTTTCTCGGCTTCCGCTGGACTAGACATTTCAACGAATGCAAAACCTCTTCCTTGAACTCTATTGACTTGCGTGACTTCACCGTAGTTGGAAAACAACTCCTCCAGCTGCTTACTAGTTACCTGATAACTAAGATTTCCCACATAAAGTCTGCTACCTTGCATTCTGACCTCCTTTTTCCTCCAAATGCGCCTGGCTGGGCTGTCTTGATTCCTCTATGTACGAATTACAGTGGTATCAAGCTTGCTTTTCAGCGCCTCTGCGTTCTTGGTTACTACAAATACTTCCTGGACTGCTGCTGCTCCGTAGGCCAGGAGCTTCGCCCCAGTCTCGGTAGCATACTTAAACTGAACCCTAAGCTTTGGGTTGGCTCCCTTAGTGCGCTTGATTTCCCCAGGGAAAATGGACTCCACATAGTCTAGCGGCTCAAGCTCTCCCTCAAGGAATTTCCTTAAGCCATGAATCATACCGTGCTGATACTTAATCTTTGAACTTCTAGCTCTATGCTTCATAGCAGTCAACTGAGGTCTGCGCTTTTTCTATATAGACCGTTTTGTCTGTCTACGCTGTCTTCTCCGTTTATCTCGTTTATGTTGCCTAGCACGGCGTTGTTGCTGTTCGTGCCGGACTCTACGCCTATTGTCAGCTTTAGCCAATGGTCATTCTCCTTTGTATCCTGGGCGACACTAACACTATATCACACTCAGCTTGGACGCAGATTTACCGTTTGCTTTCCAGGCAGGTGGGAATCGCTAGAGATGGTGCAGCGGTATACTGGCTCGGTCAGTTTGAAGATAGCCTGAAGTTCTATAAGGCGCCTTTGTGGTGAAGTTGTTTCGACACAGTGCATAATCCCCAACCTGTTCTTCAATTCCACGCCTCAACTTCCAGTGCTTCAATTTCCTCCGCCTTAAACCGGCCGAAAGGCGGTAGCAGCAGATTTTCGGGCTTAAACGTCAGTCCGTATAGAAGGACACCCCGGTCGACTGTAACCGATTCCACTTCCCCGATACGCTCGTGTTGTGCGCTATGCATGTCAACAACTTTGACCCTCTCGCCAACTACGAAATTTGCCATCGTTGTCCTCCTCTCCTTGAGTACCAGATGTGCTGGCCCCAAATCCGCCTAGCTTGACCCACGTTCCCTACAAACGCCTCACTAAACTATCAGCCATCAACCTTTCTTGGTCTCCCTCTACGCCTCTTTGGCAGTTCTGTTGGCGCCGATGGGGTTGGATTGGTGGGTTTGAGGGAGAATACTGACCAAGGTTGCTGACAGGGGAAATCCTTTTCTGCGCCACACTTCTTGCACCTAGCGTGGTAAACGGCATTCATCGCTAGGGTGTCTATGATCCAATGGTGGACACAACTATTCTCAGCCATCGTCTAGCAGCATGTCTCAGGCAGCTGGATGACGAGTACACGATTTAGTATCTTTTGCGTCTTCCTCCTCCACCATACAAGCCGCCTCTCCCGCTGCCTCTCGTGTCGGAACGAGGGCGAGCCTCGCTAACATTAAGCGTCCGATCGCCTAGTGTTTTTCCATTGAGACCCGCGATGGCAGCCTGGCCCTCAGCCTTCGCTAGCATCTCAACAAATCCAAAGCCTCTAGGCTGGCCACTGTACCTGTCCCTCACGATGGTAATCGAGTCCACCTTCCCGAAAGCCTCAAATTCCTGGCGCAATTCATCCTCAGTGACATCACGTGACAGATTGCCCACGTATATTTTCACGAACCCCTCCTTTCCCCCAATGGAAGTTTAGGTGTAACTGTGTGTAACAGATTTGGAATCATCCGAGGCCAGAGTGATTCCCGGCCTCGGATGCCTAGTGGTGACTAGATTACCAGCGAGTGCTCAGTCGCACTTTATCATAGCAAGCGCTGCAGTACACCGGTCTGCCTTCTCGGGGCTCGAAGGGTACTTCCGTTTCTTTGCCGCATTCGGCGCACACTACAGGAAACATCTGTCGCCTGTAAGCGGAAAAACCGTGATTTTGGGATTTCCTGGCTGCGCGGCACAGCGGGCAGCGCTTAGGCTCGTTGGTGTAGCCCCTGGTGGCAAACAACTCTTGTTCTTGGGCACTGAAGGTGAAATCAGCACCACAATCGGAACAGCGTAGTGACTTATCCACAAAGCTCATTGGACGACCTCCTTTCTTCAGATATTTGGCTTGAGTCGGGGTCACCCAAAGGCCGTGGACCTGATCACGAAGTCTAACAGACTATTGGTAACCTAAACTAAAACCAGTTGTTGCAGTATAACATATTCATGCAGAATGTTCAAGGAGAGGATGTGCGGTGTCCAGGACATACTATACAGGTTCTGCTATAGTCCGAATAGCCCCGCTATTTGACAAAAATGGGCGATCTTGCCCTTGGTTTCCCAAAACCACCCCTCGAAACCCCCTCAGAGCCACCCGCAGCAAGCCGGAAGGCCACTAGCCTGAGGCCACATAGCAAGTAGAAATAGGGCTTCATCTTTGGAAAAATTAGCTACAATTATTGTGAGCGATTTTTAGCTACACCCGCATAAATTCAATAGAATTTTCCCCAACTCGGGGGCCACAGCTCATGATTCTAGAACCGGCGCCGATTTTTTCCCTGGTAGCCCAAAGCCAAATAGGCCGATGACCAACACATTACCGGTTTGAAATCACCGCTTTAGAAATAGCGCACCAAACTCGGCTTGGATGCAAGCTCAAGGTTGCGTCTAGGCTGGTGGGGAGGCTTGCGAATGGTGGTACACTATACCAGGAGCCTTCTGCGGACGAAATCGGCCAGAATGCCTGCTCCGAAGGCTGCTGTGATGCCAGCGAAGAGGCTGGCAGGAACATTACTCCCTGTTACGAATGACGGTTCAGCGGCTGGACGTCTTCTTCGAAGTAGCGGTGGAAGCACAGAGGCAATTGGTGATAATCAATGCCAGCCACTAAGTCTGAGGAATCTCTGGAGTTGTGAGTATTCCAGAATAGCACTACCATGTCTCTCAAATCTCCTCTCCCTGCATCATCTACGAGGCAAGCAAACGCTTTGCCTGTATAAGTTCCCTCTAGCTCAATTGCCTCGTATTTCTCCATGCGGCTCACAGCTTCCATACCTTCCTTAGTAAAAAGGGCATAGCGTTGTCCGAAAAAGCCGTGTCTAATATCTATGTCCTTCCCAGAGAATTCCAACTCGGGAAAGGACGAATCCAGCGAGCAAAGCAAAGAATTGGTCCTACGAATGAGTTTACTCATTCTTCTCACATTAACAAACCTCTCATCGGCTACCCGCACAGACACTACCTCACTTTTGAGATTGGCAGCCCTAAGCCCAAGCATCAGCCCTGCTGCTGTACCCATGGTGCCTGAGGCAACGTAAATACGATCCGGCTCAGGTACTTCCCCTTTCATGATTTGTTCTTTGAGTTCAAAGGCTGCATTGACAAAACCAATAACGCCAAGTGGCGAAGACCCCCCAGGAGGGATAAGTTGAGGAAACTGTCCGTATTTCAGTCTATGCCGCAAGAGCTGGCACATGGTCTCCAAGACCAACAAACGCATATTCCGGCATAGGTGAAGTTCGGCCCCAGAATAGTGGCTCATCAGGAGATTGCGACGGACGTAGTGGGCGTTAGGCTGAGGCAACAGCATAGAGATACTCTTCAGGCCCATCTTTTGTGCATAGATGGCAGTAGCCAGACAGTGATTGGATCCTGTAAAGCCAAAAGTCAAAACCTCCTTTACCTTGGCCCGAAGAGCCCTGCCCAAAAGGAACTCTAACTTTCGGGTCTTGTTTCCTCCGTAGACCTCACCACTCAAGTCATCTCGTTTTACGTATAGATGGTCTATGCCCAGATCCTCATCCAATCGATCAAGCTGCTGTACCGGGGTGGGGAATTGGCCCAGAGATACGTAGGGAAGTTTATCCCTCAGCAGTGGGTAAGCGTTGAACAAAGGAATTACCCCATGTTTCCCCATTAGCAGACAAACTCGGTCTTTGTCGAAACCGCCTTGGTTGGAGTCCAGTTGCAGGCTCTAAATTCTCACCCTCAGGATCGGCTTGATGTCCATGGGGACGATATCCAGTATCCCCCGAGACCCTAGGGGGCGAGACACTTCTATTCTTTCTGTCTCGACTTCTGCCCAGACATGTATCACGGGAAGACTAAGCCTTCTGGACAAGACGGGTATCCTGGCTGACGCCAGGCCAACACAACATACTATCTTAGCGTTAATTCCTGCCTTCTTGCATTCCCTGGCAAAACGAATAGATTTGATGAGGCAATCATTGAAGAACAATCGATAGGGTTCGTGCCTCAAACTTTCGGCCAGTTCATCCACCTTTGCCTTTTGCAATTGCCTATCATCCACTGTTCCCCTCTCCAAATCCGCCTGGCTGGGCTTCACGGTTGGATTATCCCTCAGTTATCCTAATATCTTCGATAGCCCCCTCTGCGTTCACTTCTAGGTGGGCGAGCTTCATCAACTTTCAAGGTGCGTCCTTGAAAATCAGAACCGTTCAATGCTGTTCTTGCTGCTTCAGCTTCCGATGAGCTAGACATATCAACAAATCCGAAATCTCTATTGGGAATTATTCTGACGGCCCTAACTTCACCATAGCTGGAAAACAATTCTCTCAGCTGCTCCTCAGCTACAGAATGACTAAGATTTCCTACATACAGACTGCTGCCTTGCATTTTGACCTCCTCCTTTTGTTCGTTTCTCTCTGTCTAACAATGTTTGTTTTGAAGGTAGAAACAAGGTAGCGATTCCAACCTCTCCAGTGACAACATGGTTAAACAGAAGAAAAGCCTTATCAAGAAATTGTTTCAGAACATGTAATTGAATGTTCCTACCACCCCCCTTCAATATTTGCCAGCCATTGCCTCTAGGAGCAACATAAACGAACGCTGAATTCGCCAAATCGACCTGGCTAGTCTCAACTCGCCCCCTCCTATGGGAATGGTAATTGACGCCTCAAATCGCTATTTAAGATTTTACTACCTTCGCTTATATGGCGAAGCGACAAACTGCCATGTAAGCTCAGACCTGCTTTTCTGCTGACAGTTCAACTGCCTCTGCCACCATCTTATAGATAGCTTGGTAAAATTGCCCAATGTTTTTGCCCCTCGCTTGCGCGTCTCCTATGTGGGACTCGGGGGATATTAGCCTCAAAGCAAAGGTTTCGTGATTCAAGCAAGCGACAGCTAGAGATTGAGCTATTTCTGGAATACTTGCTGCCATAATACACCCCCATCTGAAGATCCCATCTTATTTTGATTGTATACAGGGTCTCATTTGCTTTCAGCTTATTTGTTTTTCCTTCTTAACTCTCCCCCACCATTGCCTCTCCAAAGGTTTTTCGTTGCACGCTCCAGCAGCCGCCGTATTGCATCCTCAGCCATTGTACTAGCCTCTCACTGGTACCCGCGACAACCACTACGAGCCTATGATAATAGCCCCTCACATTCCGTTTCTCTCTCGCCTCATAAATGCTTATGCAGCCCTCACCGTCAAATGATTCCTGCTGTATAAGCTAGAAGTTGTTTATCTTTTAACATAATCGCCTGCAAACCATGGATATTTGTCTTTTAAGCAGAGTCCTCCAAATCCGCCTGGCTGGGCTAATATCGTGCACCGCACTGTGCCACCTTCAGGCACCATAGCACATCTTACACGATAATTGCAGAAAAAGCTAGTCTCAGGTCTTTTCAGGCCACATACCGGGTAAGAATAGGGCTTGGTTTTTGGAAAAACTAGCTACAATTATTGCGAAGAATTTGTAGCTATACCCACACGAAATCAGTAGAGTCTCCACCCCCCGCGGTACACCCTTGATGATTCTGTGACAGACGTTGAAAATGGGGCATGTAACCCCAACACGTTACCGGTTCGAAATCACCGCTGTAGAAGTAGCACACCAAACTCGGCTCGGATACCTGCTGAGCCCCCAGATGCAGCAGAAGAGCACCAGCGCTCCGGGCTCTTGGCGTGAGCGGTTCTTTCCCGTCTCTACTCGGCCGCCTAGCGCACACCGTGGCACTGGAGGAGCTGTCATCATTCCTGGTTCCGAGCTATGGCTGATGTCTTACCCTCCTGAGGTATGTACCACGGGGAAGGATACCACCTTTCACGGAGGAATGTATCATCTATAGAGTGCTGGACAGACCTAAAGGTCTGTCCCTACAGGATAGTTCCTTTTTCAACAATCTCGCTCCGAGGGTCTTGACAAATTGCCTAAAACGTGTATTATTGTGCATGAATGAAAAAGCACCAGTATGATAAAGCGTTGTCGAAGAACCAATCTGTCAGAGTCTATCGGATAGCTTCTAGAAGGAGGTGAGCATAATGATTATGCACTGGCTTATGTGTGGAGCAGGGAGTGTGCATATTGCCGGTCCTTGCCCTGTTTGCTATGCCAATGAAGGTGGGTTGATTATGGGCACGGTAACCCTGACCTATGCTGGGAGGGTAACGGCGAAGTGCATAGACTGCAATAGTGCCGTCGACTATTACGTCGATGCCAACGAGGAGAAGATTTGGAAAATGGAGCCTGTAGAAGCCAAGGGGATGCGATTGGAGACATAGAGACGAGTAGACTTGTTGGCAGGAATCTAAATCGCACTTTGAATCTATGCCAAGATGATTCGTATATTTACAATACAAATATAGGTTGTAGAATAGGTCAGGATCCTTTGAAAAGGAGGGGAAAATGAGTGTTGATCACATCTCTTGCATCGATGTAGGTAGCACTAAGATTTGTACCTTAGTGGCTAGTGTCAGGGAAAGCAATGTCACCAAGATTCTTGGAGCAGGCATCGTTCCTTCCCTGGGGATAGAAAAGGGGGTCGTCACTGATGTCTCTTATGCCACGCAAGCAATCAAAGAGTCGGTGGCAAAGGCAGAGTACACTGCACCGAAGGTGGAGCAGGCCTGGATAGGCTTTAGTGGCAGACATGTTAAATCTCTTAATAATCGAGTTCCAGTAACTATTGATGATCCCAGGCACATGGTCACCCCGACTGCCCTCAAACGAGGTGCTGTAGCTGTTGAAAAGCTTGATTTCCCTAAAGACCGAAGGATGCTCCCTGTTATTCTAAGGCAGTATTTCCTCGATGGCACAAGTATCAAGAATCCAGTGGGGATGCATGGTCGTCGGCTGGATGTAGAGGCTCATATTGTTACTGCTGGAGAAGCTTATCTTGGTAAATTAGAGACTTGCTTGCGGCGGGCTGGTGTGTCGATAGGGGGTATGATAGTCAATCACATAGCTTCTAGCGAGGCAGTGCTAACGCCAGAAGACAAAGAGGAAGGGGTCATTGTGGCTGATATTGGTGGAGGTATCACCAATATTGCAGTATT
Source organism: uncultured Dehalococcoidia bacterium (assembly GCA_964457045.1). GTDB lineage: Bacteria > Chloroflexota > Dehalococcoidia > UBA2247 > RBG-13-53-26 > CAYWDP01. The sequence continues at coordinate 9,415 of CAYWDP010000050.1, forward strand.
CAGAGAAGGGGGTCTTTGGCATACCTCGGTTTTACCTATAGGGGGTATCCAGGTATCCAAGGACATAGCTGATGGTTTAGGCATTCCCTTTGATATAGCTGAGAGGTTCAAGATAGAAAATGGAGGTTTGTTTTCTCAAGGCGAGGTTTGGTTGCAAAAGGAAGGTTATAAGGTCTCTCGTGAGGACCTATGCTATATCATTAGTGCCAGGGTAGAGGAAATCTTAAGGATGATTCCCTTGGATTTACCAACCGGGTATATGCCAACCACTATGGTGCTGACTGGCGGCACAGCAAAGTTGCCTGGTATGGCAGTGTTTGCCCGAGAGGTGCTGGGGCTTAAAGTGCGAGTGGAGAAACCTAAAGGTATACCTGAAACCAGGGAGCTGGATGATCCTGCCTATGCCGCCAGTGCGGGGCTATTGCTTTGGGGGGCAGGAGGAAAAGGCGAACATACAATCCTAGCCGGTGGTCTGAGAAGTTTCTACTCTACATTGCGTGATCTCAGGTCACCCGTGAGGGTTACAGCTGGACACGCTTGAGAGATTGGGGGAGGTCACTGATAAAGGAGGATAGAGGACGTGGCAAAGACAGCTTATGTACATACACCATGTAGGATCAAAGCCATAGGAGTGGGAGGGGGAGGCTGTAATGCCCTTAACCGTATGGTGAAGGCAGGAATTCAAGGAGTGGAGTTCATTGCCATAAACGCCGATGTTCAACATCTAATGCTGAACGAGGCACCAACTCGGATTCAAATTGGGGAGCAGACAACCGGGGGATTAGGCTCAGGTGGTGACCCGGTAAAGGGTCGACGGGCAGCTGAGGAGAGCAAGGATGAGCTACGCCAGCAGATAAGTGGCGCTGATATGGTGTTTATAGCTTCTGGCATGGGGGGAGGCACAGGCACAGGTGCCTGCCCTATAATCGCTGAGCTAGCCAAACAAACCGGGGCTCTTACCATTGCTATAGTTACCAGACCCTTTGACTTTGAGGGGGTGCGGCGGGCGCAGGTAGCTCGTGAGGGCATTAGTCAGCTTATGTCCAGGCTGGATACTGTAATTGCTATTCCTAACGAGCGTCTCTTGTCTCTCGTAGATGAGAAAGAGACAGTAGACAACGCCTTCAGACTGGCAGACGATGTACTGATGACCGGGGTTCGGGCTATCAGCGAGGTTATCACTTTACCTGGACTAATAAACCTTGATTTCGCTGATGTAAGGTCTGTTATGAAAGAGGCAGGCCCTGCCTGGCTCTCCATCGGTCACAGCACTGGTCAAAACCGATGCGTGGAAGCTGCTCAATCAGCCATTGCTAGCCCCCTACTGGAGGTATCTATTGAGGGGGCGAAAGGTGTCTTGTACGTTATCACTGGGGCAGCTAATCTCACTCTCTCCGAAGTTAGCCAAGCAGCAGAGGTCATTAAGCAGGCAGTAGACCCCGCAGCCAATATCATTTTCGGGGTAACCCTTGACCCTAGTATGAATAATGAGGTGAGGATCACCTTGATAGCTACGGGTTTCACTTCTACCACGGCAGTAGAGGCAGCAAAGAGGGATGAGGAGTTTCGCCATCTTATCAAGAGCCTAGACGAGACCAAAATAGAAACACCGGCTTTTAAGCGTCGCCCCATTGACTTGCGTCGCCAGACTTCTAGATGGTCTTAGGCATTATATCCCATCCGCTGTCCCGGTAGTCTGAGTGATAGGCTGTCTATGCTGTGCAACCCCCCTTGTAGTACAATGCCAGGAATAAGTCCAGGAATTGCGGCTTTGTCTTGCCTCTGGTAACGAAAGCAAAGTGTCACTTGGGGAGATGACTGCTTTCCTTAGTGCGCCAAGGTAGACAAAGATGGTGTTTGTCTCGCTTAAGACATAGCCGGCGAGGTGGATATTCAGCCTCCGCCGCTGTGTCCAAGCGGGATGGATATTAGGTGTTGCCGTGTGTAGCAGAATGGAAGGAGGGTAAATGGAGGAGAAGTTGAAGGAAGCTTCGAGGAGGCTTCCACGGGATACAGAGACTTTAGCCGTCTTGGTAGCGATGTCAGAGGGGCAACTAAGAGAACTTTTATCAGCCTGACCAGGAGGGGCGGAGTGGGTGTTGAAGGTGGCGCAGGAGTGGGGTGTGGAGACCAAAGAGACAAAGCGGCTGAGGGGATTGCTAAAACGGGTGGGGGAGCTGGAAAGATCCCTCCCGGGTGAGGCACCGACTGCCTGACCGCATTATTGAATTAAGGAGGGACTTGGTACACCAGTTTGACATTATCCGTCCCTTTTAGCCTTTGCCTGTGCCTTAGCACGATAGCGCTTTCAGGCACTACAGCACATCTTACCCGTAATCACAGAATGAATGGTTGCCATGTCAAAGGTGTCAAGAATTTCCCCCATCAATCTTTCTATAAAACCCTCTAAAATTGAGTAAGCCTTCACTGAGGGCATCGCCAGACTGCTGAGCCCCCCAGATGCAGCAGGAGAGCACCAGTGCTCCGGGCTGCTGGCGTGAGCAGTCCCTTCCAGCCTCTACCGAGCCGCCTGGCGTATGCGGTGGTACTGGAGCACCATGTTGGCCACGTTGATTCCGGAGTCCGTTGCCTGATGGATGCCAATGCCACGGCCACCTGCATCACAGCCCACATAGAACAGCCCCCGCACTGGAGCCCTGGGTGAGGGCTTATGGCGACCACATTGGCCCACTATCTGTCCCAGACCGATGCATTCTCCGCCTTGGTATGGCAGCACCTGATCACGGGTAAGAGCGGAGACATCATGGGTGGAATAGTACTCCTTAGATTCGATATGAGCTGGCAACTCGGGGAAGACTTTAAACATAATCTCGTCTCCCTTGTCCCACCATTTCTGTTTCTCTTTATCCGTCATTTGCGGGTCAGGAGGACAGAAAAACCCTGTCATAACGATCTGCTTGCCCGGTGGGGCGGCGGTGGGGTCGTAGTTGGAGGGAATCTCATACCAGACAGTTATCTCCTGGGGGATATTGCCTGACTTGGCCTTGATCCACTTATCCAGACTCCAGGGAGTCTCATCGGAGAATATCGTGCCATACGGATCAGCGATCAATTTCTTGTTTAAGAAGTAGCGGGCACCCGTAAATCCCAAGGAGGGAACCAGGTCCTTCACATAGTTGACATAGCCCTTGTCGAAATGCTCTTCACCCACCAGTTTAAGCACCGTAGGCTGAATGCCGGCGTTGCTCACCACGATGGGAGACTGGAAGCTACCCCGGTCGGTGACCACACCGGTGACTCTGCCCTGTTCCACAGTGATTTTCTCTACTCTGGTTCGCATGATCACCCCGCCGCCGTTTACTTCCACCGCCTTGGCGTAGGTGTCGGCTAGCCGGCCGAAGCCACCCTTGCAAAAGACTCCACCGCCACGAAGGAAAACCTGTTGAATGGTCCCGATTGCCTCCGAGGCAGCTAAGGCATCCACAGGGACCACAAAGCAGCCGTCAGACACAGGGCCGATAAGGAAAGCGTACAGTCCCTTGGGTATCTTGTAGCGGCTGAGCCACTCACTGAAGCTGATATCGTCCAGGGCGTTGACATCCTGGGGGCTCATCAGCGTTAACTCAGTGAAAAGCTTGAGAGCCTCCTCCCTATCCTCCTCTTTTACCTCCAGCCAGTCGAAGATCTTGTTGGGGTCTGGAACCGGGTCCTGGGGACTGACTACATACTGCCCTGAGGATTGTTTGTATCTACTCCCCTGGACTCCAGGGGCTACTAGCTCCACCTTGCCCTCCATCCCCAACTCTTTCAGGACAACCTCAAGCAGAGTCCCCTGAGTAGGGGCGCTGATAACCACCCAGGCCGTATAGGTGAACCCTCCCTTGGAGAGGGTCATGGCCTTGCCGCCAGCGCGGGTGTTCTTCTCCAGGAGTAGTACCTTGAGTCCTCGCTTTGCCAGCAGCGCAGCGCAACTGCTACCTCCAAACCCAGCTCCAACCACAATAACATCATATGCCTCGCCTGCCATGTTGCTCCTCCTTTTCTTCACTGGACTAGAAAATTACCGCTTCTATGGGAACTAAGTTGGAACTTCGCCTTTCGATTGGCAATGAGGCAGTCCTCATTGCTCTCAGCACTGATAATATGCCCATTGCACTTGGCTGTCAATCCCCTCGGAGCCTTGCAGTTACCCACTTTTCACTAAAATGCTCCCACCCTTCATGATTTTAAGCCAAGCATAATAGCTTCTGTCGTAGAAAAGGGAGGGCAGGTTATGCCCTCTCCCTTGAAGGGAGAGGGCTAGGGTGAGATGTAGGGACAGGTTTTTAAACCTGTCC
>CAYWDP010000051.1:0-5832 GCA_964457045.1 uncultured Dehalococcoidia bacterium
CTGTTTTATACTATCCGTGAACTCTGCATGCGCTAGCTGTATCTTGGTGTCACAGACCTTAGTATTCAACAGGACATTAGCTCTAAGTCCGCCTAATAGAGCAGATTTCAAGCACCGCTTCTAGGCTATTGCCTGGGACTGACCTACTTATAGCTCCTCCTTTCACGGCCTCCTTACCATCCTAGCAATCTGAACAGAGTTGGTAGAACCACCCCTGCGAGTATGACGAGGATGGTGACTATAATCAATACGTCAGTCAAGGCCAAACGCCTCATCTTCTTTACGCCTGACACCTCGACTTCTTGCTAATATCAATGCCTAAAGCCTGTTTCTTAGTAGGATGCATAAGCTTCCGCAAGGCTCTGACCTCTATCTGCCGTATCCTCTGACTGGTGACCCCCAGGATCTGTCCTACCTGGGCAAGGGATCTGGGCTCACCCTCAAGGTACCTTAATGTCAAAACTCGCCGTTCCCTTTCCTTCAGTGTTTCAAGTACACTGGCGAGATTATCGGCGAACTCTTGAGGGGGTTCCTCAACTTCGTCGTCGTAGAATTTGCCGCGGTAATAGATTTGCCGGTTGTAGAGAAACCTCAGACCACCGATGCGCTGGATACGGCTCAGCTGTGCTCTTGGTTGTCTAACCATCCTATCTTTCATTTTCAGTTTCCCCCCACGTCAAACGAAAGGGAGGTCTAGTAATCACGGTGCCAGTACCCTTTTCCTCAACCCTGATTTCGCCACAACACGACTAGAATATTATTAATCTTCAGGTTATTTCACACGTTGGGACTCGAGTTTAGCCCTGTTCGAAGTCTAGTCATGGTCTATCTAGCTGTCAATTATCCAAAAGTAGTAATAAACTACCCAAAAGTAGGAAAAAGTTCTCTGAGTGCGAAATGTAGCTACGACTTTGGAGCGGGAGGTGGTTTTGGTAAAGACCGGCCGGGGTAAAGGCTGTGCTGGCCTTTATTCCAAAGGCGAGGCTCTCCCTGGACGCTTTGTGCCAGACTCTGCAAGGGGAAGGGTAGCTGTGACCTCTGTGCCCTCGCCTGCAGCACTGCGGATAACGCACTCGCCACCCATTACCTCAGCATAGTCTCGCATCATCAGTATCCCCAGTTCACCAGAAGTGCTTCCCATGTCGAATCCCTGGCCGTTGTCCCGTACCGTGAGGCGCAACCATCCCTCGGAAGACAGCTGCAGCCCTATGGTTACCCTACTGGCCCTTGCATGCTTGACCACGTTGGTCAGAGCCTCTTCGGCGATGCGGTACGCTGCCAGCCTCACCGGTTCTGAAATCAACTTGCGATCGGACCTCTCCCGCCCCATGAGCTCTTCATCCAGCTCCATCTCAATAGCCACGACCGATTCAAATTGGTCTCCCAGAGATTGCAGAGCTGGAACGAGCCCCCGACGCAGGATAGAAGGGTAGAGCCGATAGCTTATGGGGCGTACCCCATTCTCCAGCAACTCTCCCAATCCTTGGCGCAGGGCACCTAGTTCCGCGGCCAACTCCCCTGGCGAGGTCGCGTGCTCCAGCTCTGTCAGCCGGTGTAGCAGAATAATGAGCCTGTTCTGCACCGACCCGTGGAGCTGCTTTGCGATGTCCCTCCGCAAGGACTCTTGCACGGTGACAATCCGGTGCCGCGACCGTTGCAGCTCCTTAGCCCTTGCTTGATAGACCGCACGCTCGACCCGTGCCTGTTCCAGCCGCTTGCGCTCAGTGATGTCACGCACCACGACCTGCATTGCCGGCATTCCTTGACGTGTGAACGGAATAGCTGTTACCTCCACATCAACGGCTTTCCCATCTAGCCTTATGAACTTTTCTTCAAGAACAGGAGCTTGGGCCCCCTCTTTAAGGGATTGTGCGATTCTTTTCTGTACCGTTTCCCTGTAATCAGGGTGCAGGAAATCAATGACTGGTTTTCCAATGAGTTGCTCGGCATTTTTTGCCCGCATAAGTCTCACTCCGGCAGGGTTTATAAAGTCAATCTTCCCATCGCTGTGAACGGCTATCGTATCAGGGCAATGCTCTACAAGTTGACGGTACTTCTCCTCACTCTCTCTCAGTGCCTCCTCCGCCCGCTTGCGCTCAGTGATTCTTCCCAACCGCTCAGCAACAGCGCCAATCAATAGCCTCTCTTCCTCTAGGAAGGGATCTTCATCAATCTCTGGTCTATCCTCTAGGTAACAAACCTCTACGACGCCCACCTTTGCTCCTTCTACTTTGATATCCGAAGATTGTTTCCGCTCGGTTTCTCTGAAATTGGTTGTCTTGAACTCTTTGCCATTTATGGTGATCCTAGCAGAGGTAATCTCTGGATACCGCCAGCTTGGTGGCAGCAGATTAGCAACTTCTTGATATAGTTCATCCGGGGTAATCCCTGGTCTTTCAACAACTTTGGAGATGCCATAAAGACAATTGAGTTCTTTGACACGTTCATTTAGATGGTGCTCCAGCCGCTTGCGCTCGGTGATGTCCTTGACAAAAACAGAGAGACCATACTTAGATGGATAGGCGCTGATTTCAAAGAAGAAGTGCCTGTCATTAAGCTGGTATTCGTTGATGAAATGCTTGGGCTTCTTCGTTCTTAAAACCTCCTGGTACGCCTCTTCTGCTCTTCTCGTCATTTCTGAGCGTGGGAAAAGGTCATAGAGGTGTTTTCCCAGGGCATCCTTAGCCGAGATTCCAGTAAGTTCTTCACTTGCCCTGTTCCAATAGGTATACCTTAGTCCCTCATCCATTGCAAAAAAGACATCAGTGATGCTTTCCGCAAGTTCTCTGTACCTCTCCTCACTTTCCCGCAGCGCCTCCTCCGCCTTCTTGCGCTCGGTGATGTCGCGGAGCGTGGCGATCATGCCGACGGGGTTACCTGTGTCATTCCGAAGGAGCGAATTGTGCATGAGAGTGGGAAAGACTACGCCGTCGCGCCGAACGTGCCAAATTTCACCACTGAACTCACCTGTCTCTCGAATCTGCCGGTTAGACGCCTCCATGGCTGGTATCTGTTCGGACGTGTGGAAAATGGAAAGATGCTTACCGACAAGTTCCTGTGGGGTATAACCGTGCATGGCCGCGAAGGCGCTATTCACAAATAGCAGATAGCCTTCCAAGTCAGACACAGCTATGCCTTCGCTGCTCTGCTCAACGACCGACGAGAGAAGCTGCAACCGCTGCTCCGCCTTCTGGCGTATCTCTATCAATTCACTCATAAGCTCGTTTATTGTCTTATCTTGGTCTGTCATCTTGTGCTCCCACAATAGGCTACAATTTCAACCTGCCAACTAACCAGTGTAGCACCTTTGAGGGCAAATACCATAGTGCTAACTTGGTAATTCTCCTCGTGTATCTTTGACGGTCCTAGGAACTCTCCAGGTAGCAGAGGGTAGCTTTGACTCGGGCATGAATGTCCGGCTCCTTGGACAGCTGCAGTTCCTGATAGATGGCGTTGATATAAGTCTCCACCGACTTTCCGGACAGTGTCAGCTGCTTGGCTATAGCGGCGTTGCTGTAGCCCTGGGCGAGGAGTTCCAGCACTTCTTGCTGCCTAGGGGTCAACCTTGCCACTGCCGAGCCCTGCCTAGGCCGCAGGCTTGCCACCACGGCAGGGTCCAGTACTATCATGCCCGCCTTAGTCCCCTGGATGGCGCGCACAACCGTGGCCAGATCCGGCACTGTCTGTTTCAAGAGGTAAGCCCACCCTTGGCTATCCCCGAGGGGCAAGCTTGTTACATAGCGCCGGTCACCGTGGGCAGAGAGGATAACGATGCCCGTTTGCGGACTTTCCTTCTTGATCTGCAGCGCTGCCTCGATCCCGTCCAGTTCTCCGGGTAGCTCAATGTCCATAAGCACCACATCAGGCCTCGCCTCCTTGGCAAGGCGGATTGCCATCTCGCCCTCCTCCGCCACTCCTACTACTTCCAGTCCTGGTTCTGCGGACAGAGTGTGATGTAGCAGCTCCCTGAAAAGGGGCTCATCCTCCACTATGACTACTCTCATTGTCTCCATATGCGCTCTCCTATCTCGAGACACCCGCTGGCTTCTGCCGGTGTCCAGAGGGCCTCTTATATTCCTCCTTTTTATTATCTCAGGTACCAGCACTGTTGTCTAGCGGGTGATGCCCCCGTATCTCATATGGTGCTACCCTTAAGAGTCACCAAGAAAAGGCAGAGGACAAAACAAGGACAAGCACCATACTCAGCGGCGGTTCCAGGCCTTATCCTATAGCAAAGAAGTTCCAGGTCGGGAGGAAAAGACAACTCCTGTAAGTTTACAAAACGCTGTTTAGTATAGAATTGGCTTTACCGAATAGCGAATTATTGTTTAGACAACATAGCCGAATTATTGGACAGCTAATCAAGCTGTAGGAACGGTAATAGCAGCAGACAGGTGGTAGCTATAAAGGGCAAGGGGGCCAGATCCTTTATTTACATTGACTGCTGGTAGATGGCAATCTAGGTATCTTGTTGCAGTGGTAGCCCATAACTATAGTAACAGGCTCATTCATCGGGGTGAGCCGTGCTGAGGAGGATTATGCTATCGGCCGAGCGGTTAGGCAACCGATTCGCTAAGGGAGAAGCCGCCTATGTGTTATTATCCGTTTATCGTGGCTTCGCTGCGGTTGTGGCTATCTTCCAGATATTCTTTGTCAGATATTCCCAGCCTATTGTTCTGCACCACTGGATTCTCCTTGCTGTAGTTGGCGCTTATACCCTGTTCAAGGTGTCTCGCCCCCTGCGCGGCTACAAAAGGAATGCTTTTACGTACGCCGATTTTGGTTTTGACCTTGCCCTCTGCGCCTCTTTGCTCCTTCTTACTGGTGGGCTCCGCAGCCCGTTTCTACTCTATTGTCTATGCCCTATTCTGACCTCAGGGTTGTTCTTTTCCCAGAAGCTTACTTTCTCCATAACCAGCATACCCCTTCTGTCTCTCATCGTCAGCCAGTTACTGCTCAATACAACCTCACCAGCTATGGCCTTCTATCCTCTGGAGCTGTCAGTTACCCTGCTCGGCGCCATTATAGTCGCTTCCCTCCTAATCGCCTGGTTACCCTATCTGATGAACATCAATGCTTCTCAGACCATGAGGACACAGGCTATTCTCAATGAGAGGAGACGCCTGTCTCAGGAGATGCATGACGGAGTGGCTCAGTCACTGGGGATTGCTTCGTGGAAGGTGGAGCTACTGCAGCAGTCGATAGCTGCTGGTAAAACCTTGGAGGCGTTGGCTGAGGTTATCGAAATCAAGGGATTGGTGGAAGAAGCCCAGCAGGAGCTGAAGGAGGCGATAGACGAACTGCACGCCAGTCAACAGAGATTTATCCCCGCCCTTGCCCAATACGCCACCGAATTTACCCAAAGCTGTGGCGTTAGATGTGAGTTGCATATGGCTGATGGTCAGGTGAACCTACCCTTAACCGCCGAGCTTGAGCTACTGCGCATCGTTCGTGAAGCCTTGGCCAATGTCAGAAAACATGCTGCCGCTAGTAAGGTTGAGGTTACTTTCGAGTCTAAACCGGATACCATTGAGATGACCATTAGGGATAATGGTCGTGGCTTTGCCCCGCAGGCTGATTTCGCTGGGCATGGTCTAACCATAATGGCGGAGAGAGCGAGGTCACTGGGTGGTGAGCTGGTGGTCAATACCCACCCGGGCGAGGGCACAGATATCAAGGTCAGGCTTGGCATACCTCTGACACCGCTAGAAGGCACTGGTTTAACTAGAAAGACATCAGCCAGATTAGGGAGCAGGTAGACCCAGAGCGATGGTTAAGGTGTTTGTCGTAGATGACCATCCAGTGTTCCGGCATGGTTTGATATCGGTTCTA
>CAYWDP010000051.1:5932-13536 GCA_964457045.1 uncultured Dehalococcoidia bacterium
CGGCTAGTGGCTAAAGGTGAAGCTATTGTCTCCCCACCTATGGCGGTTAGGCTTCTTGAGGAATTCAAGGAGGTGACCAAAGAGAAGATTAAAAAGGAGCCCCATGAACTAAGCCAGCGGGAGAATGAGGTGTTGCAGCTTGCCGCCAAAGGTGCTAGCAACAAAGAGATTGCCGCTCAATTATTCATTAGCGAGACCACAGTTAAGGCACACCTGCGGGCTATTCTGGAAAAGCTGCATGCCCGGAACCGGGCTCAGGCAGTGGGGCTGGCGGCAGCCAAAGGCTGGTTGGATGACTCACAACCTCACCCCCTATATCCCTCTCCTGAAAATGAAAGGGGGACATCTTCATAAGAGGGCTCCGTCCCTTTGAAATGCCCTGTTCTTTTTAAGACTAGGGGAAAGATATAGGGAGCGCTTGGCCTCTCTTAGTCCAGTCCCTTTCCTTACGCTCTATATAGCGCTTATTAACAAGGGAGTTTTCAGAGGGCTAGTCGGCAGAAGAAATTATCCCCTCGCCTGACCAAGGGGAGATTCAATAGCCTAGAGGACTAATCCTATCGGGCACTTGGATGCCCAGGTTCCCGCCCTGATGGACAATTTACTATTTGTCCTATTTTTGTAGTCAAACCCTCCTATTGCAGAATACCTATGAGCCGCTGACGATAGTAAAGTTTTAACTACCAGTTGAGAGATGTTTATTCCCGGAGCCTTAGAGCGGCAAATATTCCGCTCAAAGAAACCTACTCCTCGCTAAGGCGACAGGGTTGATAAACAATCTCAGCTGATACGTCCTAGGTCGAGGGACGAGAAGCAAAAATAACCCTAAATGCACAGGGATAAGAAAGGAGGTGAAAAAGGAAAATGAAGAGTATTTTTTTGACGGTGGTGGTAATCTGCGCCCTCACTATAGCCGGACTGGGTGGTGTCCTAGCTACTTGGAGTGATTCTGAAACCAGCTTGGGTAATACCATTGATACCGGCAGTGTGGACCTTAGGGTGAATGGTGCTGATGACGAGCCCTGGGGCACTGGTGTTCCGACAAAGGTTGCTATCGATTGCATGATACCATGCAAGATGTATGGTCCGTTTGAGGTTACGCTGTGGAACGCCGGCATTTGCGAATTTCCGTCAAGCGCCTATCTCCACATAAAGGATGTCTGCTGTGGCAACGCCCTGCCAAAGGAGGGTTCAGGCTATGCTTGCCCTGAGACCGGTGACCTGAAGCCAGAGCCAGAGCTGGTGGCAGAATTCGGCGGTAAGGTTAATTGCGTGGAGGTCCCAGGCATCGGGCGGACCGGCGATGACTGCAGCATGGCAAGCCATGTCCGTATGTGGGTAGTAGACGGTGACCCAACCTATGTACCGGTTAATGACGACCCCAATCCTCTAGTTATGCTTGAGGGCAAGATGATTGGCCTCGAATGCGAAGAGTACTACCTGTTCGATCTGGAGCCCTGCAATGAGAGGGTCATTTACCTGTGGTTCCATCTGCAGCAGGACTCCGAGGAGGATTATGGCTTTGACTTCATCCCCGACCCGGGCGATCCTGGATATAATGAGCTGTACTGGAAGAAGTTCAACGACTGGCCATCCTGGGCGATGATGAGAGACAAGGCACAGTTCTCTATGGAGTTTGACCTGTATTTGGAAGATCCCTAAATGACTACAGGCGTTGAGCGTTGAGGGGTCAGTGGAACAGGCAATCTGGGGGGTGTTCCTCAAAGGTCACCCCCCTAGCCTGCCCAAATTTAAGTTTTACCTTTTAAATCTGAGGTCATTACTACCAACGAAAGTTGCTACCAATGAGAACAGTCGTACTTAGGCTATTAGCTATTATCGTGGTCACCAGTGTAGCACTGGTCACAATAGGCGGTACTACAGCTACCTGGAGTGACGCCGAAACCGTGGAAGGTAATGTCATTGAAACGGGCAGCCTTGACCTTCGAGTCGCCAAATGTGCTGAAGGCTGGACAAGCTGTGGGGAGTTTAGTGAGGACCCACCATGGTGCTCAGGGCTTACACCCTGTTTCGATATTCCAGAGGCTGAGCTAGGCATGGCCTACGCCTGCTACCTGCTGCTGTGGAATGCTGGCTGTGTGGATGGCGTGGCTTATTTGCATGTAAAAAATGTGGCAAACGAGCCGCTAGCCAGCAGTACCAATATGAGAATCTGGTATGACCATGATGGCCTGCCCGAGACCACCCTGATGCTTGTAGGCAGTGGCACAATTGGCCGCCTGGTTTGCCATGAGATTGAGCTGGGGCCGTTACCTGGTGAGGCGACTCGGCAGCTCAAGCTAGAAATAAGCCCTTACGAAGGCTCTAGCGGCGACTCTCTCACCTTTGATATAGTCTTCGAGCTAATACAACATGAGCTACTGGGACGGCGCTATGCCTGGGCTGACACTGAGCAGAACTTGAACTGCCTCACTTTGAAGGTTGACATTGGCGGCACCCCGGCTTCTGGAATGGTCCAGGGGCACTAAAATTGCACGGTAAACCCCAGATAGCAGCCTGGTTTAAGGAAATAGTCGGGGTGTCTGCTTGGTTTTCGGATGTTACCGTCAGTGATGATCCTGTTATCGATTACGAGATAATGCGGTATATCCTGCGCAATGTCGGTGGCGGCAGCTATGAAGGTAAAGTAAACCAGTTCCGTGCCCAATATCTGGCAACCCGGCTGAACGCTATCTCAGGGCAGCTCAGCCCGAGGGGTTGGCATGATATAAGCGCTATTGGCGGACTTGAGGGTTATCGTAGCCCGCTGTGGCTAGCTGACATAATTAGCATGATTGAGAGCCGAGCCGAAGGGGATATATTCACCCCTGGCCCTCCTGGAGACCAAATTGAGGTTATGAAGGATCTCTGCGAGGCACTAAACGAGCTACGGAATTAGCTAAGTCGTGAAAGGAGGTTGATAAAATGAAGAAACTAGCACTGATAATGTTTACCTTAGCCCTAGTAATTGGCATGGTCTTGCCAGCTTCAATTGTGAGCGCAGTGGACGGAGCCTACGGACCTATTATTATCCACAAAATCATCCCTGAAGGAGGACCAGCCGAGACCCTCACCTTCAACGTCTACCGTGACTTTAACAATAACAAGATTATTGACTCCCCTTCTGATGAGCATGTCGGGGATGTGGTCATAGACACGGCAAGCACCGACACCGGCAGCATCACCGTTCCTTACCTGGGACCCTATGTCATTCATGAGGAACTCAATGCCGGCAGCGCCTATCAGCAGCCTGCTGACAAAGCAGTAAATGTGACAGCCTGTGGAGCCGTCGAGGTGACTTTCACTAACGAGCTGGGGGTTAACGAGCCTGGCACGCTGGTGGATATCCAGGCCAGTCCGACAATGGTCTATCCAGGTGATCCGGTGGTGCTGACCACCACTGAGGAAAACACTGGTGACGTGAATATTACTAACCCGCATGTGGTTCTGACTCCGCCAGGTGTTACTTTGGACGAATCGTCGCCAGAGTTTGTCGGTGGTGATACTGATGGCGACGGTGAGTTGGATGTTGGTGAGATCTGGGAGTGGCAGGTGACTGTCAATCCGACTACGACCACTACGTACACGGCTGTTGGTCATGGCACTGATCCGCTGGGTAACGACATCACCTACCCCAATTACCCGACTGAGCAGGCAGAGGTGACGGTGGAGGTCACTGGTGACGCCACCCGCACCCCTGGCTTCTGGCAGACCCACTACGACTACACCAAGCACGTCTTTAATGAGCACCTCGGTGGCACCATTAACCTGGGCTGGAAGACTCTGGACAGCGAAGGGGATGTCTTCGGGATGCTCTGGGCGAACAATGCCCATGAGTCTGACGGCAGCCGCCGTGATAAACTGTGTCAGGCTCGGGTTACCGTTTCCTTCCAGGCCGTGGCTGCCATTCTCAACAGTGGTCTGGACAACGGCGCTCCTTTGCCAGTGAGCTTGGCGGATATTGCAGCGATCCTGGCTGGCACGGATATTAAGGCCATTCGGGCTCTGGGTGAAACCCTTGACGCCTACAACAACAGCGGTGTTGACGTAGACATCGTCGACGACTGCCCATACCCCGTTTTGCCTGCTGACCCGGATGCTGCGAAGGAAGCTGCTGACATTACCGTAGCGGACTGCTAAGAATTCACAGAAGGGGGAGGCGAAGTGCTTATTATGAAGAGCGTCTGCGACCTGCTGAACAACCCTTGATCTAGACTAACTTACGTATAATAATAGCCAAAGGGAGAAATAGCTACCTCTGGCTATTATTGTTAAGGGGTAAGCGCTCTCGTATCGAGACACCTGCTGGCTCCTGCTCGGGTCCATAGGGCCTCTTCTATTGCCCCACTTTATTACCCAGGTGCCAGCACTGTTATCCACACCAGACAACCTCTACCTCATATGGTGCTACCCTTAAGAGTCGCTAAGAAAAGGCAGAGGACAAAACAAGAACGAGCACCATTTCCTAGTAGCGTTCCGATGCCTTATGCTCAGGCAAACAGGTCGTAACAACTGATGAGAGGGTAGCATGAGAAGATTCGGCAAGTGGTTGAGCTATTTTGTCCTGGGACTGTCCATTTTCTTTTGCGTGTTTGCCCTGCTCCTGCCTACCGTCTTTTCCGGAAGGTTAGCTATTGTTCTTAGTGGCAGCATGGAGCCGGCGATACCAGCGGGGGCTCTAGCCATGATGATGCCGGTAGCCCCTGATAAGGTGAAGGTAGGCGACATTATTGTCTTCAACCCGCCATGGGACCCTGATGTTACCGTCAGCCACCGAGTGATCGAAGTACAAGCTGATGGGGAGCTTCACTTTGTTACTAAGGGCGACGCTACCGAAGAAGTTGACCCCTTCACCGTTTCCAGCGAGCATGTACACGGGAAAGTAGTTTTCAATATTCCCTATGTAGGATTTGCAGCAAATTATGCGTTGGAGTATGTCCGCACCTGGCTCGGCTTTACTCTGCTCGTGGCGGTGCCTTCAGTGATTCTGATTGGTATTACTATCAGGGACGTAGGCCGTTTCCGTAGTGTCAGGGTAAGAAGGCTGAGGAATCAACTAAAGCACCGGCAGCGGTGGCAGAGGGCGACTTTCTCTTGACACATGCCAGTATTCCAGTATAGGAGGTTGTTGTGTGGTTAGATAGTAAATTAATGCAAGCAGCCCTCACAAGATTACCGTGGCTGAGGGTAGGCTCGATGGCTTTACTCTCTCTCTTGCTCATGGGTTCTGTGTTTGGAGTATGGAAAGCTTATACCATGTGGGAGGAGAGAGAAGAGGCATTTCCTCTGGTGAGCTACGAACATCACGGAGAGTTTGATTATTCAGTTTTTGTCGAATCTGCTCACCTTTTCGGCTCGTCTCCACCAGAAACCCCTGGAGGGGAAGCGGAAGCAAGACCCCTATACTTTACTAACATCATTAATGACATTGATGTTAAGTTTTGCTACGAATTTGCCTTTTATAATCCGGTAACAGAGGTATCCAGTGAGGGTAACATTGTGGCAATTATCACCGGTCCGAGCGGGTGGAAAAAACTGTTCCCTCTGAAAAGCTTCAGCGAACTAGGTAGCACTTTTAATATCACATTCCCGCTAGAGCTAGAATGGTTCAATGAAGAAATCAACACTATAGAGGAAGAGCTGGGAATTCGCGAGAGACCTGCCGAAGAGAACGTCTATAACTTAGTTATTGAGGCAAGGGTGGATGTGCAGGCTAACAATGGGTCGAAATGGATAAAGGACACCTTTGTTCAGCCAATGGAAATAAAGGTAGGTAGAGGTACTCTGCAATGGGATAATGAGCTTGTTCTATCGGAGAGGAAGTTCCACGAGGGATTTAGCTACCAGCACCGGGGCAACTTTGACTACACGATTCGGCTCAAGAGGAATAGTCTCTACGGGACCGAAATCAACACTCTCAACCCAACGCTATATCAGTCATCTCCAGCTATCAGCCGACCTCCGGGTGAGGTTTACTTTCCCAAGATTACTGACGTTATGTGGGCCAACTTTAGTTACCGTTTTAACTCTGACAGGCCAGTAACCAACCTGACTGAAGAGGTAGAGATAACTGCCGTCCTGGAATTTCCCGACATGTGGAGCAAGACCTTTACCCTAGTAGAGGAGAGCCAGAAGTCAAGCGATTTCACTATAGATTTCCCGGTGGATATAAATTACTTTCATGCGCTGACCGCCATTATCAGGGAGGAATTAGGCATGGGGGCGGCAGCCCACAACCTGACTATCAAAGCAGTGGTTCATACCACCGCTGACAGCGAATTTGGGCATATAGATGAGGCCTTTACCCAAACCCTAGAGGGGAGACTAGGGGTGACCACTACTACCTGGAGTGATGAGCTGGTCAAGTCGCAACCACGCACTATCGAGGGAACTAGGATTGTCAGTAACCCCAATGTAAATATATACCGGCTGTGGTCACCAATAGTGCTAGCGGTGGTACTCCTTGCTTTCTTCCTTGTGGTGTGGAACGCCGTTCGGGCAAGACCAATAGTGTCCAGAATTGAAGAAGAGGCATTCCGGGCAAAAAAGAAGTATAAGGGTGTGATCGTGGATGTCAATGAACTGCTGCCAGTGAGACCTGCGGAAACAATTGTACCCTTTGGCTCGGTAGACGAACTCGTCAAAGTCGCTGATGCCTTATTGAAACCGGTGTTTCACCAAGCCACGATTGAAAAGCATATCTACTGCGTCATAGATGGCTTGACAAGATACGAGTATATAAGCAAGCTTCGCTTCTTGATAAAGACAACCCAAACTTCTGGAACAGACCAAAGTACTACGATGTAAAACCGCTCTAGTAATACAGAATGAGCAAAGGTTTCAGAGCGCAGCATAATGTATGCGGGTAACCTTGAAGACTGCACGGTCAAATAGGATTCAGAATGCACATTTAGCCAGATTGTGACAATATGCAAAACTGTCTCATTACACGAGGCGAAGTAATACTGATAAAGCACGGATTATTATCTTACATTGCCGACACTGGTCAACAGGGTATAAATCTGGGTAGTCCAACACACTTGACATCCGCAGGCGATGGTCATAGACTATATGCACTCATCTAGTACGGTAGCGTACAATATGAAGTGCCCACACTGCCAGGCTGAGAATCCCGAGGGAGCGAAGTTCTGTATCGAGTGCGGCCAGTCACTCCTGACTGAGCTTATATGTTCCAAATGTGGGCAGAGCAGCCCTCTAGGAAGTAAATTCTGCAAAGAATGCGGCCACTCTTTAACCGAGCAAGCATTAGCACCCGCTAAACCACCCCCCGCCGAGCCTGCCTCATTTGCTGGCGGCCGCTACCAGGTTAAGGAATTACTTGGCGAGGGAGGCAAGAAGAAGGTCTACCTGGTCCATGATACAAAACTGGACAGGGATGTTGCCTTTGCCCTGATAAAGACCGAGAATCTGGATGAAGACAACCGCAAACGCGTTACCCGTGAAGCACAGGCTATGGGAAAGCTCGGTGACCATCCCAATATAGTTACTATCCATGAGATGGGAGAGCAAGATGGACAGCCATATATCGTTATCCCTTACATGTCCGGTGGTGATGTCGAGGAGCTAATTGAAAAGGCAGCCGA
>CAYWDP010000052.1:0-13373 GCA_964457045.1 uncultured Dehalococcoidia bacterium
GGTATATCCAGGGTGCCCATAAGAATCGGTTTTTGATGGCAATCGCTGCCCCCGGTCATCACCAGACCATGCTTCCTGGCAAACTCGATGCAGTGGGCAGTGGTCTTTTCGTCGTTTCTTGAATGCCAGCACTCGATGCCATTGATGCCATTGATGTGAACTAGCATATACTTTTCGATGATGTTTGTCTGCTCATCCAAGTCATGCGTTATGCTTACTAAAGATGTCCCATTGGGGTCGTTGGGGTGGGCAAAAACGAGTATGCCGCCGGTGTTCCTTATCAACCTTGAGGCTTCAGCCAAGGAAAGAGGATACTTGGGGACATCGCACTTGACCAGATATTTATCGAAGGCTTCTTGCTTATCCTTCACCATACCTTTTTCTATCAGGTAGTTGGCTATGTGAGGCCGGCCGAATACACCATCAACGCTATCTTGTATATTCCTCATATCTTTTTCGGTAAACCTCTCGATGCCCTCTTTATCGAACTCAGTGTTCAGTTTCTCCAGGATTTGCCGTGCTCTTCTTTCTCTATGTTCTCTTATCAGTTGGAGTTTGTTTTTCAGCTCTTGGTTGCCGATATCATACCCGTATCCCAGAAAATCCAAGGAAATAGACTTAATAGCTTCATCCTTAGGATACTGGAAGGTCACATTCAATTCTACCCCGGTAATGTAGGATATGCCATACTCTCTGGCTAGGGCGATGGCTCTTTCTTGGCATTCTATAGAATCGTGGTCAGTTATCGACATGAGATCGATTTTTCTCCTCTTTGCCTCCTGGAAAACCTCTTCAATTGAGAAATTACCGTCCGAGCCAGTCTTGGTATGGATATGTAAGTCTATTTTCATTCCTAATTTCTGTAACAGTTCACTCCTCACTCTCTGTCATTCTGAGCCCTTCACCTCTTGTCCTTCTGAGGAAGCGAAGCGACCGAAGAATTTCGCTTAGGGTGACAGGAGATACTGCACTATTACCTATCTCTTTTCCATACCAATGATGTACCAATCTTCAGGCGAGTCGTATTGGGTATCGACTGTCAGGTGGATAATGTCAAGGTTCGGGTTCAATTGCTTCAAGTCCTTCAGGTCCACCTTTTCGAACCTCTTCTCATTGTTGATATAGGCTTGCTCGGTGAGTGCGTTCGATTTGTAGTCCTCTTTAGTCCTTCTTAGTATCCGGGCGATGGCTACCTCCCGCGGACAGTGAGTCTGAAGGATGACGAAGGTCTTATTGTGTTTGGCTGCTATGGCAGCGGCACGCCTTCTTAAGGATTGGGTGATGAAGGTGGCATCAATTATGGCACTATCACCCTTCTCCAGAGCCTCCTCAGCTCGCCTGAAGGTCTCATCATAGACCATCCTTCGTTTGTCCATATTCGAGGCTACCTTCTCATCGAAGATATCCTCGCCCTTCAGCACTTCCAATCTAATCAGGTCAGTTCGCAGGATGGGATAGCCCTTTATCTTCGATATCTCCTCACTGGTTTCAGTTTTCCATGTGCCCGGAAGCCCACAGGTGATGAGCAAAACGCCCGCCCCCAACTCAGCTTCTATGAATTTGGCAAAAGGCTCTTTCATTTTACTAACTCCTTAGTAGTGCAGACCTTCAGGTCTGCTTTAGCAGGTCTAAAGACCTGCAACTACATTTCCACACAGCTCTTATAATTATAATATATACGACTCGGCAAGCTGAAAATATCTCTTGGCGCTTTCTGAAGCCTTCGCCCTTTCTTCTCCCAAGATAAGAGGGTCATCAAGCTTGAAGCTCTCCACCTTCCCCCGCACATAGGCACGGTAGCACTTGTAGAAATCGAGCAACTTCAGGAGTTCCTCGTCTTGCGAACTCTTCACATAGGCATCGATAAAGTGCTGGGAGAGGTCTGGATGGCCATGATAGTCCAGATCCATAGCTAGAAAGGCAATCTCCGAGGCAACATCGCAATATCTAAACCTGTCATTGAACTCAATGCAGTCATAGATGCAGATGCTGTCAATGAAGCAGATATGGGCGCTATGAAGGTCTCCATGGCAATCCCGTATTCTGCCTTCTTTCATCCTTTTCTCAAACAGGCGGGTGTTTTGCTCAGCGAAAGTATTTGTGTAAGTCTTGATCCCTTGGTATTGCTCCTGGGAGATAGAGACCCCGATATATTTTTGGGTCTGAGTGAAGTTCTCCTCACAATTGGTAAGGATAGTACTTAAGCTGCCATAGCTGCTTATTTCTGCGTTGGTCTCTGCGTGCTGGTGGAAATCTGCTAACTTTTTTGCCACCTGTCGCACCATTCTCTGAGAGACTTGATTATTAGAAAGCAGCACATCCATCATGCGCTGGGGGGGGAGCTGTCGCATCTTTACCGCATACTCAATGACCTCACCATTGCCGCCAAGAAGGATTTTATCCTGGTGTTGGACTATAGGCACCAACTCTAGATAGATATCAGGGCATAACCTTCGGTTTAGCTGCAGTTCTTGTTGGCAGAAAAACCTTCGCTTCTCCAGGGTAGTATAATCAAGGTAGCCCAGGTCAACAGGCTTCTTTACCTTGTAGACGTAATCACCGGTGAGGAAAATAAAGGACATTTGAGTTTGCATTAGCTCTACCTTCTGGGGGGCATGGGGATATATCTTTGGATCAAGCAACGCTTGAACAAGGGGTGGCAATTCTAGCATATGCTTTGGCTCTTCAAAATTTGGCGACACTTAGGACAAAAAGCAGCCTGTTTTTTATCAGTATCCATTAAGCTATTCGAGAAATACATTATACACCTTCCATCGCCACAATGTCCCAAGCCATAGGTGTGCCCTAATTCATGAATGGCCTCTTTCACCGCTCTTTCCAGGAATAGCTTCCTATCTGGTGGCAGAGCATAGCGCTCCTGTCTCAAGCGAAATAGGGATATTATTGCCGCCCCTGAACCCATGTTGGCTTCGCCGAAGACAAAGTTGAGACCGGGGACATAGAGGTCAACATCGACAATCCCTAAGGCCTTTTCGCCCTTCTCTGGAGCGTCTATAGTGGAGAGGAGGGTGGTAGAGAGATATTGCTTTCGAGACGAGTTATAGGCATGGGCTAGTTCAGTAGTTTGAGGCTCTATCTCTACCGGGCAATCAAAAGTCTTCTCCAGCCTTCTCTTCAGCTCCTCCAACACTCCTTGGTCAACCTCCCCTAGGGGTTTAAGGCTTATGCGGTTCAACCCTCTCTCCTTTTCAGCCTTTTAGCCACCCTAGCAATTCCTCTAAGACCTGCTGGTGGTTTGTCCTGGATACCAGGAGCACCTTGACCCTGGGGTCTTGCTTGATCTGGTCAGCCCAGGGGTGAGGGGGAAGCATGATAGTGCCCAGCAGTTTCTTCCCGCTCTCCAGGGCTTCCAATACCGCTTCCCGAAAAGCAAGGGAGAAGAGTTCCATCTTTCCGATTTCGTCAATAACCACTATGTCACACTCCTGTATGGCTCGTCGCAGGGCAGCTACACCGACCTTATCCAGATTGTTAGTATCTACCCCGTATTTGCTCACCCGGTAAGGGCTACGAATATCGACATGAGCCAGAATAGCCCTAGGTCCGTCTAGGGTGATTATCTCGAAGCCCTGCCTCACCCCCTGGCTTCTTATCTCACTGGTGTAAAATCCCCCGGCTCTTTCCTTCACCATGGCGATAACTTGCCTGATAATGGTTGTCTTGCCTACCCCAGGGGCACCGCTGAGCAGATAGGCTTGCTTCACGAGGTTGCCCCTCTCTTGGGCGGGTGCTGAAGCTTAGCTAGCGCTTTCCTCCTCTCCTTTAGCTTCTTTCTCTTGCGCCGATGCTTAAGCATGGCTACCCTCTTGCGCTTATTCATTGCTTTGTGTTTCCTTAATTTGCTCTAAGTTCTCCACGGAATAGCAGAAAGCGCTAAGCTCTTCTTCAGAGGCATAGATTTCGTAGGGGAGAAGCAGGTGGTCACCGCCCTTTCGTCTCTTTAGCCCCTCTCTGCATTCGAGGCGAGATAAACTGGGCATCCACTGGCGGCAGGCTGCTGGCTTAAAGGGATGGATAATACAGCTAGCTTGCTCTCCTTCATATTGGAGAAAAATGCAGCCCTTTTCACCCCGGCGCAAAAGATATATCCCTAGCTTCTGAGGATTTTCCTCCACATAGTATTGATAGAACTCTTCGAGAGAAATTCCCAAACCTTGGGCCATAATGCCTGTCTCTTCACTATCTATCTGGGGTTGCCACCGAGTGCAGCAGATACCACAACGCAAGCAAGGGATGGCTTTCCATTCTTCAAAGCCCCCGTTTTTAGGAGCATATTTTATTTCTCCTCCTTCACAGGTTAGCAGGGTAAGTCGCATGTCTTGATTATTAACCTGATCCTTTAGCGAAAACCTCTACAAATTTAGCCATGGAGCGGTCGTAAGTTCTCTCGAATCTTGGTGGGAAAAGGCAGCCCGGTAGCTCGCCAAGAGCACGGTGGTAAGAAATGCAATCACAGCATTTCCCTTTCCTCTCACAAGGCTCATAGGTGCAGGTACATTTTGCTTTATTGACTTCAATCTGGCATTCCATGGCTGATATTCCCCCTTTACATTTATAGAGAGCGTTTAATAATCCTAGCGGTCATTCTGCCCCCGATTTATCGGGGGAAGAATCTAGAGACTCTTCACTGCCGTTCAGGGTGACAGTTAAACAATCTTATATTATATAGCGTTTCCTTAGCTTGGTAGAGAGCTGCACCAAGAATTCCAATGCCTGCTCGGCTGCCTCTAGTGAGAGGGATGCCAAACCACAGGAGGGGGTAAGTAACCCTTGTGCTACCAATTGCCTAAAGGGAATACCCTCCCTAGTAAAGGGTGCCATTGCCTCCTCCAGGCGGTCGCTGAGGCTGGCTATGGTTTCCTTAGCTAGAGATTCCTCATTATTAGGAATAACACCCCAGGCAATAGTGCCCTCTCGCTCCAGAAGAGACTTTACTTCGGCAGGGTAGAGGCTAAGGGCAGTGGTATAGTTATAGGTATCAAAGCTTAAAATATCGATGGGGAGATTAAGCAACAGAGACCAGTCGGCGCTGCCACAACAATGCAAACCCTTAAGCCCACTGATGCCTCCCAGCGTCTCTTCCAAAAGAGCCACTACTCGCTCTGAGGGGAGGGAGACAAAAGGGGTGCCCAAGGAGGTCAAATAGGGTTCGTCAACAAAAATAATGGTGGTAGGTGAGATTTGGCTCAGGGCTTTCTCCTGCCAGGAGGCTTTCAGTCGCAAGTGTCTGGCCATAGCCTCTGCCAGGGTCTCGTCATAGACTATATAGCGTAACCCATTAGTAATAGAAAGCCCCCAGCTTATGGGTCCGGTTACCTGCCCCTTAATAGCCAGAGGTGGCTCGACTTCTGAGGCGAGCAAAGTATGGAGCCCTGCTGCGTAGTCAGGGCTGATGGCATAGTGAGTAGCGTCCTTCTCCAGATAGGCTGTATAGAGCTGTTCCAAGGCCGGGTCCAGGTCCTGGGAGCGGTCAACATAAATGCGCTCCTCCTCTACTATTATCCCTGGGAAACCCTCACTGAACTGAACGTACATATTCTCCTTAAAGGAGCGCTTGGGTAGCTGTGGCCAGGCTGGAATAGCCGGGAGATAGCGGAGAAGCAACCGACATGCCTCCTGAGCATCGGTATGGGGCATGCTTCCTATAACAGTAGGTAAACATCCAAACTCAAGCTTTGCAGACATTTAGTTCTATCCACCTCGGGAGTAATTTTGCTAACGCATATTCCTGTAGGGACAGACCTTCAGGTCTCTTGCCCCACAAAATCTGCGATTTTGTGGGGAACCCCATTCTGTCTGCTCCTTTTGGACAGGTCTAATGCTCATTGATTATATATCTTAACATTTTTCATCATAAGTAATGCCCGTGATACCCCGCCCTTGAGGGCGGGGAGCATCAACAGCGCAGCATCTAAAGGTAGCATTTATGCCACCCCCTAGAGCGGGCTGAAGCCCGCCTTTGGGTGTTAAGGTAGGGAGACTCCCCAGCCTAAAGGCTGGGGTATCCGTTTTTCTATCGAGCCTGGAAAGGCTCTCCCACAGACAGGTGGGAGACCCCTTCTGGGGTCGATCAATATCGTCATCTGACATACTTGCCAATGAGCAAAACTAATTCCTTCTTTAGATGGGCTGGAATACGTTCTGGCGGGGTGATGATGGCATCCTTTAGAGCGGTAGCACATTGGCATTCCCGCTTCTCTGGGATCTGAGTAACAACCATCTTCAGGATTTTCTTAGCCATTTTCACATTTCGCTGCAAGTTGGCTATTACCATCTCTATAGTTACCGCCTCCTGGCTTTCATGCCAGCAGTCATAGTCGGTGACGCAAGCCAGGGTGGCATAGCAGATTTCTGCTTCTCGAGCTAGCTTAGCCTCAGGGAGGGCAGTCATCCCGATAACGCTTGCCCCCCAGCTACGGTAAAGGGATGATTCCGCCTTGGTGGAGAAAAGGGGACCTTCCATTACCAGGTAGTTTCCTCTATTGTGCACCTTAGCCCCGGCTTCCTTAGCTGTCTGGTGAAGGATATGACTCAAAACGGGGCAAAAGGGGTCAGCGAAGCCAACGTGAGCCACCAACCCACTTCCAAAGAAGGTGTTCACCCTGCTCTTGGTGCGGTCAATGAGCTGGTCGGGGATAACCAAATCGAGGGGATGGATCTCCTCTTTCAGGCTTCCTACGGCGCTGACCGAGATGATCCACTCCACGCCCAGAGACTTCAGGGCGTAGATATTGGCTCTGGCGGGAAGCTCAGTAGGACTGATGCGGTGCCCCTTGCCATGCCGGGGAAGAAAGGCCACCCTCATTCCTTCCAGGCTACCGATGGTGATAGCATCACTTGGTTCCCCAAAGGGGGTGCTTATCCTGACCTCCTCAATATTGCTCAAACCTTCTATTTCGTAGAGACCGCTACCGCCGATAACCCCGATCTTTGCTTCAGCCACGAGAAACCTCCCTTCTTAATAGCTGTTAGCTTACCAGTTCCTTTAGCCTTTTCTCATAGGGCTGGTGCACTACCCCCTTCTCCGTAATTATAGCCGAAATATGGCGATGTGGGGTGACATCGAAGGCTGGGTTTGCTACCCCAATTCCCTCTGGGGCGATGGGCACCCCTTGAACATAAGTAATCTCCTCTGGGCTTCGCTGCTCAATGGGGATTTGCTCACCTGAGGGGAGGGAGAGGTCGATGCTGCTGATAGGGGCAGCCACATAGAAGGGAATGCCATTTTCTCTAGCCAGAACTGCCATGGTATAAGTGCCTATTTTGTTAGCCACATCCCCATTAGCGGCAATCCTATCAGCACCTACTATGACGCAACTCACCTCTCCTTTACTTATGAAATGCCCTGCCATGGAGTCGGTGATAAGGGTAACCGGGATGTCCTCTTGCCTCAGCTCCCAGGTGGTAAGCCGCGCCCCTTGAAGTAAGGGGCGAGTCTCGGTGACCAGGACATGAATCCCCTTCCCTTGCTCTTTGGCTGCCTTGATTACTCCTAGTGCCGTCCCATGCCCCGCTGTGGCTAGAATCCCGGTATTACAATGAGTCAGGATGGTGCTTCCATCCTGGATAAGTTCAGCCCCGAACTGTGAGATTTGCCTGGTAGCTTGTTCCTCATCGGCGTGGATTCTCTCTGCCTCACGGACGAGTGCGGCTTTAATCCTGGGGATATCTTCCTTTGCCTGGGCTACTGCCTTCATTCGCTCGATGGCTCGGAAGAGGTTGACTGCTGTAGGTCTGGTGGAAGCCAGTGCCTCGGTGATGTGTTGCAGCTCAGCCAGGAATCCTTCCCTGTTGCTAGCCTCGATCCTTTGAGCCCCCAGGGCTATTCCGTAGGCAGCGATGACCCCAATCATAGGAGCACCGCGAACCTTCATTTCCTCGATTGCCCGGGCAACCTCTTGATAGCTAGAAAGCTCTAGATAGACCTCCTCCCAGGGGAGCCTGGACTGGTCGAGGATTTTGAGCCTGTTCTCCAGCCACTCTATTGGTTTGATAGTTTCTTTAGGCACTATGACTTTTTCTCCAATCCGTCCAAATTATACTAGTGAGTTTCCTCGGTTGCCACTTGACATAAACCGGTGGGGACTTCATGTTGATCTGGGCTTTCTTGCAGACCTTACCGCGCCCAGTTGGCAGAGCTACAGCGGAACAGATTGTGGGAGACGCCAACATTGAGGCTCTTCCCTGAGTATGCTCGCCGTTCACTGAGCCGTTGACGGGGGTATGTGGGGCAGTACTTGCCGACCTTAAGGGAGTTACTTGAAGTACCTGAGCGTCTTTTTGATATGGAGACATAATGGGGCAACTTTGACTGCTACCCACGGTGAAAGAAGTCTCAGACGGCCGATTACCCTAACTGCTGCACTGCCATCGCCTCAATCTCCTGGAGAATGCTGTCCAGCCTGGACGGGTCCGCTAGGTAGTCCAGGACCCCCTGAAAGAAAACAGCCTGCAGATCACCGCCCCAGATGTCGTCGGCATCGAAGCGAACTATCTCGGCGCTGGTCACTTGCTCGGCGACTTCGGCTGCCAGGGCATCAGGATAGCTTGCCAGGCTCACCTGCTTGTTGGGGGAGGTAAACCCGCCCCGGCCGACCCATATTTCCTGTGCCTCAGCACTGGCCAGGTACTCCATGAGAGAGCGGCTGGCCTCGTTATCGTTGAACATCACCAGCAGGTCGGCACCGCTTGTCACCGCACCCTTGTACTGTGGATTGATAGAGGGGAAGGGGAAGAAGGAGTAGTCTTCCTCTATCACCAGATTCGGGAACTGGCTCTCAATAAAGCCCTGGGCGAAGCTCCCCAGGAAGTACATCGCTGCTTCGGGGGGTGACTTGAAGGGGAGATAGGAGGCGGACACAAAGTTAGTGGAGAGGACAAAATCGGCACCGCCGTGCGCATAGCCGGGCGTCAGGGCGATCTGGCCGAACTTCTCCCAGGCGGACTTGACCCGGGAGTCGGTCCAGGGAATCTCATGGTTGACCCACTGGTCGTAGACCTCTGGCCCCGACTCAGACAGCAGAATCTGACCGATCCAGTCGGTGCCCGGCCAGCCACTGGTACCCCCGCTCTCCACCCCGATGGACCAGGGACTCAATCCCGAGGCAACGAGCTGGTCGGAGAGAGCGATCATCTCCTCCCAAGTCTCAGGCACCTCGAGGCCGTTAGCTTGAAACACCTTGGGATTGTACCAGACGGTGGCTTTATTGGCCGCCTTGTAGGGGATGGCGTAGAGCTTGCCCTCCACGGTGCACATATCGATCCATGTCTGGGAGTACTCATTCTTAATTTTGTCCATGTCCAGGAAAGAGTTCAGGGCCACCAGCTTGCCGTCTCTAGCGAACTCTTCCATCGTGCCAGGAGCGGCCAAAACGGCCATGTCCGGTGGGTTACCGCCGGCGACCCGGATAGTCAGGATATCGAGGATGTCTCGAGTCCCAACGTCCACCACCTTGCCGCCGGTGAGGTTCTCCCAGAGGGATACCACAGCCCGGAAGCTCTCCGGTTCTCCTCCGGACACCCACTGATGGATCACGCTCACCGTTCCAATGCTCGGACTAGGTGTAGGTTCAGCTTCGCCACCACAAGCAGGCAGGACTACGGTGAGAGCCAGAAGCAACCCCAGCAGGTACCTTGGCCGGAATGCTCTCATTGGTCTTCCTCCGGTGGAGGCCTTGGTGTAGGCTCTGGCGTCGGCATAGGTGTTGGCTCCGGCATTGGCGCAGGTATTGGTTTCGGGCCGCCTGGAATCCAGTTGAGCCAGCTCGGCAGGTACCACAAGCGGTCGCCGGCCAGGCGCATCATCGCTGGCAGCAGCACCAGCAGGACCAATGTTGCCTCGAACAGAACGGCAAGCGCCAGCGCGAAGCCCATTTGCTTCATTGCCAAGAAGCGGGTCGGGAGCATCGCTGCCGCTACGGCGATCATGATGGCCGCCGCGCTGAACACAACGCCGAAGCTCCCGCGCACGCCTTCGACGATAGCATCTCTGGTGCTCCAGCCGCGGTAGTGGAGTTCCTGCACGCGGCCAATGGCGAATGTCAGGTAGTCCATCGCTATTCCGAACGTGATCGAGAAGACGAAGAGCGGTATCCAGACCTCTACAATCCCGGTGGCTTCAAACTGCAGCAGGCCTTCGAGTGCGTATCCTTCCTGGAAGACGAGCACCAGCAGCCCGTACGCAGCACCGACGGCGACGAGGTTCAAGATGACCGCGATCAATGGAATGACAAGTGAGCGGTACATTACCACCAGGACCAGGAAGGCTGTCAGTACCACGAAGGCGATCACGAAGGGTGTCCTGGCAGCGATGTTATCCTCGTAGTCGGCGCTGCCAGCCGTGTCACCGGCCACCAGCGCCCGCACAGATTCGTCCGGGAATGCTTCAGGGATCAGTTCTCCGCGCAGTAGACTGACGGCATCGAGCGCCTCCTGGTCGCCGGTGTCGGCGTTTATGGGGATCTCAATCAACTCAGTATCGCCGCCCCGGTTGATACTGGTGGTGATCGGCTCTGCGAAGGGCACGTGCTCGCCGGCTGCGGCGGCACGCTCGTTCTCTGCCCTGACCAATTCGATGAGGTGTTCTATCTTCCCCTGCACGTCGGTGGCGAAGATGTTGTTATGCTCGCCTGGGTCTATGACTACTTTTGCTGGCGAGAGGAGGCCAATGGTGAAGCTTTCCTCCAGCTCAAGAATTGCGGCCTTGGCATTGACATCGTCGTGCAAGGCGCGAGCACCGTTGAAGCCCAGGTTCAAAGTAAATGTGAAGTATCCCAAGGCCAGCATGGCGGCAAACACCAGCGTGCCAATGATCCACCAGTGTTTCACTGAGCTCTGCACTACCAGGCCGGCCAGCGGGTTCAAACGACCGGCCTGGGCGATGTTGAAGCGGCGGCCGATCTTCGGAATGTTCAAGCGGCTAAGCCAATCACCCAGTAGGGCTGGCGTGAGAGTGAGCGCTACCAGTAACGCCACGATGATCGACAGCACAGCGGCCATCCCGAGGCTGCTAAATGTTGGGTCACCCACGAGGAACATGCCGGTGAGGGCTAGAATCGTGGTGGCCGCTGCGATGAACACGCCTTTCCCGGATGTGTGACTCGCGGTCATGGCAGCGGCGTTGGTCTCCAACCCCTGTTCCCGTTCGCGGCGGAACCGAGTGAGAAGGAACAGCATATAGTCGATACCGGCCGCCAACCCCATAAATAAGACGACCTGAATCCAGACTTCCATCATGGGCACCGCGTAGCTGACTATACTCACAGCGCCCGCGGCCATCAACACGCCAAGATAGGCAATGAGGATGGGCACGCCGGCGGCAACCAGCCCACCCAGAGCTGCAAGCAGGATGAGCAGCCCCAAGGGAGTGCTGATCATGGAGATTAAGCCGAAGTCCTCATCGACCACATCGCCTATTTGCTTGTTGATGGTGGCGCCGCCGCCGATCAGGATCTCGAAGTCGGACTCTTCTGCTGCTGCGGCGACCGCCTCGGTGATTGTGTCGACCTTGGCCTCGACGTCGGAGAAGTCGCCGGCGTACTCCGCAATCGCAAAGGTGACGTCACCGCCAGTCTCGTTCTGCGCTACCATCGGCGAGACGTCGCGCGGCAGCCCGATGTCGTAATGGCTGAAGGTGCTGATGAAGACGCGGTAGCTGGACACTACCTCAGTCCCGCCGATGGTTTCGGTTTCCAGGCGGCGCAGATCCTTCAGGTCGCCCATCAGTCCCTGCACCGTTTCCTGGTACTCCGGATCGTCGACGGTCAGCGTAGGGTGCGAGAACACGATGGTCTCGGAGAGCGGGCTCTCCTCAATGTCGAAGCGGTCAAAGAACAGCTGGGCCGCTTCGGCAGACTCACCCTGCCCCGTATACTCGAACTCCTCATTGGGGCCGACAGCGGCACAAGTCCCAATGAAGAGAATGGCAATAAGCAGCCACCCCAGGAGCACCAGGAGGCGATGGCGACGCACCCAGCCCGTTATGTAGCCGGTGAAGAACTGGGGACCTGCGGTTTGGTCTTCCTGCCTCATGGCTTCTCCTAACTACTGCTAGACCAAAAAGCACGCCGAAAAGAAATATTGGCGCCCATGCCTAGAAGGTGCCTCTCTATCCGCGCAATCCCTAACAGGCCAGCTCCAGCGAAGGTTTCCATAAGCATAACTCTCACTTCTTCTGCTAACTTGCCATATTGTGTCATTGCTAGCACATACCCTAGAGTAACTTGGCTGCTAGAATTGGAAGATGACGAACTTGCCGCCTTTGATCTCGGAAATCGCTAGGCCGATGGTTTCAGCATTGCCCACCCGGTCGCCGTTTTCGTCGAAGGCGATTATGCCAGAGACCCCGACCAGCAGTTTCGGATTACGCACCGCTTCGAGGAGTTCCAGCGGGTCAATCACCAGCGATCCGTCCTGCTCCACGGCGACCTCGGCTACAGCGTCAAGCAGGATGTGCACGGCGTCGGCTAGGTGCCCTGTGAAGGGAATGGTCGGCTCGTGGCTGGTGATCTGGGTGTAATCGGTGAGGAACTTCTCTGGTAGCATAGGGATGCCGCCAGCGAACACCACGCCCTCTGCCTCCTCGCCCAACGGCTCGATGAAGTCCGACACCGACGCGATGCCGTCTGAGCCCACGAACGGACCGTCATAGCCCGCGTCGCGGAGCTGGCGATAGAGGAGCGCGCCCTCCGGGTTGTACCCTTCAAAGATGACCACGTCTGGGTTATCGGCTGCGATTTGGGCGGCTAGCTGGCTGAAGTCAACTGCTCCTGGCACTATATGCTCGCGGGTGACTTGGCGACCGCTCTCCTCCAAGGTCTCCTGCGCGGCATTTGCCAGATCGATGCCGTAGGTCTCACTGTCGTCGATTATGTAGACCGTCGCTGCTTTCAGTTGAGAGACGACGTAGCGGGCCTGGAGGATACCCTCCGCTGCATTGGTGTAGGCGGTGCGAAAGAAGAAATTTGGCTCCGGCTGCGTCAGTGTTACATTAGTGGCGGTGACGGTGCCAGAGATCATGACTACTCCGGCTTCTGCGTAGACCGGAATCGCAGCCAATGCTCCGGCGCTGCACATTGGGCCGATCACGCCCACTAGGCCCTCCTGGCTGAGCATCCGTTGCGCAGCGAGGAGGGTGACATTGGCCTCGTAGCAACCGTCGTCCTCGACGTACACTATGATGTCATGACCGCCGATCTGGTCGCCGTTCGCTGCTTTCCATCGCTCTATGCCTACCACCACGGCGTCACGGGTATCCAGCCCTAGTGAGGCAGTAGGCCCAGTTAGCGCCGCCGAAACGCCGATTACGATGGGCTCGCCGGCGGGAATGACAATGGGCGTCTGGGGGTCTCGTG
>CAYWDP010000053.1:0-10287 GCA_964457045.1 uncultured Dehalococcoidia bacterium
TGATTTTGAACCTTGAATCTTTATGGTAGGAATTTAATCCCCAGAGGTAGAGCTACATCCCGGAGGACCCGGGCAATAGCTTCTCTCAGGTTTTTCTTCTGTTCCGCAGTGATGTTATACCTGGTGCGGATGAGGCGGGCCAAGGTGTTGGCTGCTCGCATCTGGAGGTCAACTCGCTCTGGGTATTGTTCCAGGAGCTGGCGAAGCTTAAGCCTGAGGATAGCGATCTCATCGTTTAGCCCTTCGATAGTGGCTGCCTCTTCAAGTTCTATCCTTTCCGCTTCGTCCAGGGCTTTAGCGTAGAAGTCATGCTTAGCAGCGCTTTGATCTTGCTTTGGAGGGCTTCTTCTTGCCATTGCTTGCCGTCTGAGCCGTGTTTTGCTTCGCTTTCAGCATACCTATAACCAAGGCATGGGCAGCCACATCCCACCTCTGGTTCTCGATAGCTACCTTGAGCAGCTTCATAAAAACCTCCCATCCCATGGTAGCACACATGTTCTAGTACGTCAACCAAAAGTTGACCAAATTGCTCAGTAGGGGAGAGCCTTGTGGTCTCCCGCAGTGGGAGGGGGACAAGCCCCTCCCCTACGCAAGACTTTCTTCTAGCGCATAATCATCCCAGGCAAAGGGAACTTTTTCCTAATCAATTTCGTCATAATAAGTAAAAGAGCAAAATCTCGGAATTTGATGGAGGTGCAACAAGAATGAGAGGCAAAATTGTCATGGCACTTGTTTGCTTCCTGTTAATCGGGGGGCTTTTGACAATGCTACAGTGCGCTAGTGGTAGATCGGGGGAAGTAAGAGAAACCAGATTCAGAGAGTTTCTTTCTTGGGGAACGGGACAGAGCGAATTGAGCAGGTTCTCTTCTTATGAGGAGCTGAAGGAATTTGTGAAGAAAAACATGGAGCCTTACCCTCCCCTAAGGGGCAGTGGAATAGTCATGTTCGAGGTGTCGGCTTCTGTAACGATGGGCGATCTTGCCACTATCACCGGTGGTATCTCTGCAGACTATTCGACGACGAACATCCAAGTTGAAGGAGTGGACGAGGCAGATATTATAAAGACCGATGGGGAGTATATTTACCTCGTTTCAGAGAATAAGGTTATTATCGTCAAGGCGTATCCCCCTGAAGAGGCTCTAGTTCTCTCTGAAATAGAGCTGGACGAGAGACCACAAGGAATATTCATAAACGGCGATAAACTGGTGGTACTACATCAAAACTGGGGTGAACTGGTTGTGCGATACGAACCTGAGGGAGGATCACCTACTATGCCAGAGGTACCCCAGACCTCCATCAAAGTATATGATGTCTCAGATAGAGAAAACCCTGTCCTGAAGAGGGAGGTCTCCGTGGACGGTCAATATTTTGGCTCGCGGATGATAGGTGATTACATCTATGCAGTCATAAATGAACCAGTTTACGGCCGCGACGATGAGGTGAGGCTTCCAGAGATCTGTTTTGACGACGGGATTAAGGAAATACCCGCCACGGAGATCTACTACTCTGATATCTCTGACTACTCCTATGCCTTCACCACCATTGTGGCCATAAACACCCAGAGGGATGACCAGGAGCCAGCCTACGAAACAATTCTGCTGGGAGCGACCAGCAACATGTATGTCTCCCTGAATAACATCTACATCACCTTTTCAGAGTGGGGAGCGGCTGCCAGCGCTTCTGAAAAGACCGCTATTCACAGGATTCACATAGAAGACGGTGAGATACAGTATGATGGTAGCGGCGAAGTCCCGGGCAGGGTGTTGAATCAGTTCTCCATGAACGAGTACCAGGGTTACTTCAGGATAGCCACCACGATAAACAATATCGTCAGAAGCTGGGAGGAAGCAACCTCTCAGAATAACTTATATGTCCTCGATGTGAATCTAGATGTCGTGGCAAGACTGGAAGGCCTGGCTCCAGGGGAGCAGATTTACTCAGCCAGGTTTATGGGCGACAGATGCTATCTGGTAACCTTTAAGAAAGTCGACCCCCTATTTGTGATAGATTTGAAGGACCCCTATAACCCTGAGGTTCTGGGCCAGTTGAAGATAACCGGCTATTCGGACTATCTGCACCCCTACGGCGAGAACCATGTCCTAGGCATAGGCAAGGAAGCTGTAGCGGCAGAGGAGGGGGACTTTGCCTGGTACCAAGGGGTGAAGATATCTCTCTTTGATGTCAGCGATGTGGCCAAGCCCAAAGAGATTGCCAAGTATGAGATCGGTGACAGGGGAACAGATTCACCGGTTCTGAGTGACCACAAAGCACTTCTGTTTGATGAGTCGAAGAACCTCCTGGTGATACCTGTTCTGGTGGCAGAGATAGATGAGGAGAAATACCCATATGGGGTTCCTCCCTATGAATATGGCGACTATGTCTGGCAGGGTGCTTACGTATTTGACATATCCTTAGATGAAGGGCTCGAGCTTAGAGGGAGAATCACCCACCAAGAGGATGACACTGAGCTGAGGAAAAGTGGCTACTACTTTTTCTCTGACCACTCAGTGAAGAGGTCCCTTTACATAGGAGACGTTCTCTACACCGTCTCCGATGCCAAGATAAAAATGAACAGCCTGGAGAACCTGGAGGACATCAACGAGGTAAGGCTTCCCTAGGTATTCGTCTGTCCCAGAGTCAAAACGTCTACTATCTGGTCAACGCCAGCCAGAGGAAGATACCGAGGAGGCAGAGCAGAACAAAAAATTCAATCGCCACCAAGAGGATCAGCGTCTTTAAGGGACGGGCACGACCCCAAGACAGCAACGACTTTGCCTTATTGCGCAACATCCTCATCTCGAGAGCGGTATTCTGTTACCCCGTTCTCAATCCTGGTTACCATCATTCTATCGTTTTCCAGCAAATACTCCACGTGAGCCTTTATCTCTTCCAGGGCATAAAGCTTTTCATCCTCCACCAATTCCTCAAAATATGGAGTCTGGATAAACTCTGGATGGCGTTGATAATATTCATCGGTAAGCTGCAAAAGACTCTTTTCCTCCTGACACAGCTCAATAAGCTCTTCCAGGCGTTGATAATGAAACGCCTCTATCTCCTCCGCTCTGGCTTTCACCGAGTAGACAGTATCCTCATGTCCAGGCAAGCCCAGCTCCACTCCCAAATTAGCTACTTTCCTAAGTGAGCTAAGGTAAGTTTCTAGACCCACCCCACCCCAATTGCTTTGGGGAACTTGATGCGGGGTAGTGAAGGAAAGAATATGATCCCCCAAAAAGAGAACAGAGCCGACCTTAAGGCAAATATGTCCCGGAGAATGCCCTGGAGTATGGTAGACTACATAGCCATTGACAATCTTATGTCCATCCCTCACTTCTACTATCTCGTAGTCGGTAGGTTGGACAAGAAATTCATCATCTAGGCGCAAACCCTCCACCCTGACATCGTAGCCTGCTTCTCTTGCCATCCTTAGCAGCTTCCCTCTCCAATCAAAGTACTCTCTGGGGTAATTTTCTATTACGCCACTTTCCAATTGGTGAACATATACCCTTTTGCCCTTCAGCTTCTCATATTCCAGCATTCCAAAATGGTCTCTGTGCCCATGGGTAATGATAATATTACTCACATCCTCTATCCCCACGCTTTCCTTGAAATCCTTACTTATGATGGCAAAGCCTTTTTCCAGGTCAGTCCTTGCTTTCTCTCCATCAAAGGCTAAATCTACTAAGCTTGCTTGACCATCTAAGATCAAATACATATTGGTAACATGGTTTGGAAAGCTCTCTACCCTAATTTGGTATATGCGAATACTACCAACAATGTATTTTGTCACCCCTTCAATTCGGGTCTCCATTACCCCTGGCTCAGCTTGGAATTGTGTCACTTTAGACTCTGTAGTTCAAACTGCTGTATTTTAACTTTAATTTGCCTCACTGGGCAATTTCTATAACTGAGAGCACGACTAACAATTCTCATAAGATTCAAAGGTAGGCACGGGTTTTTGAAGCTATCCCAGGAGCAGGGATGACTGCATAGCGTTTTCATTACCTCAACCTCATAGCCTTCAATTTGCCTTTCAAAGTAGTAAATGCTAAAATTCACCCCGAAGGGGGTAAGACATGGCAAAGCTATCAGAAGAAGCTAAGAAAATGATAAAAGAAGTTATCCCGGCGCTTGTAGCTACAGCAAGCAAAAAAGGGAAACCAAATGTCTCGCCTAAGGGGTCCTTTCGGGTGCTTGACGATGAGCACGTTGCCTTTGCGGAGATGGCCTCGCCCAATACTATTGCCAACCTCAAAGAGAACCCGCAGGTAGCGGTCTTGGTCTTTGATCCAGATACCTGGGGAGGATGCCGAATTAGTGGAAAGGCAGAGATACTTGAGTCCGGCGACTTGGTCGACTCCTTCAAAGCCCAATTTGCACCCCTGAAAATGGAGGTCCGATCTGTTGTCAAAATAGCCGTTGAAAATGTGGCAATGATGCCTCCTCTGAAAGCAGGGTCAAAGGGGTAATGGATTTCCGGTTTTCTGAGCAGGAAGAGAAGCTTCGGGAAGAGGTTCGCCAGTTTTGCCACGAAGAGCCACCAGAAAACTTTCCGTGTGAAATCGAAGACGAGGGTTATGGTTTTGGGGGATGGTCTCGTGCTTTTACGCGCCGCTTAGGGGAAAAGGGATGGCTGGCAATAGCCTGGCCCAAAGAGTATGGCGGGCTGGGACGCTCGATCATGGAGCGGTTTGTCGCTGCAGAAGAGCTGGCTTATCATAGAGCACCTCAATATGGGCACTTGTTTGGCGATGCTGTGGGAGCAGGCATCGTCCGCTATGGTACCGAGGAGCAGAAGAAAGATTTTCTCCCCAAGATGGCAAGAGCAGAGATACTATGGTCTACCGGCCTGAGCGAGCCGGGGGCAGGTTCTGACTTGCTAAACACAGCGACCCGGGCGGTAAAGGATGACAACGATTACATCCTCAATGGGCAGAAGATATGGCCTACCGGGGCTCACCTAGCGGAGTGGTGTCTGATTTTGGCTAGAACGGATCCCGAAGCCCCAAAGTCGAGAGGGCTGAGTACCTTCCTGGTGGATGTGAGAAGTCCCGGTGTAACGGTGAACCCGATAATAGACATGTCCGGTGCTGAGTCTTTCAATGAGATATTTCTTGAGGACGTTCGGGTTCCTAAGAGCTGTCTTCTTGGTGAGGAGAATCGGGGGCTGCCTCTGGTGTTTGAATGCCTGGAAGGAGATAGATTCTGGGGCAGATGCTTGAGACACGCCGGGAGCAAGAAAGACCTGGAAGAGCTGGTGGAATATGTTAACCAAAGCAAATATGACGGACAGAACTTGAAGGAGAACCAGGTGATCCGCGACATGCTGGCTGAAATAGCTGTTGAGCTTGAGGTGTGTCGCATGATTAACTACAAGGCTGCCTGGCTACTCAATAAGGGGGATAGCATAAGTTGGGAGTCTTCCGTAGTCAAGACCTTTGCCGATGAACTGGGTCAGCGTATTGCCAACGTGGGGTTACAAATCCTGGGGCCACAGGTACAACTGAGAGGGAAGTCTAAATGGGCCTCCTTGAGAAAAAGATTCACCTTCCTATACACTTTCAACAGGGGTCTAACCCTTGCCGGTGGCACCTCGGAAATACAGAGGACAACCATAGCCCTTAGAGGCTTGGGCTTGCCCAGAAGCTAGAAGGAAAGGGATAGAGGCATGGATTTTTCCTTTACTGAAGAACAAGAAATGCTGCGGAAGATAGCTCGTGATTTCCTGGCCACCGAGTGCCCTAGGGATTCAGTGAGAGAGATGATTAAGGACGAGAAGGGGTACACTGCCGAATTGTGGAAAAAGATGGCAGAGCTGGGATGGATGGGACTTATTATCCCCGAAGAGTATGGAGGAATAGGGGGCAGCTTCCTGGATATTGCGGCGCTCGTTGAGGAGATGGGAAGGGCATGCTTGCCCGGGCCCTTCTTCTCCTCTCTGATAGGTACCCTGGCAATTTTGGAAGCGGGAAACGAGCAACAGAAGAAAGAATTACTTCCCAAGATAGCTCAAGGGGAACTGATATCGACCCTGGCTGTGAGTGAACCGGATGTTGGTTATGAAGTTGATGCCCTCCAGTGCCAGGCTGTAGCGGAAGGTAAGGAATACGTTATTGATGGTACCAAGCTCTTTGTGGAGAATGCCCATGTAGCCGACCTCATAGTATGTGCTTCCAGGAGCAAAGACAGCACTGGTCACGAAGGAGTTACCTTGTTCCTGACCGAAGCGAAAAGTCCCAACCTGACTTGCACCTTACTGGAGACCATAGCTGGCGACAAACAATGCCAGGTGATTTTCAAGGGGGTGAGGGTTCCCGAAAGCAGCATTCTAGGCCAGCCTCATAGAGGCGGGGAATACCTTAAGAGATTGCTGCAAGTAGCTGCAGTGGCCAAGTGTGCTGAAATGTTGGGTGGTGCTCAGCAGGTTATAGATATGACCGTCGACTTCGTCAAAGAAAGGGTCCAGTTCGATCACCCAATTGGTAGTCTGCAAGCAATTCAACACCACTGTGCCAATATGATGATTGATCTTGAGGGGATAAGGTATATCACCTATCTGGCCGCTTGGAAGGTCAACGAGGGTCTGCCCTTTGGCAAAGAGGCTGCCATAGCCAAGGCATGGGCCAGCGAGGCTTACAGGCGAATCTCAGATTTGGCTCACCAGTCCCACGGGGCTATCGGCTTCTGCGAAGATCATGACCTGCCCCTTTACTCCAAGCGAGCCAAGGCATCCGAGTTTGCCTTCGGTGATGCTCAGTTTCAACGTCGATTTGTAGCTCAAGAAATTGGACTTTGAAGAAAGGAGGTTCATTTTAAATGCCTGCTAAGAAACAGGTGCCCATAATCGAGGGGCTTTTCACCTGGCCCTCCGATAAGCCACAGCTTATAGCCAGTAGGTGCAAGAAGTGCGGGACAGTGACTTTTCCTAAAGCCGCCTTCTGCGCCAACCCCGATTGCGAAAAGGTAAGAGAGAATGTGGAAGTGATAAAGCTGAGCAATAGTGGGACGCTGTGGAGCTTTACCACTCAGATCTATGCTCCACCGGCGCCTTTCAAAAAGGAACCCTTCGAGCCCTATGGCATAGGGATGATAGATACCAAGGAAGGCCTAAGGGTCCTGGGCATACTGACTACTACCGATAACGTGAAAATAGGCATGCCAGTCGAAATGACAGCGGGAAAGCTGTATGAGGACGACGAGAGCGAGTATATAACCTGGATGTGGAAGCCCGTAGGCTAACAAGTCTTGGCGTTATACCAAAAAATACAACCAAGGAGAGGAGCATGAAGAAATTCAGGGAGGTGGCAATAGTAGGTATAGGACTTCATCCGTGGGGCGTATTTGCGGAGAAGTCCATGCCTGAAATGGCTGTAGAGGCCATAACCGAGGCTCTGGCAAACGCCAAGATGGAATGGCGTGAGGTTGAATCAATGGCCGCTGGCGGCTACCTCTGGGTTTCCCAGAGAGAGGGTATGTTTGGCATACTAAGCGGTACCGCTATCTCGTCTGCCATGGGTGGAATTGGAATACCTATTACTAGTTGTGCTAATGCCTGCGCTACCGGCGGGGCTATTTTCAGGGAGGCATACCTGGCAGTTGCCAGCGGGTTATATGATACCTCCATCGCGGTGGCAGCAGATAAATCGGCGGGAGGCTTCTTCAGACCACAGTCGGAGGATTCTCAATTCGACCTGGATTACATACGGTACGTCATGACCGGGGAGACCAATCCTGCTTACTGGGCCATGGAATGTCAGAGGAGAATGCATGATATAGGCACAACGGACGACGACCTGGCCATGGTCAAGGTGTTAACCAGCAAGCCTGCCCCTTACAACCTGAAGACAAGATACAAAAAGGCCTTCAGCAAGGAACAGGTCCTTGAATCACCCATGGTATGTGCTCCTCTGCACCTGTTGGAGATTTGTGCCACCAGTGACGGAGCAGGGGCTGTCATAATGTGTTCCCTTGACAAAGCCAAGAAGTACACCGATAAGCCGGTATTGGTGGACGCGACCGTCATCGGAAGCCCGACATTCGGCGATAACACCATACCATTGACATACTTGAGCACATACCCCAGACCGGGTGTCGGAATTCTGACCGAGAGCAGAAACGCAATCGCTGCCGCCTACAAGATGTCGGGCAGGAAACCAGAGGACGTAGATATAATAGAACTGCCAGACAACAGCTCATGGCATTACGTCGCCTACCTGGATTGTATCCTGCAGGCACAAGATGGAGAGGCTGAGAAGATGCTCAGGAAGGGCGAGGTTGATCCCGTAGATGGCAAGCTTCCGGTCTGTCCCAGTGGTGGGCTGGGTGCCTCTGGCGAGGCTGTGGTAGCCCAGGGGCTTTTCCAAATATATGAGCTGGTGAAGCAACTGCGAGGCGAAGCCGGCCAGCGACAGGTGAAGAAGGACCTTAAGGTAGGGCTGGCCCAAACTTACGGGTATGCCGGAAACAATGCTGCTTGCATTGTCAGCAAGGCATGGTAACTTTATTCAGTATAGGCGCCTTGGGATTACCCAAGGCGCTGAATTCCAATTAAGGAGGCACAGCACATGAGCAGCATAGAGGAACTGAAAGCCGCCATAGGACGAAAAGGCAACCCAACAACCTATGAGATCGACAAGAGTATGCTTCGCCGTTTCTGTGATGCTATAGGAGACAACAACCCGAAGTGGAAAGAGGTCATGCCGCCGGGTTTGCTGGCTGCGGCGATGTTTATGGGTGAGGGGGCTATGACGCCGGCATGGCCTTATCCAGGGATAGTGGATGCTGGACTGGAATTGGAGTGCTTCAAGCCCATCAAACCTGGCGATACAATCACCATTGTCAATGAGCTTTATAACGTCGAAGACAAGTCCAGTGAGAGAGGCAAACGATTACTGATTTCTTTCAAGTCAACCACCAAGAATCAACGAGGTGAGGTTGTAGCCACAAGCACCGGCAGAGTAATGAACATCGGATGAACAGACTCACCCTACATCGACGGCATTGCCTTCTCCAATAGACTTGTCAGCTCGTCTAAGACAAGGGTGTTAAGCCACTCTATGGCATCTTTTTCCATAAGGGAGTAGACAAATTCCTTAAAATTCCTGCTAGTTCTTCTAATACTTATCCTGAGGGGAAACACCTTTGAGAGCTCCCCGTCAGAGGAAGTTTCTCCCATAATAGACCGGTGAATCTGCCTACTCCTCCACTTCACCTCCTCTTTCAAGAGGCCGTAGGGTGGGTGCAGTGAAACGCAACCCACCAACATCAGCTGAAGCGGTGGGTTTCGCTCCGCTTTACCCACCCTACTTACTTACCATGAAGCTTTTGTGGCTCGCTCATAGTTTAAATTTTATCCCCTGACGCCATCTAAGGTAAAGGTCCACGTGAACAACCCAAAAATAGCGATTGAAATCCTCTAACTATAGGATAGAGGCTCTACCTCCGCCACACGGACGGTGAGTGACAGAGCACTCGCCTATGAAAAGGGCAACAATCGCCGATCTCGGGCAGAACCAGCAAATTAGACCGCTGTAGCCAGTGTGTTATACTTATGATAGGGATGGGAATTTAGTTAGTGCAACAGGGCGATGGCTAAGGATTACTATCAAATTCTAGGGGTACCAAGAAATGCCTCAAATGAAGATATCAAAAAAGCCTATAGAAAACTGGCGATGCAATATCATCCAGATCGCAACCAAGGGAAGGAAAAATGGGCCAACGAAAAGTTCAAGGAGATAAATGAGGCCTACGGGGTTTTGGGCGATCCGCAAAAAAGACAGCAATATGACCAATTTGGGACAGTTGGCGATATTGGTGATATCTTCGGCAGTTCTTATACCAGAACCACCTTTGAAGATTTGATGAAGGACTTCGGTGGAGCTGGTCTCGGCTTCGACTTCCTGGACAATGTCTTTGGCGACTTCTTGAGAGGTAGAGGCTCCTCCTTCTCTTTCAAGACCTTCGGCGGACCAGGAAGAAGAGGAAGAATAAGGTTTGAGACTTGGCCTGGGGGAAGAATCAATCTTGAAGAAATATTTGCCCAACCCAAAAGGGCTCGAAAGCAAGATGTTCGCTATGAGCTGGCGATCAACAAGGATGAAGCCTCTCGAGGAACAAGAAAGGTATTGACCAGGAAAGGAAAGAGATTGGAGGTAAAGATTCCTCCCGGGGTGAAAACTGGCAGCACTGTCAAATTAAGCCATGCCCGCCAAGTAACCGATGGTCAGCCAGGAGATATCCTGATTCAAATCAAAGTCAAGTGAGTGACTTTCCTATTAAGGTCTATCCTGC
>CAYWDP010000053.1:10387-13347 GCA_964457045.1 uncultured Dehalococcoidia bacterium
AAGATGACGATTGCCATAGTATATAGTGAGCCAATGAAAAGCTACGATTTTGGTCCCGGGCATCCCTTCAGGGGC
Organism: uncultured Dehalococcoidia bacterium; assembly: GCA_964457045.1. Lineage (GTDB taxonomy): Bacteria > Chloroflexota > Dehalococcoidia > UBA2247 > RBG-13-53-26 > CAYWDP01. Next base: position 10,463 of record CAYWDP010000053.1, read on the forward strand.
AATAGATATGCTAATTTTATGAGGTTGCTCAAGGAAAGAGTAAGCGATTTCGAAGTGGTCGAGCCCAGGTATGCCAGCGATGAAGAGCTCCTTCTTGTTCATGATAGAAGTTATGTCGACTTCTTAGAAAGCAACTCCAAAGGGATCTGGCTCCCTAGCTACAGGTTCCTCAGTCCAGATACGCCTTTCCAGCCCGGGATCGGGAAGGCTGCTAGGCTCATCGCTGGAGCTTCGCTGATGGCCGGGGAGCTTGTTTGGGAAGGAAGATTCGCCTGTGCCGTTGGGGTGGGGGGAGGAATGCATCATGCCAGAGAAAACTACGGAGCAGGATTCTGCATTTATAATGATGTGGCTATATGTGTCAGAAATCTGATTCAGAAATACGGCTTGGAGAGGATTCTGGTCCTTGATACCGATGCTCACGCTGGGGATGGAACCTGCCAAATCTTCTACCAGGACTCGAGGGTATTGTTCATCGACCTCCACCAAGACCCCCGAACTCTCTATCCGGGAACCGGCTTTTCTCATGAAATCGGGGCAGGAGAAGGTAAAGGCTATACAGCAAATGTGCCCCTCCCCCCTGGGGCCTCCGATGCTGCCTATGAACACGTACTGGATGAGATATTCGCTCCGCTGGCTGAGGAATTCAGTCCTCAGATAATTATCAGGAACGGGGGCTCTGACCCTCACTTTGCTGACGAGCTGACCAATTTGGGTCTCAGCCTCAATGGCTTCAGGATGATTGGGAGCAAGGTAAGAGAGGTAGCTGGCAAGGTATGTGATGGAAAGGTGGTTGATCTTCCCGGAAGTGGATATAACCCCAGGGTTCTGCCCTATGGCTGGCTTGCCTTAATCTCTGGCTTGGCTAGGTTCGATATTGAGCTTGAAGAACCCTTTTTGTTCTCCCTCAAAACGGATTATAAACTGGAAGAGACAAGAAAGGTGGTAAAGGAGGTTAAGGAAAATCTCAAAGGTTACTGGAGGTGCTTTGGGGGGTGAACAAGATGACCAACAAGGAGAGGCAGATACTGAGAGTGCCAGCAACTCCGGAAGAGATCAAAAGGAGTTATGCCAAAATAAGCAAATTGTATCCTATCTTCGAAGGAAGATTCGAAAAGGGACTCAGGAAAAGAGGGTTACAACTCCTTGCTGTTCAGAAGGGGGACCAAGTTCTTGAGGTTGGCTTTGGAACAGGTTACGCTCTAGTTGAAATAGCCAAATCTGTTGGGGAAACAGGTAAAGCTTATGGAATTGACCTGACTCCAGAAATGGTAGAACTGGCTAGAGAAAGACTTAAGAAAGCAGCACTTTTGAACAGGGTGGAATTACACCAAGGGGATGCCAGAAATATGCCTTACGAAGCCAATATGTTTGACGCTGTTTACATGGCTGAAACCTTAGAACTTTTTAATACACCTGACATTCCGATAGTCCTTCAGGAAATCAAGAGGGTATTGAAACCTGTGGGAAGACTTGTGGTTGCTAGCCTTTCCAGAGAAGGTCGGGAAAATTCAAGGTTCTTAAGGTTCTATGAGTGGGTCCATCAGAAAATTCCCAAGTATGCTAGCTGTAGACCGATTTACGTTGAACAATCCATAAAAGAGGCAGGGTATGAAATAGTAAAAAGGGAAGAGCTCCTGCTTTGGAGATTAGCCCCAATGAAGATAGTAGTCGCCAAGCCTGTGCAAGCTACCTCAATTTCTTAAAATTGATACCACAGCCTTTACCATTTATAATACAGCAAGCCAATGACAGAACTAACCAAGGACAATCCCCTCCTGGCAATAGACCTAGGTGGTACCAAGATCGTCGCTGCCTTGGTCTCCCCCAAAGGGGAAATTATTGCTCGAGAGTATATTCCCACCTTAGCTGAAGAGGGGATAGAGGCAGTCATCGGGCGTATGTTGGCTGCTATTGATAGCGTCACTAGCAAGGCAAATCTGCCACGCTCCTCCTTCTCTAATATAGTCGTTGCCGCCGCTGGAGCTATAGACCCAGAGAAAGGGATAGTCACCGCCTCCCCCAACCTCCCCGGCTGGCGTGATGTCCCCTTAAAGGAGATAATGCAAAAGGCAACAGGACTAGAGGCCTTCCTTATTAATGACGCCAGTGCTGCTGCTCTGGGCGAGCATTACTTTGGTGTCGGAAGGGGTGTGAATAACCTGATCTATATCACGGTGAGCACTGGCATTGGTGGAGGGATTATCATCGACGGCAAGCTATATAGTGGTGTCTCAGGGAGCGCTGGGGAGATAGGGCATACCACCATTGATATCAATGGTCCCCGCTGCAATTGTGGCAATATCGGCTGCCTTGAGGTCCTAGCCTCGGGCACAGCGGTAGCTAGAGAAGCCCAAAGGCTTATTGCCCGGGGGGCGAAGACCATGCTCACTAAACTTGCTGAAGGAGAAGCCCAGAATATCACCGCTCAGACAGTAACTGCTGCGGCTCAAAAAGGGGATGCTTTGGCTTTGGCCATTATCTCCAAGGCAGCAACTTACTTAGGCATAGGGTTGGTGAACCTGGTCAATATCTTTAATCCCGAGATGATTATCGTTGGCGGGGGGATGACACATATGGGCGATATGCTTCTCGATCCTGCCCGCCAGGTAGTGGCAGAGAGGGCCTTCCAGCTACCAGCTCAGAGGGTGCGTATTGTTCCTAGTCAGCTAGGTGACAATGCTGCTGTGCTGGGTGCCACTGCCTTCATCCGGGAATTAGCCAAACCTCTGTAACCACCTCTGTTTCTGGGTTAACCTTGCCTCTTCATCGGTTGTTTGATAATCGGCCAGAAAAGAGTCCTTCAGAGCAATAAAACTGCCATCCAGGATAGCCTGCCTCATTTGCTCCATCAACTTAAGGATAAAGCGCAGGTTATGAATAGT
>CAYWDP010000054.1:0-13000 GCA_964457045.1 uncultured Dehalococcoidia bacterium
GTCTTTCAGGTCAAAATTGAATCTGCTGCAATACCATCGTGCTTTACAAAAGATGCTTTAGGAAAGTCTGGGAAGTAATTAATTTCTAGACTGCATACCCCACAGAGGGCACAACACTGCTGACACCCTTGGGGGATTCTGAGGATTGGGAAGAACAGGCCAGCAGACCATGTCGAAGAGAGTTTGCAAGTTGGCAAGGTTTGCAATGTATATATAGCGAAAATCTTTGCGGGTATTTTTATCTGTTCAGATTCGAAGAGGCGGAATATCTCACCAAATTGCCCTCATCAGGCTAGTCTCCTATTCAGAGCTTTTAAGTTTCAGCCAAGCTCGGTAGAGTTCCTTTTTTGATAAGCCTGTTGTCAATGATAATCGGGCTACTGCTTCCTTAGCAGTAACGCCTTGATAATAGAGATGACGAAGCCCCTGTTCTATCTCTGAAGTCAATTCAGGCTTCTTTACTCCCTTCCTCCCTTCAATAACTAAAGTGAATTCTCCCTTTGGTTGTTGGAAGTGCTCTAACGCCTCGCTTACTGTCCCTCGAAAGACCTCTTCATGAACCTTGGTCAGCTCTCGACCGATAGCTATCTTTCTATTCCCTAAAACCTCACCTAAGTCGCTCAATGTGGTCAACAAACGGTGAGGGGATTCAAGGGCTACTATCGTTCGTGGTTCAGAAGCGATGGACTCCAGCAAACGAATCCTTTCTCCTTTCTTTCGAGGAAGAAAGCCAAGATATGTAAACTGGTGGGTTGGCAGTGCAGAGACTACTAAAGCGGTAATCACTACCGAAGGACCGGGGATAGGCACTACTGGGATACCTCGCTGGGCAGCGGCTACGATAAGCTCATATCCTGGATCACTTAACCCGGGCATCCCTGCTTCTGAAACGAGGGCCACATCTTTCTCCTCTAAGCAATTCAACAGATAGCCTAGCTTAGCCTTTTTGTTATGCTCATGGTAGCTCGTCAAGGGGGTTTTGATTCCATAAACACCGAGTAAATGCCTCGTCTTGCGGGTATCCTCAGCAGCGATAAGCCCTACCTCTTTCAGGATACGAAGGGCACGAAGGGTGATATCTTCCAAGTTGCCAATAGGAGTAGCTACAACATAAAGGACAGACATAACTCTTTCTAACCGAATTTAGTATACAAGTTTCCCAAAAATCTTTTAATCTTTTTTCGAGGTCGTTTAACAACCTTGCTTTTTGTCATTCTGAGCCCTATGGGCGAAGAATCTCCTTATAGACTCTTCGCTTCGCTCAGAGTGACATTCACTGTTATTAAACGGTCTCTTTTTTCGTATGTTGACTTTCCAACTTCCCTTTGATATATTTTGGGGCACATAATATTTCCATTCCACATTCCATTGACCGGGGAGAAAGAGGATGCCTGTTCATAAATATAAAGAGATGCAGCGTTCCTATGGCTTTGATGAAGTGGCTATAGTCCCCGGGGATAGCACTATTAATCCTGAACAGACAAACACAGATTTCCACCTGGGAAGCCTCAGCTTTTCTCTCCCTATCCTAGCTGCAGCCATGGATGCTGTAGTTGACCCCCAATTTGCTGTCTTATTTAGCAAGCTAGGTGGGCTGGCAGTGCTTAACCTTGAGGGGATACAAGCTCGCTATGGCAACCCAGAGGAGATTTTAGCTGAAATTGCTCAAGCTCCCCAAGAGGAAGTTACCTCTTTGCTGCAACGGGTGTACTCCCAGCCAATAAAGGAGCAGCTCATTGGCGAGCGTATTCAATGGATTAAGCAAAAAGGGGGAGTTTGCGCTGCTTCAGTTACCCCAGCTAATACCAAGAGGTTTGCCCCTCTTGTTGCTGAAGCAGGGGCGGATGTATTGGTGGTTCAATCCACTGTCACTACTGCGCGCCATTTCTCCAAAAGCCCAGGGCTTAGTTTCTCAGAGTTATGCCAATCAATTTCTCTACCTATTGTGGTAGGAAACTGCGTCAGCTACAGCGCTGCTTTAGAATTGATGAGCACAGGCATTTCTGGCGTCCTTGTTGGTGTTGGTCCAGGGGCAACCTGCACCACAAGGCAAGTCCTGGGGATAGGAGTCCCTCAGGTGACTGCTACTATGGATTGTGCTGCCGCCCGAGATGAATATTTTCGGGAAACGGGGAGGTATGTAGCAGTGATCACTGATGGTGGTATCCATTCTGGAGGCGACCTGTGTAAGGCTTTTGCTTCGGGCGCTGATGCTGTAATGCTAGGTGCTATCCTTGCCCAGGCTGAGGAGGCACCGGGCAAGGGCTACCATTGGGGTATGTCTAACCCTCACCCGGCATTGCCTCGAGGCAAACGAATCAAAGTAGGCGCTCGTGCCCCCTTGGAGAAAATCCTTTTTGGTCCCACTTCAGTTAGCGACGGGACTCAAAACCTGATAGGTGCTTTACGCACTGCCATGGGCGTTTGCGGTGCTGCCACCATCGCCCAGATGCATCAGATTGAAATGGTAATTGCACCAGCGATAAAGACAGAGGGCAAGTCTTGGCAATTTCAAGAAGAAATTTACTCTCAGTAGCTGACCTTGGTGCTGAAGATATTTGGCATCTTATTGAAGACGCTATCAGCTTAAAGCAAGGGGAAGGAAAAGCCTACCTCAAGGGAAAGGTTCTGGCTCTTCTCTTTGAAAAGCCCTCCCTTCGTACCCGAGTAAGCTTTGAAGTAGCCATGTGGCAGCTAGGGGGAAACACCCTTTATCTTTCCCCTGATGAGGTAGGCTTGGGAAAGAGGGAAAAGGTTTCTGATGTAGCCCGGACACTGAGTCGCTATGTGGATGGCATCGTAGCTCGAACCTTTTCCCACCAAACCTTGGAGTTGCTGGCTCAATATGCTCAGGTGCCGGTGATAAACGGTCTTTCTGACCATGAGCACCCTTGCCAAGCATTAGGCGACCTGCTCACTATTTACGAAAAAAAGGGGGAACTCAAAGGCTTGAAATTGGCCTTTATTGGGGATAGCAACAATGTAGCCAGGAGTTTGCTTTTAGCCACCTCTTTGGTGGGGGTAGATTTTTCTATTGCTTCACCGCCAGCTTATAAACTTCAAGAGGAAGTCCTACGTCATGCCCAAGAATTTGCTTTACAGAGCAATACTCATATCTTTCTTACCTCAGACCCTCGCCTCGCTGCAGAGAATGCTGATATCGTCTATACTGACGTATGGACTAGCATGGGACAGGAGGCTGAAGCAGAGGCTCGTCGCCTTGCCTTTGCCACCTATCAGGTGGACACCCAACTCCTGTCGCTGGCTAAAAAGGATGCCCTGTTCATGCACCCCCTGCCAGCCCACCACGGAGAAGAGATTGCCGAAGGACTTCTTGACCACCCTCAATCTGTGGTCTTCGACCAAGCGGAGAACCGATTGCATATTCAGAAGGCGATCTTGTTGAAGTTGCTAAGTGAATAAACCGCATAAGGGATACCATGACCAGACCTATTGTGGCTATTGTAGGTAGACCTAATGTGGGTAAATCTACCCTATTTAATCGCCTCCTTGGTGAAAGGAGGGCTATTGTTGAGGGCTTGCCAGGGACAACCCGTGACCGAATTTACGCCGATATCTCCTGGGAAGGGCATGAATTAACTGTAGTAGATTCTGGCGGGCTGGAGCCGGAGCCAGGGTCTACTATTAGGCAAAAGGTTAAGGAGCAGGTAGAGATAGCTATTGCTGAAGCCGATTCAATCCTCTTCTTGGTGGATGTTCAAGAAGGAGTAATGCCAGTTGATGAGGAAATAGTTGATATATTACGCCGCTCACAGAAACCAGTAGTGCTAGCGGTGAATAAGGTGGATAGCTCTAAGCAGCAAAGTGAAGTGCTCCAGTTCTATGAGCTTGGTATAGGTGAGCCTATGCCGATTAGTGCCTATCATGGCAGAGGAATTGATGAATTATTAGAGAAAGCTACGGCTTGCTTACCACCCCTTCCCCCCGTCTCTGTAGAGCCAGAATTAATGAAAATCGCCATTGTAGGGCGACCTAATGTAGGCAAGTCACTCCTGGCTAACACCCTTTTAGGAGAAGAAAGACTCATTGTTCATGAGATTCCTGGAACAACTCGTGATTCAATAGATACCGTTTTCCGCTATGACGGTGAGAGCATAGTTCTTATTGATACAGCGGGGATAAGGCGGCGCGGGCGGATTGAACCGGGTATCGAGCGGTATAGCTTGGCACGCACCTTGGGCGCTATTGACCGAGCTGACGTTGCCTTATTGCTCACTGATGCCGTTGAGGGCATTACTGCCCAAGATATCCATATCTTGGGCTATATTCAACAGGCTTACAAGGGGGCGATATTAATAGTCAACAAATGGGACTTGGTTGAGGTAAGAGATGTAACCTTATGGACAGAGGTGATAAGGCAAAGGGCTAAATTTATGCCCTACCTGGAAATTTTATTCCTCTCTGCTAAGACGGGATACGGGGTGGAAAAGGTTCTGCCTGCAGCAAAGAGGATCTATGAGGAGAGGCTGAGGCACCTTCCCACACCTTTGCTGGAGAGCGTGGTCAAGGAAGTAGTGGCGGCCCATCTCCCCCCAAAGAAAGGTGGTAAGCGACTGAAGATCCTCAATACCAGGCAAACAGGGGTTAATCCACCCACCTTTGTCTTTTATGTTAATGATGCCAAATTAGCCCATTTTTCCTATCGACGCTACCTAGAAAATAAGTTGCGTCAGTTTTTCGGCTTCCAGGGTACTCCCTTGCGCCTTCTTTTCAAAAGTAGAGGTGAAAAAACTGCTAAAAACTTTTGAATGTTTGGAACCCAATTTGGAGGTTGACTAGCTGTATCTCCTGACCCTGAGGGGTATTAGTAATGGTCGTGCTCCAGTTCATTGCCATTATCCTTTTGAGCTATCTCCTTGGTGCTATCCCTTTTGGTATAATTGCCACCAAGCTGACTAGAGGGATAGATGCCAGGGATTATGGTAGTGGTAAGACAGGAGCTACTAATGTATTGCGCTCTGCTGGTGGCAAGGCAGGCCTTCTTACCTTAATACCTGACGTGGGTAAGGGCACTGCGTCAGTGCTGATCGCTTGGCTCGTGCTAGATAGTCATGCTGCCCAGGTTGTTGCTGCTCTGGCAGCTATGGTAGGACATAACTGGCCGATATATGTCAATTTTCGAGGCGGGCGAGGGGTGGGCCCCTATGTCGGAGGGATGGCAGCCATGTATTGGCCTGTTGCACTGGCATGCGGTCCGGGGGTGGGACTAGGTGTCGCTGCGCTAACCCGTTATGTGTCGTTAGGTTCGATATTCGTTGTGCTTAGCTCCTTCATGGCAATGCTACTCATGGTGCTCGTAGGAACGCAGCCAATGGAATACTTGATCTATACTGGTGCGGGAGGGGGCTTGATTTTATTTCAACATCGTGATAATATACAAAGACTTTGCGCCGGGACGGAACGTAAACTGGGTGAGAAGGCAGAAAAAAGAGAGCCTCTTCTGCCCAAAATATGAAGGAGTGAAGAATGCCTAAGGCAGCTATTATTGGCAATGCCAGCTGGGGGACAGCCCTAGGAATAATCCTAGCTCGTAAAGGAATCCGTGTAAAGCTATGGGCCCGAAATCACGAAACGGCAGAAAAGCTCAACCAAGCAGGAGAGAATACTACCTATCTACGGGGACTTCGTTTCCCCCCTAGCCTTTCTGCTACGGATTCTATGGCAGAGGCAGTGGACGATGCAGACCTAGTTACTCTTGCTGTACCATCCCAGAGCATGCGTCATAATATAAGGCAGGTAAAGGACTACCTGAATGATTCAACGCTTATTGTAAGTGCTACCAAGGGACTGGAGGTAGGCAGTGGCAAACGTATGTCTCAAGTGATTGCTGAAGAGATTGATGCTCACCTTCATCCTAATATTTGTGTCCTCTCTGGACCCAATATGGCCCGGGAGGCTGCCCAAGGTTTGCTTTCAGTGACGGTAGTTGCTGCCTATGATGCAGCAGTGGCGGAGAGGGCAAAGCAGTTGATAAATTCAAACCATTTTTATGTCTTTACCAGCACTGATGTAATAGGAGTGGAGCTAGGGGGAGCGCTAAAGAATGTTATTACCTTGGGTGTTGGCATGATAGACGGATTAGGTAATGGGAATAATGCTAAAGCAGCCCTCATCATTCGGGGACTGAGTGAAATAATCGTTTTAGGAACGACATTTGGGGCTAACCCTCTAACCTTTATCGGACTGAGCGGCTTAGGGGATCTAGTGGTTACCTGCTTCAGCCCCTCCAGTCGCAATTACTATATAGGGAACCTGCTTGCCAAAGGGTGCCCCTTAAAGGAGATAATGAATTCAACACCTCATGTGGCTGAAGGAGTTAGCACTGCTCTCGCCGCTCGGGAGCTGGGGCAGAAAGCAGGCGTAAGTTTGCCTATCATAGAGCAGATTTACAAAGTGCTTTATGAGGGGCTTGATGTAAAGAAAGCAGCCGCTCAGCTTGTAGAATATCCAGCAGATGGGGAATCACTAGAAATTGCAAAAATACTCCGTTTTCTACTCAGCTATATCCGCGCAGGGTGGCATCAACCCCCAGGTTGGTTGCCCGAAGCAGAAGATGCCTTATACCAATAGGAAACTTCCTTTTCAGTGCTCTCCTAAGCTTTCTTAATCCGATTAAAGAACCTCCTTCTCCCCTTTTCAGATACTCCTGCTTTGCCTAAGCTTCTTGCTAGCGCGAGGAACAGCTTGCGCTGCTCCCCATCTAATCTCTCAGGGGTGACCACTCTAACCGTAACTAGCTGGTCACCTTGCCCTGAGCGGTGAAGATAGGGTATACCCTCCCCCTTCAGTCGGAAGACCCTACCTGTCTGCGTTCCTGAAGGAATCTTGAGATTGAGCTTACCCCCTAATGTAGGCACCTCCACTTCATCCCCCAAAGCTGCCTGGGCAAAGTTTATCGGCAATTCATAAAGGATATCATTACCGTCACGCTTAAAGAACCTGTGCTCCTGCACTGAGAGGGTAATATAAAGGTTACCCGCAGGCCCCCTCCACATCCCTGCTTCCCCTTCCCCACTCAGACGTATTTGAGAGCCATCCTCCACCCCAGCAGGGATCTTCACCACTATTTTGCGATGTTTGCGTTCCTTTCCGGTGCCTTGGCACCGACTACAAGGCTGGGTAACGATACTACCTTCACCATGACAGCGTTGGCAGACAGCCCTATTGATAAAGCGCCCAAAGATACTTTGGTGTACTCGACGCACCTCTCCTATGCCGTCGCAGTTGGGGCATTTTATCGGTTGGTTCCCTGGCTCGCTGCCCAGGCCATAGCAAAGGGAGCATGATTCGGTGCGCAAGACTCTAACCTCTTTCTCGCAGCCTAAAACGGCCTGCTCAAAAGAAATAGTGGCTTTATAGTGCAAGTCAGCACCCTGTTGCGGCACCCGCTTCCTTACTCTAGTAGTGCCACCGAAGAAGGCTTCAAAGATATCCCCTAAGCCGCTAACAAAATCACCAAAGCCCTCGAAGCCACGCCCATTGCCCAAATGCCCAAGGTAGTCATAGCTTGCCCGCTTCTCAGCATCGCTCAGCACCTGATAGGCCTCGTTTATTTCTTTGAATCTCTCTGCTGCCCCCTCTTGGTGATTGTGGTCGGGATGGTACTGGAAGGCTAGCTTCCTGAAGGCCCTCTTAATCTCCTCCTGAGTGGCATCCCGAGACACACCGAGCACCTGGTAATAATCCCTTTTTGGAGCCATTTCCTTTTGCCCCTTTAACCTTTCATCATAACCTTCCCATGGGTAAAAGGTCAAGCTAAATTAAGGCTCTTATCTTGGTACCCTTTTCTTTTTCTGGCAATTGTGGTAAAATAACGCACAGTGGGTTATTAAGAATGGCAAGTCGGTTTGAGAAATTTTCTGAGCGAGCACGTCGTGCCCTCACCTTCGCTCAAGAGGAAGCACAAAGGTTCAATCACAATTATATTGGCACAGAGCATATATTGCTGGGGCTAGTCCGCGAGAGTGAAGGTGTTGCTGCCAAGGTGCTTACCAATCTCGGTATAGACCTGAATAAGGTGCGCGCTGCAGTGGAATTTATCATCGGGCGGGGAGGAAAATCGACTTCAACCGAACTCGGTCTTACCCCCCGAGCGAAGAGAGTTATTGAGCTTGCCGTAGATGAAGCACGTCGCCTCAATCACAACTACGTAGGCACTGAGCACCTTCTCCTTGGTTTACTGCGTGAGGGTGAAGGGGTAGCTGGTGGGGTATTGGAAAGCTTGGGTATTAATCTAGAGCGCGCCCGCGCTGAGACTACCCGTATCCTCAATCAGAGTGCCGTCCAAGCTCACCCCGGGGCTAAGAGTTCTACCCGCACTCCTACTTTAGACCAGCTAGGCTTAGATTTAACTGCTATGTCACGGGCTGGGAAACTTGACCCAGTTATTGGTCGCCATAAGGAGATTCAGCGGGTGATCCAAATTCTCTCAAGACGCACTAAAAATAATCCTGTCCTTATTGGGGAACCTGGGGTGGGAAAGACTGCTATTGTGGAAGGCTTAGCCCATCGTATAGTAGCTGGAGAGGTGCCTCACATCCTGCAAGGGAAACGAGTGGTAACTTTAGACATGGGAGCACTGGTAGCTGGCACTAAATATCGCGGGGAGTTTGAGGAGAGACTAAAGAAGGTTATTGAGGAGCTAAAAACTGCTGGTAACTGTGTGCTATTTGTTGATGAGATGCATACTATAGTTGGCGCTGGTGCTGCTGAGGGTGCTGTTGATGCTGCCAATATCCTTAAACCCTCCCTAGCTCGAGGGGAACTGCAATGCATTGGAGCCACCACCCTTGATGATTATCGAAAGCACGTAGAAAAGGATGCTGCTTTAGAACGCCGCTTTCAGCCTATCATGGTGGATGAACCCTCTGTAGATCAAACTATCGAGATATTACAGGGTATCAAAGAGCGCTATGAGGAGCACCATCAATTGATAATAAGTGATGAGGCATTAAGAGCTGCAGCACACCTGGCATCACGATATATATCCGACCGCTTTTTGCCTGACAAAGCGATTGACCTGGTGGATGAAGGTGCCTCTCGAGTGCGTCTTAGGGGAGGAACTATCCCTATCGGCTTAAAGGAGGCAAAGCGGGCTTTGGAGAGCGTGCGTCAGGATAAAGAGGCGGCTATTGCAGCACAGCAATATGAGTATGCGGTAGAGCTACGCGACCGTGAAGTCCATTTGGTGGAGAAGATGCAGCAACTGGAAAGGAATTGGCAAGCTGAGCTGAGCCAGGAAAAGCCTGTGGTAACTGAGGAGGATATCACTGAAGTGGTAAGTATGTGGACAGGGATCCCAGTGTCGAAGCTGGCTGCGGATGAAGCAACACGCCTGCTGCAGATGGAAGAGGCTATACATCAACGCATTATAGCTCAGGATGAAGCTATTACCACGGTGGCTAAGGCGGTAAGGCGTGCCCGCACTGGTCTTAAGGACCCTAGGCGTCCTATCGGTAGTTTCATCTTCCTCGGACCTACTGGAGTGGGAAAGACAGAGCTAGTCAAAGCCTTGGCTGAGTTTATGTTTGGTAGCGAAGAGGCTTTGATCCGCCTCGATATGTCAGAGTTTATGGAAAGACATACTGTAGCTCGCCTTGTAGGTGCCCCTCCCGGATATGTAGGCTACGATGAGGGTGGGCAATTGACAGAAGCGGTAAGGCGCAAGTCCTATTGTGCTATCCTTCTTGATGAAATCGAGAAGGCTCACCCTGATGTATTCAATATCTTGCTTCAAATCTTCGATGATGGTCATCTGACCGATGCTAAAGGGAAGAAGGTTGACTTCCGAAATAGCATTATAGTCATGACCAGTAACATCGGTTCTGAACTGATTAAGAAAGAGTCGATTATGGGCTTTGTCAGCCGCACCGATGAAGCGAAAACAAAACAGCGTTCCTATGAGAGAATGAAGGAGAAGCTCTTAGAGGAACTAAAGAAAACCTTCCGACCAGAATTTCTCAATCGCCTCGATGGGGTAGTGGTGTTCCACCACCTAACTAAAGAGCATATCCACCAAATTGTTGAATTGATGCTGCGTCCGGTCAAAGCCCAGCTAATTGAAAGAGGCATCGGGTTGGCAGTAACAGAGGCTGCTAAAGAGCTTCTTTGCGAGAAGGGCTATGACGAAACCTTCGGCGCTCGCCCCTTGCGGCGGGTAATCCAGGATATGGTTGAGGATCAGCTCTCCGAGAGGTTGCTCCGTGGCGAATTTCAGCCAGGGGACACCATTTGCCTAGACCGTGACGGTGATGAGATTTCAGTGCGCCTGATGACCCCAGTAGAATCCCCCTCTTAAGACAAATATCACTGGCAATCTAAAGGGGAGCCTCAAAGGTGCTCCCCTTTTTAGAAGGTGCAAATAGTGGCTAAATCCCATTATAAAATGGTTTTTGTCTGTCAGCAGTGTGGTAAGGAGAGCCCCAAATGGTTAGGACGCTGCCCCAGTTGCCAGGAATGGAATACCTTTGTAGAAACCCAAGTAAGTTCCTCTAAAGGGGCTGGTACCTTGACCCAAGTAGGAAGCCCTGTCCGTGAATTATCTCAAATAACTGCGGAGGAAATGCCCCGCTTGGTTCTTCCCTCTGCTGAGTTTAATCGAGTACTCGGCGGAGGAATAGTTCCTGGCTCTTTAGTTCTCATCAGTGGTGACCCCGGGATTGGCAAATCGACCCTGCTACTTCAAGTCTCAGCCATGATAGCCCAACAAGGGAAGAAGGTGGTCTATGCCTCAGGCGAGGAATCATTATATCAGACAAGATTGCGGGCAGACCGCTTAGGGGTTAAGGGTGAAGGGCTTTACCTTCTTGCTGAGACCGATTTCGAGGTTGTCCTCGAGCGAATGGAGGAGATATCACCCAGCCTAGGGGTTATCGATTCTATTCAAACAGTCTATCTCAGGGAGTTAGAAGGGGCACCAGGGAGCATATCACAGATACGGGAATGCACCCTGAGGTTGATGCAATGGGCTAAGCTCTCGGCCATCCCTTTGCTTATCACTGGGCATGTAACCAAGGAGGGGGCTATTGCTGGCCCCAAGGCTTTAGAGCATATTGTCGATGTGGTCTTATATCTGGAAGGTGAATCCTTCAGTACTTATAGGCTCTTGCGTGGGGTTAAGAATCGCTTCGGCTCAACGAACGAAGTAGGCATCTTTGAGATGAGGGATCAAGGCTTGATAGAGGTAGAAAACCCGTCTCAAGTCTTCCTTTCTCAGCGCTCAAAGGGTGCAGTAGGCTCAGTGGTAGCCCCTACCTTAGAGGGGACTCGCCCCTTGCTTGTAGAGATGCAAGCGCTGACCACTGTTACTAGCTTTGGCTTGCCCCGGCGCACTGCCAATGGCATAGATTTCAATCGTCTACTGCTAATTATTGCCGTGCTTACTAAACGAGCCGGGCTGAGGTTGTCCAATCAGGACATAATTGTTAATGTAGTTGGTGGTCTAAAAATTAGCGAGCCTGCTGCTGACCTCGCTGTTGCTTTATCTATCGCCTCTAGCTTTAGTGATAAAGAAGTAGACCCCAATCTAGTAGCGGTGGGAGAGGTAGGGTTAAGTGGCGAGGTGAGAGGTGTCCCTCAATTGGAGCGCAGGCTTATTGAGGCAGCAAGGCAGGGCTTCACTCGCTGTGTTGGACCCAGGGTTTCCCTGAGTAGCCTTACCCCTCCTCAGGGGATGGAAACTCTAGCTGTCAACTCACTCAGGGAGGCACTGAGAGTAGCACTGAAGAGCAAATCCAATATGTAGGGATGGACGTCTCTGTCCACCCCTTGGGGTCGACACAGAGTTCGCCCCCTACAGCATTTAAAATATGGAAAACCTGCCTCAACATAGAAAGGCTCTCCGGCTAAAGGATTTCGACTATAGCAACCCGGATTATGTCTATTTTGTGACAGTCCGTGCCAGAAGTCTCTCAGAGCCATTTCAAAATCAAATATTGGCTCATAAAGTGATTGATTCCCTTCTATTTATTAGAGAAGCAAAAGGAATTCGCCTTTACTGTTACTGCTTAATGCCCGATCATCTTCACCTGGCACTATCTCCTTCCTTTCTCTCAGGGAGTGTATCAAACGTGTTGCAAGAGTTTAAAAGTTACGTTACCAGATTGGGATGGGAACAGGGGATTAGAGGGAGATTATGGCAGAGGAGCTTTTTTGATTATATTGCTCGCAAGGAAGAGAATTTGATAGCAATCTGTGAATATATTTTGGCTAATCCAGTAAGGAAGGGTTTAGTAGAAGACCCCAAGGAGTGGCCTTACTCGGGCATGTTAGACCAGTTACCTTGGTAATCTAATCCATGTAGGGGTGGACGTCTCTGTCCACCCTTGAAAAAATGGAAGCAAAATGAGATAAACTGTAGGGGTGGGGCTGACACAGAGTTCAGCTCCTACAGGATTAGACGAATTCTGATGGCAAAGGGCAACTTCGGTGAAACTCGGAATTCAGATTGACAAAAATTTCCAAAAATACCTAAGGAAGGAATGGCTACACCGAGTGGTTAAACTTTCCCTCGCTGCCCAGGATATCGGTTCTGAGGTGGAGCTAGGTTTGCTCATTACCGATGACGAGACAGTGCGAAAGCTCAATCAAGAATATCGAGGGGTAGATGAGCCTACCGATGTGCTCTCTTTTGCCTTAGTGGAAAGAAAGGCTGGCAGCTCTCCCTTCATAACACCCCCTGATGGGCTCCTCCACCTTGGTGAGGTGGTCATCTCCTATCCCCAGGCAGTAAGGCAAGCTGAAGAAAACAAGCATAAGGTGGAGGAGGAGGTAGCTTTGCTTGTTATTCACGGCATATTGCATCTTCTGGGTTATGAGCATGATGAGCCAGCACGGGAGCGGGAGATGAGGGCACTGGAGGAGAGGGTATTGTCTAAAGTCGAGAAATGGTTAAAATAGACGGTAGCGATGGCATCCCAGGTCTTCTATCGTAAGTGGCGTCCCCAAACACTGGCTGAGGTAGTGGGGCAGGAGCATGTGA
>CAYWDP010000055.1:0-11050 GCA_964457045.1 uncultured Dehalococcoidia bacterium
GGATGTTGCTTATCTCCTGGGGCTCTAGGCTTCAGCGTGACTGCATCTCTGTCTTTTCCTAATGTGACTTCGCGTTTTCTGGTCCTGATAACCTCTTCGATTTCTTCTTCAGTAAACTTGACTATTCGTTTTGTGTCTTTGCAGTATAATCCAACTTCCACTAGCAGTTCTAAGCCTGCTTGGAAGATTTCATCTGCCATGCTTGGATCAGACATTATAGGCTCTTCTGGATCGTATTCGATTTTATGCTTAGCTACAATTTCCGCTATTTTCTGGGGGAAAAACTCGATCTCAAACTCCTCCTCCTTCATTATAGGTCCAGTCATAGTCCTATCAACTATTTCCCAGAATAATTCTCCCATATTTACACCTCCCAGTGGCTTTTACGATAGCATACAATCCTCATCTTGGGAAGATTATTTGCCCTTTCTTTTGTCCAGCTCATCCCCAAGTTACCAAAAGGGATGAAGTACGACGAGCTCTATCGAATAAAGGAAGAGGGAATGAAAAACAGTGCCGAGGGAGGACCGAGGGATCAGGGCAAAGAAAAGAAATAGTTACTTAGAGGAGTATTTGAAAGGGATCTCCCTATCGAACAACTAAGCTAGCTTGACAGTTACGTACATCTGGGTCTATAACCAGTGTTAGGAAGACACAGAATCCGAAGATAAGAACAGAATATCCGGTTCCGAGAAAGGCAACCCTCGAGCAATCGGGAGGCAAAACCACGGGTCCAACGATGAATATACTGGGACAGCTGGGCTGCCGAAGACCGATTAATTATGAGCCTTTCTCAGATGAGGAAGGCTTTCTTATTTGGAGAGGAGGTGAAGATGAGCGCGGAAGAAAGATATGACATTGTAATTATCGGTGCCGGCCACAATGGCACAACGGCAGCGGCGTATCTGGCCAAGTGCGGGCTGAGCGTTTGCGTGCTGGAGGAGAGGCCGGAGTGCGGCGGAGCGCAGGAGAACGCAGAGCCTGTAGCGGGGGTGCATGTCAGTCCCCATGCTGTGGCCCTTTACGGGGGAGCGGCCCCCGGCTGGGAGCAGCTGGAGCTTTGGAGGTATGGCCTGCGCCTGGACTGGGCAGCCCAGAATCGTGCTGCCGAGGCCTTAACAAAAGGGGGGAGGTTCGATCTTCTGACCACCGATGGGGTTGCCCAGGCTACCCCAAAGGATCTAGAGGGCTGGCTAAAGCTGAGCGGCATGCTCAGCCAGCCCCCCTTCACCAAGGAGCTGCTACGTGCCACCTTCTGGTGCCCGCCACACCCCGCCGACGTGGAGCTAAATGAGCACACCATCCCCTTCATGCAGGTTTATAAGGAGCGGCTGCCAGATGTGTGGACCCCGGAGCTGCTGGAATGGACCCTGTTTGACCTCATGGATGAGCATATGGAGACCGAGCCCTTTAAGGTATTCCAGGCGTACATCGCCTGGATGTCCGGGGCCGCTGGTCACTTCGAGGGTATGGCCATCCCCGCTTTCGAAAGTGTCATAGCCGCTGTGCTATATACCCTGGGATCTGTTCCTCTCGGTGGGATCCATGGCTATTACCACGCCCTCTTTCGCTGCGCCGTAGCCCATGGGGCAATATTCCGCACCTGCTGTCCCGTGGATGAGATCATCATACAACATGGGCGGGCCGTGGGCGTGCGCCTGCGGGACAATGCCACCTGGGGTGAAAAGATAATCTGGGCGGATAAGGCGGTGCTCAGCGCTACTGACATCAAGCAAACCTTCCTCAAGCTCATCGGGCCGCAGCATCTGGATCCAAGCTTTAGAAAGCGAATAGAGGACCTCAGCTTAAAGGGAGGGACCCTGTACGTAAACCACTTCCTCACCAGCAAACCTCTTCGCTACCGCCCTAAGTTCAAGGAAGGTGAGGTTTCAGGCGTATGCTACCCGATGGACTCGCGAGAGATCTATTATGAGCACGTCGCGGACTGTCTGGGGAAACAGGGCAACCCCACTGTGCCCCCGGAAAAGTATATGTGGCTCTGGGCAGGGAGTTCGAGGCTATTCAGCCCCTTCCACAGCCAATGCACCCGCCCCAACAGGTGGTTGGAGAGTTCTATCGTTGGTTACGTCCCACCACCGGAGTATCATGTGGGCGGGCCAGATGCCATAAACAAGGTCAAGGATGAGGTGAACGAATATATGCGCAAGGCTTTCGGCGAGGTGGTCGAGAACCTCGATGATGACCTCGTCCACCACTGGGGGCTGACCCCTTGGGAGCAGGAATTCCGCAACACGGGAATGCTCGGTGGCACATGGTACGGCATCCGCCAGTGCCGGAACCAGTGGTGGAATGAACGCCCCCTGCCTGAGCTTGCTCGCTACCGTGTCCCAGGAATCGAGGGACTCTACCTCTGCCACCAGTCATCTGCGCACCCCGGAGGGCTGTGCCTGATGGCTGTCGGTTATAACCTGATGCACATCCTCATTGAGGACGGGATCGCCGAGCCCGGCAACTGGTGGTTCCCATCGCCGTGGTACATACCAGAGAAGGGGAAAATATCCGCACTACCCCGCTTGTAAGGGATCCTGTTCAGATTTATTGCGGCGGATGGGGATGAGAGTTAAGGTGGTATTCAAGGAGGATGGCGATGTGGAATCAAGGAGGCTATGATGCCTGACGAGACCTTTGATGCGGTAATCGTTGGCGGGGGAACTAAGGCCCTATTCCTTGCCATGTACCTGACCAAGTATGCTGAGATGAGCGTCGGCATATTTGAGAGGAGGCATGAGATCGGCGGCTGCCTGGCCACTGAGGAGATCGCCGCGCCCGGTTTCCGCGGTAATACCCACGCCTCGATACAGCTGCCCTGGTACTACTTGCCCCTGTGGCGTGATTGGCCCGAGTTCTGAGATTTGTTGTTGTCCAGTGAAAATGTCACCTTATGAAGGAGATGGTGACATTGAACAGAACAATTAAAGGGTGACAAAATCTTAGAACATTAACACCCGAGAAATCGATTGACAAGTGATGATTAGGCCGTTATCATTGTTGCCAACAGGTGAGCATGTCCCAACAGAACTATGTAGCTGACAACTGTGTTTTCCTCAGGGGGACATAGAACCTTTCAAAACTCATAGTATTTAGCTTACCCATACCGAATCCGAGGCAGAATTGCCTCAGAAGATCTGCAAGAGGCTGAAAGAGAAGTGAAATTGTAAAGGAATACTTTGGACGTGCACATATGAGATTCGAGGGGAAGGCAGTCATAGTAACTGGCAGCAGCCGGGGAATCGGCAAAGCTATAGCCATTGCTTTTGCGAGGGAGGGAGCCCATCTCGTCTTGGCCGACATCTCTATAGAAAAATCGGTGAGCCCATATGGTCTGCCAGACGCCGAACGCGACACTGCAGAAGAGATCCGTGCCCTCGGAGGAATATCTCTCCCCATAAAGACCGATATCAGTCACCTGAGCGACGTGGAAGAAATGGTCAGAAGGGCCATCCAGGAATTTGGGCGGATAGACGTTCTGGTCAATAACGCTGCCTACACAGAAATGGGCCTTAAGCCCTCCCATGAGCTCACTCCCCAGGATTGGGATGGAGAGATAAACACAACCTTGAAAGGCACACTGAACTGCTGCTGGGCAGTCCTGCCTCAAATGATGAGGCAGCAGTACGGGAGGATTATTAACATCACCACTGCTGGCGGTCAAGACGGGCTCGCAACTCCTGTCGTTATACGGCGCCTCAAAAGCCGCAGTGGCCCAGTTCTCTAAGTCTCTTGCTATGGAGTTGGCACCATACGGGATACTGGTCAATGCTGTAGCACCCGGCATGATCAGGACTCCCGCCCTGGATCGGGTCTTTGGGGAGGAGTTACTGAAAACCTATCTAGCCACGCAAGGCGTCACGCGGATAGGCGAGCCGGAGGAGGTGGCCAGAGTTGTCCTCTTTTTAGCTTCGGACGAAGCCAGCTACGTAACAGGGCAACACTTTTCGGTCTGCGGCGGGCTTAGCCCTCAGTAGGTGGCGCTTTTGTCAAAACTTCTAAACAAGGAGGGTAAATCATGCTAACCAAGTACGATGAATTCCTTTGCCACCAGCTTTCGACCACCTTCGACCATGTTGTGACCAGCGATGCGAGGTGGACCGAAAGGGTAGTGATTTACGGTTTCGACATTTCGGGCAAAGTAAACCTTATGACTGGCCTGGCCCGCTATCCCAATCGGAATGTCATTGATGCCTATGGCATGGTAACCATTGATAATAAGATAGCACACGTTGTCAGGACTTCCAGCGAGCTCCGTCCGGAAACCTCCGTCGGGCTTAGTGTCGACAGGACTCTATCAACACTCTCGTCTTCTGGGTCACGCTGAGGCATATTGTCTTTGCCAAATATGGCTCGGAGCAATTCTGTTTTGCCCATTGGCCTCGGTCTCTTCCTCAAATCCGCCTGGCTTGACTCTAAAGACCCACCTCAGTCTGCCCTGTATGCCCCGCTCACGGCTACCTCTCCAGGCATCCGCTCAAGCTGTTAGAGATAACTCAAGACCGTTTCTTAGGTTGTTTTAGCATCGCCTGAATCCTTCGCATGTGCTTTGATTCAGGGTCTCCTCTCCTAGCCTTTTGGGCAGCCGACTTCTCAAGGCTTTCTTTCCACTTTCCATCCCCTAGGACTAATCCCTTTAATCATTACCATCCTCCTTAATCGCCTACTCTAATTAGGGGTGTAGAGGAATCTTCTGCGACATTATACCACACTCAGCTTGGATGAAGGTTCAAGGTTGCACTATACCAGAAGCATAGAGTCTGAGGATAGCCCCAGGCTTTATAGAGCGATAGTGTAGGCTAATTGCTGGAACAGGGTCTCGGTGTCTGCGCTGGCCTTTCCTCTGCCTTCCCAGATATCATCTGGCCTACGTAATATGCCGGTAGCGGTTGACGGCCAACGTCAGGAAGATGACCAGGATTCCGCCTATCCAAGCCAGTGACCTCCACAGATGCGTTATTATTTCTCCACCTAAGCACAGTGCTCGTACTGTATCGGTGGTGGCTGTTACCGGATTGACCTTAGCGAAGGCCTGCAGCCAGCCGGGCATTGTCTCAACGGGGACAAACATGGAACTGGCGAAGACGATAGGAAAAACCCAGACAAAGCCAGCAACTTGAGCCGTCTCCACGTCCTTCACGGTCATGCCAATGAAGGCTGAGATCCAGGTGAAGGTGAAGCCAAACAGGACGGCCAACAATGGGGCAGCAATGCCAGCGGCGACTCCATTTTGGAATCTAAAGCCGATAGCAGAGCCAACACCGATCATAAGCAGCACCAGAAAAGTGTACCGCAATGTGTCAGCCACGGTGCGCCCGGCAAGCACGGCGGCACGCGCCATGGGAAGGGACCGGAAGCGGTCAATCAGGCCTCGCGAAAGGTCCTCAGCCAAACCAACGCTCGTCTGTGTGGACCCAAAGACTACTATCTGGACTAGAAAGCCGGGCAGGAGATACTGAATATACTTGAACTCGCCTGCGGTAATAGCACCACCAAAGACATAGTTGAACAGCAACAATAGCATTACTGGCTGGATGGTGGAGAAGACTAACAGTTGAGGAAGGCGGACAAAACGCAGTAGATTGCGCCAGGTCATGACCAGTGTGTCGGGGATGGTCCACATGAACCCTGAGGTAGTCATGGTAGCTTTGGCAGTGGTCATAGCCTTCTCCTTTCAGGGCGACTAGCTCTTCTGCCGCCTTCTGCTTCAGGCGATACCTCTTCAGAAGAAGCCTCAGTAGGGCGACCTGTCAACGCCAGGAACACGTCGTCAAGTGTAGGTCGCCTCAGTGAGATGTCATAGATACGAACACCACCTGCATCCAGACGGCGACACACCTCTGGTAGCATCGCGGTCCCGGCAACCGGGAGGTCTAGCTGGCCTGCTTCGGCATCTATCCGGAGTCGCCCATCGCCAAAGGTCGAGAGTATTTTCTCAGCAAGGGTCATTTGGCTACGGTCTGCCAGACGCAATTGGAGAAGTACGTCGCCGCCACAGCACTCCTTGAGCTCTTCTGCGGTACCCTGTTTCATGATGCGGCCGTGGTCGAGCACGGCAATAGTACTAGCCAGACGATCTGCCTCTTCCAGGTACTGAGTAGTCAACAGGACTGTTGCGCCCTCCTTGACCAGGCTGGTAATAATGTCCCACAGGCCAAGTCGGCTCCGCGGATCGAGGCCCGCTGTTGGCTCATCCAGGAACAGGACCGGCGCATGTGCCACCAGGCTGGCCGCTAAGTCAAGGCGGCGCCGCATTCCTCCGGAGTAGGTCTTGACTGTCCGCTCGGCAGCATCGGTCAGATCAAAGCTCTCCAACAGCTCACTGGCTCTGAGCCGTGCCTCAGGCCTGCCAAGATGATACAGTCGGGCTACCATCTCCAGGTTCTCTCGACCAGTAAGGTTGTCATCAACAGCAGCATACTGTCCTGTTAGCCCGATGAAAGAACGCACCACTGCCGCGTCCCGTACCACGTCATACCCCATCACTAAGGCCCGCCCAGCGTCGGGTCGCATCAATGTGGCCAGAATGCGTACGAAGGTGGTCTTCCCTGCGCCATTCGGGCCAAGAAGTGCCATCACCGTACCGGGCTGCACCACTAGGTCAACCCCATCCAGTGCCTTCACTGAGCCAAAGGCCTTGTGCAAACCCTGTGCCACGATAGCTGGGTGCGCTTCGGCTCGAATGGTTCCGTCAGGTCCAGCCTTATCAAGCATCCTTCACCTCACCATTTAATAATGCAGATTAAAGGGCAGTCTTCCTCCAAGCTATACCCCCAACTCGTCACGCGTGCGAATGAACGACAGCAGGTTGTCACGTGCCACCATACCAACCACAGTGTTGTTCTCCATTACAGGCAACTGGTTGACATCTTCAGCAGTCATTAGTTGCAGCACGCTGGAAAGGTCTTCGCTGGCCCGCACTGACTTGAGTCTCTCGATGGGCGTCATCGCCTCCCTCACCGTCTTGGTAGCCCAAATCTGACGGGGGACCGCCTTTACGTCATGCATCGTCATCAGTCCCAGCAGACGACTGTCCTCCACCACAGGAAAGCAGCGCCGGCCGGAAGTCAGAATATAGTCGTTTACCAATCGCTCTAAAGTGAGGCTAGGGGAAACCGTTGGACAGTCACGCACCATGACCTCGCTGACAGTATGACCCCGAAGCATATCTTGAACAGCCAGTTGCCGATAGCTTCCGACGGCAGCGTTTTGCAGGAACCAGCCGATGAAGGCCATCCATAAACCAGTTATCCAGTCACCCCAAAATAGCACGAAAATACCGACGAATATCAGGAGATAGCCTATGCCTCTGCCAATGAATGAGGCAGCTCGAGTGGCCCTGAGCAGATTGCCTGTCCGCCACCAAACAATCGACCGCAGCACACGGCCCCCATCAAGAGGAAACCCAGGAACCAGATTGAATATGGCAAGGACAAGATTAATCCAACCAAGCCAAAAAACCAGGGCTGCCGTCGGCTCATTGACATTCCTCACAGCGAACCAAATACCCCAGAATATGCCACCTAGAACCAGGCTAGTTGCCGGTCCTGCCAAAGCCATACGAAACTCTGTGCCAGGTTTGCCTGGCTCCTGAGTCATCTGGGATACCCCGCCAAGCAAGAAGAGGGTTATGGATTCAATTGGAATGCCGGCAGCTTTTGCCACCAGACTGTGAGCCAGCTCATGGATCAGCACAGAAGCAAAGAGGAGTATGCTGGTAGCCAAACCCATAACCACGTAGCCACCCCTGCTCCACTCTGGATATCTGTCGGGGAAGTAGAAGACTGCGAGAGACCAAGTTACCAGCAGGAAGATGAAGAACCAGGACCAATGCAGTCTGACCGATATGCCAAAGAATCTGCCTAATGGTATTCCACCTCTAAGCATTCTGTACCCCCCTTTACATTGCTAGGGTAAACCGACCACTCACGAACAGCGTTTCGGTGCCCCTCTTCACCCAGTGCTAGCAAGAAATATACTAAATGCGTCATCAAAAAGTCATAAAAGAATGGGCAAAATTATTGAAAACCTGTAACATCTGTAGCGAGGGAAAATAGGACCATGCAGGTTGTAAAGCCTGCATGCAGCACTACACCAGAAGCACGAAGTTCGAGGATAGCCTGAGAGCTTATAGGGCGATAGTGTAGGGGAAGTTTTTGGAATCTATGCCTGCTAATTGGATCCGGTTGATTCCTTGGCACAGACAGATTCAAGGTTGTGCAAAGGGTGTAATACCGCTTGCCAAAACCTTCAAGCCGCTAGACAGTGACAAAGGGGATTGGTCTGGATGTATTGTGTTCTCCTCTGCCGTGGTAGGGTGCAACAAAGCGCCAAGTTGTTGGCCAAGGGCCATACCAGCCGCATACGCTGGATACCAGGGGACTCGGGCCTGCTCTGTTGGGCGGTAAAGTATCATCTGAAGAAAGGACCAGGCGGTGACTCAAGGCATTTCGGACAAGTCATGGCAGGATGCGGCCAGAAACCAGCACTCCTTACCTGCCATCCGGGCTACGGACGAACCTAGTGGTTGCCTTGGCTTCTAGGTGAAAGTCCTTAGCGTCCAACGGGACAGCTATCAAACCGAGCCATTGTACCCATGACCTATCAAAACAAGGCTTCAGCCCCACAGCCCGCTAACGTATGACTCTTTCGAGTGTAATCTCATAGTAATCCTTTTTCTTGTTGATTTCTTCCTCGTAGTAGATTTGCACCGACTGTCCATCATCCTCGTAGAAAGTTCCCTGCAATGCATCAGCTATCCCACCCACGATGTTTGCAGCGTCAAGCTTTCCCCGGTTTCGACCATACATAATTGTCAGTTTCACTTTCGCATCCCCGTAAAGCTCGTATGCTCGATTTGTTTCCTTTGCCAGTCTGACGGCCTCGTCCTTCAACCTTTTGCGCCGCTTCTTGTTCGTCTGTTGAGCCTGTCCCATGCCGGGCTGTTTTACAGGGGGTACATCGACACCCGAATCCTTATAGGCTCATATTCTTGGTCTTTGTTCATGCTGTGCCTCCTACCGAGCCTCTGGGCGAATTTCCGCCGGATATGGACATTATATGCTCACGACTCTCTGCTAGCAAAGACAAGAGAGTAAGCCAACCAGTGAGTACGACGCTACTTTGTTGGCCCCCGTGGGAAAGCCCTTCTGCAGTCCAACGCAGCAGAGGCCGTCGATGTAACGAAACCGAGTTTTGTTACTGAGTCGAGTGCCAAAGCCTTGCCACCGAGCGTGTTGCCGTAGTAGCTTGGATCTATCCTTAAGTCCTTCCTCTCCCTCATCTTCAAATCTCCTCACCCATTTACGGACTACATTTCGGGAGGTCTGCCACAGGCGGGCTACCTGAGAGATGCTCCCGGTATCCAGATAGGTAGTAACAATTTGTCTTCTTGCCTCTTCCTGGTTCATCCTGTAGAGTTGTCTATAGGAAATATCCATAGCCGGTGTCCCTTCTTAGCCTTGTGCCATACTTCTTCAATAGAAGAAACACCGGCTTTTCTCAACCACCCCTCCAATAGGCTATTACCCTGGTAACAATCTCCTGGCGCAAAAACCCCCAACCCCTTGACTTTTTTCAGCATTCTCACTATATTATATTTGCTACACAAGGTGGCTTATGCTTGCCCACGCCTAGACAAGTGCTTCCCACCGTCGTGAAGTATGAGGATGTGCTGGTCTCAGGTCGGAGTATGGAGAGTCTGCCTTAATGTTGGTACGCCGCCACTAGACGCCCCCAATGAAGTACCTCTGTCAGCTCTCCAGTTCAATGAGCCCAAAGCTCTTCTTTTGAGCTTGGGCGCAGGCAGCCTATAAAATACCTCAAACTGAGGTGTGAAGACGCCTCTTTGAGGTCAGGAGGGAGGAAAATGCTAACGAAATACGATGATCTCATGTGCCACCAAGCACCGACGACCTTTGACCATGTCGTCAGCAGTGACCGAAACTGGGTGGAGAGGATGTGGTTTGGCGCTCACGACAAGGCTGGAAAGTACTACCTCACGCTCGGCATAGGGTTGTATCCCAATCGGAATGTAATGGATGCCTACGCGTCTATGACCGTCGACAACATCCAGCACATGGTCAGAGCTTCCCGCGAGCTGTGCCCTGCCTATGACGAGGTAGAGGTTGGTCCATTCTCGTATGAAGTCATCGAGGGGATGAGGAAAGTTCGGTTCGCCTTGAGTGAGAACGAGCACGGCCTTAGTTGCGATATCAAGTTCGAGGCTACCATGGAGCCCTACGAGGAGACTCACCAGTTCACTCGAGCCCGGGGAAGGGTAAAGGAAGATGTTGCACGATTCCTGCAGGTAGGAAAGCTCAGCGGCTGGATCAAACTCAGGGGCAAAACCTATGACGTCGACAGAGAAAACTGGGTTGCAGAGAGGGACCACTCTTGGGGTATCAGGTGGGGTGCTGGTGGTGGTGCCGAGGGAGGTGGTCCGGAAGAAACGGGGATCCAACCTGACGAGCTCGCTCCTGGCGTCTTGTACACCTTGGCTATCGTAGGGTTCAAGGACTGGGGCTTCGGGTATCATGTGAGAGAGGACCCAGAAGGCCGACCCTGGTTTTTCAGCGGCGCGATCTTCTACCCCTGCGGAAGCGGTAAACAAGAACTCCGCCTCGTGAGTATCGATCATGAATTCGAATTCTACCCAGAAATCCGAATGCCAAGATCCGCCCGCGTCGTGCTCCATGGAGCTGATGGCTCAGAGAGGGAGGTATTCATCCGTGGGCAGGTTCCCTTTTATCTAGGGCCTAACGGATACTTCTACTACAAGGACTTTCGTTGTGGCCTATGGAAAGGTCCCAGCTACATCGATGGCCACCAAGTGGATCTAAATGACCCCGAGGTGCGCAAGGCGCTTCACATTCTCAACGAGCAGAGTGCCGAGGTGCGGTGTGGTGATGACGTTGGCTACGGTACCATCGAGATGTTGTCGTATGGCAATTATGCCAAATACGGATGGGGGGAATTCAAAGCTCCGTACTATGATATTGACAAACGTGCGGAATAAGGGGTAAGGAGGCGGACATGCCAT
>CAYWDP010000055.1:11150-12989 GCA_964457045.1 uncultured Dehalococcoidia bacterium
CGAACTTTGGTTATGCAGGAAAGATTCTGAGGGTAGATCTCTCTTCGGGACGCATCACTGAGACTCCTACCACAGACTACGCAGACAGGTTTCTCGGTGGAAGGGGTCTCGCAGCTAAGGTTTACTGGGACGAGGTGTCCCCAGAGGTCCGTGCTTTCGACCCAAAGAATCGGCTGATCTTTGCTACAGGACCCCTGGGGGGGTTACCTACCATCAGTGGTTCAAGGTGGACAATCTGCGGCAAATCGGCGGCAACAGAGACCTTTTCCTACTGCAATCTGGGTGGAAGATGGGGTGCGGATCTCAAGTTCGCTGGTTATGATGCCGTCGTCATTTATGGCAAGTCGGAAAGGCCGGTCTATCTGCTCATCGATGGTGACCAAGTTGAATTGAGAGAAGCCTCTGCCATCTGGGGCAAAGGAACGATCCAGACAAGAGAGGCTCTCAAGACTGAAATCGGGGATTCTGTCAGAGTCGTGGCGATTGGGCCAGCCGGGGAAAACAGGGCGGTCATGGCGAGTTTCCTCGCGGACAATGATGCCAGCGGCTCCGGGCAGCTAGCCGCTTCCATGGGCGCCAAGCGATTGAAGGCCATCGTCGTAAGGGGAGCAGGAAAGAAGGTGCAGGTTGGCCGACCAGAAGAGTTCAAGCAGCTAGTGAATCACTACCGCGAACTCAAGGTTGCCTTTCCCACTTATACCTGGACCCAGATGTGTCGCTGGTCGAGAGACCTAGTACTTGGGTTCAGAGCCGTGCCCGATCAGCAGATGAAGAGGGAACCCTGCTACGGTTGCATTGCTCAATGCGCCAGGCAGAGCTACCAAGCAGCAGATGGCACTAAGGGGAAATTCCTTTGTCACTCTGCATACTTCTATCAGCCCTTTGCCGAACGCTACTACGGAGATTGGAATGATGTACCCTTCTATGCCACCAAACTCTGTGACAATTATGGAGTCGATACGATGGCGATTGACAAGATCATCGGCTGGCTGGACGGACACTATAAAGACGGGGCTATCACCGAGGAGAATACTGGTCTACCCCTGTCGAAAATTGGGAGCCTGGAGTTCATAGAGAACCTGCTGGAGAAGATTGCTCTCCGTGAGGGCATCGGCGACATTCTAGCCGAGGGTTTGGAGCAAGCCTCGGGAACCTTACTTCCTGGGATCCGAGATTGGATGAAATATGTCGGACTGCTTTCTGAGCCCGGTTATGATCCCTATGGTCCAAGGCTCTACTTAACTAACGCCTTTCCCTATGCTATGGAGCCAAGATTTCCCATCCAGCAACTACACGATGTAGGTGCGATCCTAGCCAGGTGGAGAACCACGACTGTTGGGCTGGCGGATTGCTCTTCGGAGACACTCCGTGCTATCGCCCGTAAGTTCTGGGGTGGCGAAGTGGCTGCCGACTTCTCGACCTATGAGGGGAAGGCGCTGGCTGCGATTATGATACAGGATCGGCAGTGTGCAAAAGAGTGCCTGATTCTCTGTGACTTCCTGTGGCCTCAGATGTTTTTAGAATTCGCCGACGACCATGTGGGAGACCCGGGATTCGAAAGCAAGCTGCTCTCTGCGGTCACTAACCAGCACATAGATGAGGTAGGTCTTCTCAGAATAGGCGAAAGGGTTTTCAATCTGCAGCGGGCCATCCTGGTGAGAGAGGGACATCGCGGAAGAGAGTTCGACAGGATCGAGGAACGGTGTTTCACAGAGCCCCTGAAATACGATCTCTCCAACCCGGATTGTGTCGTTCCGGGCCCGGAAGGGGAGATCGTCTCTCGTATGGGAGCAACGGTCGACAGAGCGGCCTTTGAAAAAATGAAGGACGAATACTACG
>CAYWDP010000056.1:0-12867 GCA_964457045.1 uncultured Dehalococcoidia bacterium
CCCTACAGATAGAATGCCCAGAGGCTGAGGCCATCTTGCAAATTTAGTTATATACGTATCTAGTCTCCTTGGCGGACGTAGCCGAATTAGGCGCTCTAGTATAGCGGCAAACAGGTCTCTGGACACGGCCACCTCAGCCAGCTGGAAGATAATCTGCCGAGCGTGGCGCACAAGAGGCTGAGGCCATCCTGCAAATTTGGTTATATACGTATCTGGTCTCCTTGGCGGAGGAAGAACTAACTGGACCTTTTCAATCTTTTTTGATGCTCTCATTTTCATCTCTTTTAATCCGGGCTTTACCATTTCAACTCGCAATGAGGCAAGCTTCATCCTTCTTGTCACCAATGATATACCCTGGCAACTAGCTGTCAAGCCCACTGCACCAAGGACCGCAGCCATCATGTGATGAACAAGAGAATTTCAAATCACCAAGCTACGAGGATTGAACACTACGTCATAATGTGCACTCGCACTAGTGGGCGGTAATGCGCGGAGGTGTTATTCGGCAGCTGACCCCTCACAGGCCATACTGCAATTTATTGTCATTCAGACGGGAACAGCGCTAAGTAAGGTGAGCATTGAACCAGTCGACTATTTCTTTAGTAATGTCACCTATGGTGTCATCAGTTATTCTAAACAGCGAAAGGGATTCGAACTCTACATTCGCGCTGCCCTTTTTGCTCACGGTCTTCACTGCACGGACTTCCAGAGGTTTCTGCTCCCGCTTCTCAGAAATTTCATACATGAAGGGTTCTATCTCCATTGATTGACCTTGTCCCCAGTCCACTTTGGTGAGAACGCCGTAGATGAGCTGTGGTGGCTCAAGCCTCCGATTGGCTATTGAGAAGAGAATGAATGGCACCATATTGTGTTTCAATTCCCCAGCTTTTGTACTGCCAAAAGTGGTATAGACGTATCGCTTAAGAATCGATACTTCAGCCTCGCTCAGCCGACCATACTGGTTGATGAAACCTGCATCCACCCTTCCCCATCCATAGCTTGCCTTTAGACCGAGTTGTTCTCCTATATCTGCCGACATTTTCCTCCAAGCGATGAAGGCAAGATCGTAAATCCTTTTGGTTGCTTCAAAGGCGTTCCTAGCTGTCTCCTCTGCCTTCTTGATTTGCTCATTTGATACCATGCTTAGTAACCTCCTTGGCTCAGAACTTTTATGTTTGCGGGCTGAACAGAGGTCTGCACCAAATACTTGGTCAGGTCAGGTAATAACTGAAAAGCTGGTATACAAGAAGGATGTATCGCCCCTACAAACTCACTTATGTCCCAGGCTAAACTGCTTTTCTCCGATAGAAGAAGCGGAATTGATTGTGGATCGATACTGGGTGACAAGTCTTTACAATTCGGCAGAACACTGGATACCGATATAGACACGCAATCTTTAACAACCACCTCGTTTGGGTCACCAGCTCTGAAGATCCTAACCGGGTATAGTCCCTCACTGTCCATCATTTCCTTCAAACCTAATAGGAATCTGGAAATGAACCGGGACAATTCATCGGCCTTTCTCCTATGCCTGTCCACTAGTTCCTCTGCTAACCTTCCAATGTGATGCCAGCTAATCCAGAGGAAACTATGGGCGATTTCATCTACACTAAAGGTCTCCCCCAGCATCTTTGTCCGCTTGTGTATGTACTGGGGGATTGAGTCGCTTGGTGATATCAAAACTCCAGTCTGCTTATCGGCAGCATGGATGTTGCAGAAGTAGGGTCGTATCTGGTCTATGTTTACCAGCATATTGAATAGCTTGTGGTTGTTTGGCCTTGGGGGCAGGAACTGTCGCCGACCTATGAGGTACTGCTGGAACAATTGTTCTGCCTCCACTGAATGTGATTTCTCCGCCTCCACAATAAAGGTGACGTCGCTGAAGTGGAGAACGACGTCGGGGACAATATAGTACTTGCTGCGTCTCCTCTCCGCAGGAATATCCGGGCGATTGAATTGCTCACGCCACTCCTTGGGAATCTCATATGTGGGCCAGAGCAGAATCTCTGCCTCCTCTAGGCTCTCAGATTTGATGTTGCGGTCATGGTACAGGCTGTGGACAAGGTTGAGAAAAGGCATGAGCAGAGCCTCTGAAGGCAGATATTTCATCAGACCAAAGAAGTCTCCGGTGAGGTCGTCCTCGTTTATTCCCCAAGGATAAGTAAACATTTCAGGTTCTGCTTCCTTATTTGTATTCGTCTATCCAAGTGATGACACCACATGAAGCTATGGTCACTGTAGAGTGTGGTGAGGTCAAGACTGGTCGTGGATGAGCGATGGGACATAGGGGACTCCCCAGTGCCATTATAGCACAACGTGAGAATGGTGAGATGGAGAAGCTCAGTGGCTCCCGTTTTAGGTCTTTCCCTACTCGTACATAGTAATGGCGCGTTGGTGGCAACGTGGTCAAGGCAGTCTCCTACTTCACATGGGTCTCCGGAGATATCCCCGGCTATAAGCTCATAGCCTACCTGTCTTGCTTCCGACCACACCCTGTCGGCATCACCATCGGTAAGAAAGAGCCAGCTCTCGCCGTTACCCAGGATGTGGACATAGCCCGGTTTGCCCACATGGCTCAGAAAGGCTACAGGTTTATCCATAGTCGGCAATCTCAATATGAATCTAAACGAAACGCCTCCCAATTTGGGAAGCCAGTATCGCTTGAGGAGAGGGGCGCACTTCGGACAGTGCCACTTCCAGCAACGGAGGCTTAGAAGACGCTTCATTTTTCCATCTGACCTGGTGAGCACTTTGGTTGCCCGGCCGCACAAGGACTGGGGATAGGGTGATTTGCCGTAGCACAGGGCAAAATCGGAGGGTGCGGCCGAAACTTCCGCCTGTTTCACTTGGTTATCAGCGCTAGGACCCATGAGTTCGCCGATGTCAATAGCGGTGAGGTTGCCGTTCAGTGGTCTCTCAAAGACATATTCGGTGCCGGTGGGGTGAATTGACGGCGGAACCACTACCAGGCTGCCCAGCCCCTTTACCTCGATGCCATCTTTGCTGAAGCTTCTGACTGGCTTTTAAACCAGATGTGATAGCCTCTCCCAGTGTGGACAGTGGGGGCATCCTTGAGAGCGTCACCTTTCTCCTGAACAAACCTACAGTAGGTGTCAGGATCATCAAAATCAAGCGTGTGGAGCTTCGCATCGCAGCGGATCGCCCAATTCGCGCCCTGGGAGACGAATGTCAACAAATCCTCATCGGTGAGCTGGTAGTCTTTCCACCTCACCAGGGGAGTCTTTGATCGGGGTTTCAGCGGGACCAGGCTGAAGCCGTCATGGCAATATTGTCTCAGCATCTGGAGGGCATCTACTCGATTCACCAGGGCACCTCCAGAGCCAGGTCGACCACCAATGGTTGTTCTGGGCTGAGGGCCTCTAGAACGAAACGGCGGTCGGGGGAGCTCAACCCTTGGTTATAGCAAGTTTCAAAAAGCTTGAGGCAAATATGCTCATCAGATGGATGTGAGTAAGCGCCAAAGGTTTGAACTTTGACGGATTGGGCACTGTCATCATAGCTAGGGATTTTCATTGGCCCCGTTCCTTCCCGGGGCCCCAGTTAGCAGCACAGGATGGCTATGACGTACCAACCAGTGCCAGTTCTACAAAGGTTTCTACGTCTGAAACTTCGTGGCTGAAAGCCAGTATAGGGGATGCGATGCTGGTGTTATAACAGGTAAAAGCCTTGCCTTCAGGCTTACTCACCTGGGGCATCACACAGTTATGTCTCCTTTGCTCTCTGAGCTATAGCTACAACCCCTACCCTTTCAACCGAGAGCCCTATCTGCCTTAGAGAAAGCTGCGCCTGAGCTACATCAGCTCGATCTCATGCCAGTCAGGGTCGACTATGAGCGTGGGCTCGGTCAGGCTCTGAACCTCCTCTGGGGTCCAACCGGGAGCAATCTCCTTGAGAACAAGCCCACCATCGGTGACCTCGATAACAGCGATGTCTGTCACGATTAGATCAACAGAGTTTGGCGCCGTCAGCTCGTAGTCACACTTCTTTACTATCCTGGGCTTGCCTTCCTTGGTGGTATGGTTCATCACGATAATTACTCTCCTGGCCCCAAAGGCCAAATCCATAGCGCCCCCGATGGTGCCGACCTGCCTCTCAGGCACCATATAGTTGGCCAGATCACCCTTCTCCGAGACTTGATATGCCCCCATGACGCTGATATCAATATGCCCTCCCCTTATCATGGCAAAGGACTCATCATGGCCGAAAAAGCACATTCCCGGTTTGGGTCGGACAGTCTGACCACTGGCGCTAACCAGGTCAAGGTCACCCTCTCCCGGAAGCGTTACCTCACCGAAGCCAAGCACACCGTTCTCGCTATGAAACAGTACCTCTCTGCCTGCCGGCACAAAGTTGGCCGCCAGGACGGGGATGCCGATTCCCAGGTTCACCATGTCGCCGTCTTGGAACTCCTTAGCCACCCGAAGAGCCATAGTCTGCCTGTCTAGTCTTGCTTTTTCCTGCATGCTATCCCTCCTTACGCAGACCTGTTGCCTTGAACTTTTCAAAAGACTCTTTAGCCTCTGCGCTGATCTCCTTCTCCTCCTCAGGTTGGACCACCTTAGGACGCGCCACTACTCTGTCCACGTATATCCCCGGAGTGACGATAGCCTCAGGGTCCAGGTCCCCTAGTTCCACTATCTCGTCTACCTCGGCGATGGTAACTCTGGCTGCTCCGGCCATAGTCGGATTGAAGGTCCTCGACGTTCCTCTATAGACTAAGTTTCCCCAGCGGTCCCCCTTGTGGGCATGTATCAGAGCGAAATCGGCCTTGATAGGTAGCTCCAGCAGATACTCCCGACCGTCGATGACCCTTTTCTCTTTTCCTTCCTCCACCACCGTTCCGACGCCCACCGGGACGTATACCCCACCGAGACCTGCCTTGGCTGCCCTGATACGCTCTGCCAGCGTGCCCTGGGGAACCATCTCTATCTCGACCTTTCCGGCCCTCAAAAGCTTCTCGAAGTTGTTCACGTAGAGGGCGCTCACCGGAGCAGAAACGATGGCCTTCTTTATGCGCTCGTTCCTCACCAGAATATCCATATCCTCGGGGAAGGGGGCGCCCTGCAATCGCCAGACATCAGCGCCAAAGCCGGTGCTATTGGACACCGTGGTCAGATTCTTCACTCCCTTCCGGTACACCGCCTCCAGCAGGCAACTGGGTATGCTGACGACAGTGCCAAAGCCGCCTACCATAATCACAGCCCCATCTTCTATATCAGCCACAGCTTCATCGAAACTAGCCACTATCTTGTTTATCGGCATAGGTCCCTCCCCATAAGAAAACTATTAACCTCTGAGTCTTCCCTTCAAAGACCAATCAGAGCTAGCGTTGTGCCACCCAGCGTCCTGGTCCCCACTCCGCTGTATCAGGCTCTGTTAATAGAGCATTAAAAGCAGCATCCGAATAATACCAGGAGGAGCGGCGGTCCATATCTTGTACCGCCCGGCAGGTTGCTTTGGTCATGGTCAGAGCAGCCAGTCGCATGCTGCCAAGCTTCCTCCCCATCTCCTTTGCCCCATCCAGAAGCCTATCAGGAGGAAAGACTTGATTGGCAAAACCAATCCGGTGAGCTTCCTTACCATCGATAACATCGCCGGTGCAGCAGAGCTCTATGGCCTTGGCCACTCCCACTCTCCAGGCCATATTTGGCGTCCCGGCAGCTCCACCAATCCAGCCTAGATTCTTTACATGCATATCGCTAATCTGAGCTGTCTCCGAGGCTAAGATGATGTCGCAACTGAGAGCCAACTCAATGCCGCCAGCGGTACATACTCCATCAATGGCGGCTATCGATATCTTCGGGCTCCAGGCAATCCTCTCGAAGGTCCTCACCATTGCCAATTTGGGCTGTCTCTCAGCCCAGAGTGCCGCTACAAAGGAGGGGCGCGAAGAGGTAGTGGAGGGAGCCGTAGGTATTTGCCCTTCAACGATATACCCTGCTGCCTCTTTCAGGTCCAACCCGGCGCAAAAGCAAGGCCTTCCATCAGGCCTCGGCGCCCCTGTAAAAATGAACGCCTTTATTTCAGGATCCTGGTCAATCTCATCCAACGCCTTGTCTAGATCAGCCCACATCTGTATATTCAACGCATTTAGAGACTTAGGTCTATTCAAGGTGATAACACAGAAGCCGTCTTCCTTTTGGTACAAAATAGTCTCGTATGGCATCAAGAGAACCCTCCTTCCTCGCTTAGGATATTATATACACAGTCAGTGCTAGGCACATCCAAATTCACACGCTGGCCTCCTCCACCCTGCCCTCTACCCCAGCGGCTTGAAGTATTTGATATCCAGAATACTGGCCGCACGCTCTTCCTTGAATACCGCCTGAACCCTCATGCCGACCCTCAATTGCTCAGGGGCAACCTCGCCCAGCATATGAACAAAGCCAGTGTCAGCACCATCCAGTTGAATAATCCCGTATACCAGCGGGGGTTCCACCGGCTGGACCGGGTTTGGCTGGTGGCAAACAGAATAGGTAAGCACGGTGCCCTTGTGGCTCACTTCAATCCACTCATCAAGCTGGCCAAAGCAATCTTTGCAGACAGACTTGGCTGGGACATAAACACGGTTACACGTAGGGCATCTCGTACCCATAATCCTCTTTCTATCCCTCAGTTCAATAAGGAACCGGCTCCCCACGGCGCCAGCGGAATAGGTATTCGGGATGTATATCCGCCCATGATAAATCCAGACATCCATCCCTTCCAGCTTCTCAGTCACTTTCGACATCTCTTAACCTCCTAGTCCTCAATGGTCCTGAAATAGAGGATGTCAGCCGGACCCTGGCCACGCTCCTCGTAATCCTCCTTCCAGACAGCCTGTACTCGCATACCCACCCTCAGCTTGTCTTTATCCGTCTCCTCAAGAAAAGCCCTATAATAAAAGCCATTATCCAGAAGGATCATGGCTGAAGGATAGGGATTGGCCCACTTCTCGCCGTAGTGCGGGTCCCACAGAGGGTAGACAAGATAAGTATACTGAGTTACCGTGCCTGTTTGGGGTAGCTCCACCCAGTCCCAACCCATGTCAACCTTGCACTTAGGACAGACCACTGTTGGCTGTAGCCAGATCTCCTGGCATTTAGGACACCGGTTGCCTACAATCTTCTTGTTTTCCTTTGCCTCTGCGTAGAACTTACCCAGGTACTTGCCTGTTGACCAGTTGTAAGAGCGGGGCGTATTAAAGGCTACCCGAATGTACTCTGGCTTTGACTCCTTTGCCTTTTTCTTAGCGGATTCTCTTGCCATTTTATTGCCTCCTACAATGACCTCTTGAGCAAAGTCAGCACTGTCCAGTTGGGCCCGCCGAGGGCCGTAGCCAAGGCTGTCTTTATGTCCCTGGTAGCTTGGTGCTCACCGGCATCACCCCGAATCTGCAGAGCAGCTTCGGCAACGCGGATGACAGGTGTAGCTCCAATAGGATTGGTAGCTATTACACCCCCAGAAGGATTAACAGGGAACTCTCCCCCCATTTCGGTTATGCCCTTCTCTATCAGCTTCCATCCCTTGTTCTTCTCACAGAAGTGCAAATGCTCATAGAGGCTCATTTCCTCCCAGTTTGATGGTTCGTAAATTTCAGCCATATCGATGTCTTTTCGAGGGTTGGTTATGCCGTTTCTCTTGTAAAGTCTCTCGCAGGCCACATGCTGAGTGTAGGTTTCTTTGCCGGTGGGATCGCCGAAAATCCCGGCACGGAAGGGTTCCTGGTGCACAACCTCCACATCAGCAACCCAAACTGGCTTTTTAGTGATTTTCTTGGCTCTCTTCTCCGAGGCAAATATGAGGGCACAAGCACCGCAAGACTGGGGGCAAAAATCCAGCAGCCTCAGGGGCCACACCAGGTATCCAGACTGGAGAATCTCGTCCACGCTCTTGAGGCCAAGCTTCAGGTGGGCATAGGGGTTTCTACAGGCACCCCGGTCTGCCTTAAGCCGGACCATGGCGGCATGCTCCTCCTTGGCCCCTGAAGTCTCCATATACGACAGCGCCTGTTTGGCGAACTCCCCAATGGCACCTGTCGCCGCGCCTTTACCCCATACCGGCGTAGTAGCAGCCGTTATGGCAGCAGTTGTATCACCACAGTCCTGCTTTTCAAAGCCGATGACCAGGGCCAGGTCATAGAGACCTGAGGCGACGAAGTAGAACCCCTCGACTACCACTGAACCGCCGCTGGTGCCGCCGGTGCATACCTTCAAACCTGGCTTCCCAAAGCTGCCGACTTCAGCGGCCATCCCGTGGTCAGGGAGATAGATCCCTTCAAAGGTTTCCATATTGCTGAAGAACACGCCCTCAATTTCCTTTATGCTCAACTGCGCATCGGCCAGGGCTGCCCTCACCGCCTCGCCCACCATCTCCGCCTGGTTAACATCGGGGCGCCTGCTCTTATGATAGGTCTGCCCCATCCCTACTATAGCTACTCTATTAGGCATATCTCACCTCCGACTACGTGTTGCCCAGAATCATAACACATTGGTGCTGTCCACAGATCCCAGTGACACCATGGGCTAGGGCTACCTTAGCTCCCTTCACTTGTCTATCGCCTGCCTCACTCCAAAGCTGCAGCACTGCCTCAGCCACGCGTGTCATCCCTGCCACACCGTTGGGGTTACCTGGCAGCACACCCCCCGAAGGGTTAACCGGAAGCTTGCCTCCCATCTTAGTGGCTCCAGAATCGATGAGCATGCCCCCCTCACCCCGGCCACAAAAACCAAGCCCCTCCATCCATAGAAGCTCCTGGTAGGAGTACTCACCAGATATCTCAGCCACGTCTATCTGCCTCAAAGGACTCTTGATGCCAGCCATGCTGTAGGCCTTTTTGGCAGCCTTCACCAGAGCATCACAGTCGGCCAGGTCCCGGTCTCCCAGATAGTGCGTCTCGTAACAGTTGGACGCTCCCAGTATCCACACCGGTTTCTTTGTCAGCTTTCTGGCTTTCTCCTCCCGAGTCAGAATCATGGCACAAGCGCCATCGGAGACTGGCTTGGTATCCAGAAGCCTGATCGGCGATGACAACATCTTCGAGCCAAGGACATCCTCCACTGTGATATCCATAGGCTCCTGGGCATATGGATTGTTCTTGGCATTGCCACGGTTCCTTACCGCCACCTTGGCACACTGCTCCGCCGTTATGCCGTACTTGTACATGTAGCGTTTGGCCTGCAGGGCAGCGGCTGAGAGAAAGTCCAGACCCAACGGCCTCAAGAGAGCGGGATCAAAGGCAGCATTCTCAATCAGGCTCTTCTCGCCTTGAGATTCCTTCATATGCGCCACCACCAGAACGATATCCTGGTGGCCTGAGAGAACCTGAGACATGCCAACATAAACCGCGTTGATTCCATCCTCAGCTACCTTGTCCTCATGCCCCAGGTGTGCGCCCACAACGTGCTGGATGTTCATGTTAGATATCGTCCTGCCATCCCAGAAATCCTGAGAACAGGAGACAGCAGAGTCGATGTCAGACAGAGTAAGTCCTGTCGCCTCCAGCACTTGCTTTATCGCCTCGTACGCCAGTTCCTCCTCATTCACATCACGCCTGTTCGGGTGGTACTTCGTCTGGCCTACTGCTACTATACCCACTCTTTCGGCCATATATGTCTCCTTCCTAGACTGTTACCCGTCGAATCACAGCACAGCTGTCAACGGGTCCTGCCTCTAGCTGATGCTCGCCCAGCAATAGTAACATCATCCTCATAGGCGAGGTTAAAAAGGCAACTGTAGCCAAATTTACCAAAGCGTTGTCTGCCGCGCGCCATAGTACTGGAGCACCATGCGGGCTACTTTAAGACCTGATTCCGTTGCTTGGTGGGTGCCCATACCAGCACCACCCGCATCGCACCCCACATAGAACAGCCCCCGAATGGGTGCTTTAGGTGAGGGTTTGTATTTGCCACACTGCCCCACTATCTGCCCTAGGCCGACAGCCTCACCCCCTTGACCCGGCAACACCGAGTCCCGGGTAAGGACTGACACCTGGGAGGGCCCCGCGTATATCTTGTTTTCCATGGCCGCCCAGGCCTCAGGCCAGAGCTTGGCTATCATCTCATCCATCTTGTCCCACAGCATCTGTATCTCTTTGGCCTCAGGGTCAGGAGAGCAGATGGTGCCAGCGACAAGGCACTGCTTGCCCGGAGGAGCCATGCCAGGATCATAATTGGAGGGGATGGTGATAAATAGAATGACCTCTTCAGGAACATAGCCCGCCTTGATCTTCGCTAAGCGCTCCGTATTCAACCAGGTGTCGTCAGAGTAGGCCAGATACATGGGATGCTCCAGTACCCGCTTACTGAGAAAGTAGGTCACACCGGTGAATCCCCAGCCGGGGACCAGGTCCTTCACATAGTTCACATAGCTCTTGTCGAAGTGCTCCTCACCCACCAGCTTGAGCACGGTGGGCTGGATGCCAGCGTTGCTTATGACGACGGGCACCTGAAATTCCTCGTCCCTGGTGACCACCCCGGTGACCCGGCCATCAGCAACAGTGATCTGCTCCACCCTGACCTGCGTTCTCACTTCGCCCCCGCAGCCTTTGAGTACCTCAACCTCATCCTCAATCAAGCGTCCAAAGCCACCATAATAGTAACCCCCACCCCCATGGAGCATTATCTGCTGCATGATCTTTATTTGCTCCGAGGCCGCTACTTGGTCGATGGGCTCGGCCAGCGAGGCGTTGGCATGCAGTGCCATGTAGCTGTAAATGGGCTGCGGCACTTCATAACGGGAGATGTATTCCTCCATGGTGACATCATCCAGGGCATCCACCTGCTCCGGCGGCATCAAGACCATCTCAGTCATGAATTTCAGGCCATCCTCCCGCTCCTTCTGGTTCAGCTCGAAGAGGTCGAAGAAGGGTGTGGGATCCTGTAAGTTCTGCACAAAGCCCACGGTCCTGTATTCTCCCGACCGTCCTCGGTACTTTACGCCGATGACCTCTCTGGGGTCTTCAGGGGTCAGCACTGGCCTCAGCTTAGACTCTATCCCCAGTTCTCGGAACACTGTGGCAAAGGCTGGATTTCGCATCGGCACCTGGGCAATGGGCCATAGCTCATGCTTAAAGCCTTCCCGGCGGGACACAGTCACCGCCTTGCCGCCTATCTCGTCATTCTTTTCCAAAACCAGGGGTTTGAGGCCCCACTTGGCCAGCAGGGCAGCACAGGCAATTCCTCCTGGGCCACCACCTACCACAATAACATCATATCTTGGGCTTGCCATGATAGCCCCCCTTTCTTTCTAGCCTTATCTGCTCTGGGCCTATTTTCCGTCGTTTCCTCACAATCTTGAAAACGCCCTCAAAGGGCTATCTTACAGTCTTAATATGATACCACCGCAGGACCCAGGTCTTCTCTATCCCTCGGTAAGGGAGTATCTACTCCCTCTGGCTAAACAAGAAGCTTTAGCTGGCAATCTCTGTCCCCACACCGCCACTCCCCAAAATATTTCACATCCTTAGAACTCGCCGGGATGCTCAGCCTTCTTGAACCAGTTGCTCGGGCACAAGGCAAACTTAAGAACGCTAAAGTTTAGCATTAGCTTTATGGTTGTTGCCAGATCCCTGATATTGAAGCCGGCCCGAATTCTCCAGCGCACTGGCTCTAGGGTATCTACGTGGAAAATAATGTAATCTCCTTGGCGCTTAACCTCTGCAATTTTGGCTACTAGCTCGGTTTTCCCTAATCCTGTTGATCTGAATAGCATCTTACACTAACCCCCTTTTGCATGTTACTAAGCCCTCTATTTGAGCTACACACATTAGATGTAGTTGTTGGCGCGTGCCTTGGTCACCATTTCAGGCTCTGACCACCACTTCTGGATTCCCAAGTCCTCGGCCACCGCGTTGGCGCAGTTGTAGCCCGCTCCCCAGATCACACAGCCACCAGGATATACACTTGAGCCTCCCAGGTAGAGGTCCTTCACCGGAGTCCTATTGTGCGAGCACTCCTGGTTCGGCCTGACGTATCCCATCTGCAAAGGATGGTACTGCCCCTGCTTGTAGCCTCCCTTCACCATATTGGCAAACTTGTTTTGGATATCAGCCGGGGTAGTCACGTATGTCCACAACACGTTCTCCTTGGTTACGTTGGGAGCATACTCGGCAAGCACGGTAACTCGGTTCTCAGTCCACTCTTCCCTGAATTTGCGATTGAGCCATTTCTCAGACCCGCCGTCTTTTAGATCAAAGGGTGCCATTTGAGAGAGCAGACCGGCACACTTGCCTGGTGGCGCTTGATAAGGATCGTGAACGCTGGGGAAGCAAGCATTATAGCCGGGACTAGCCGTCATTTCTCCAGTGCGCATGGCCTCCCAGTGATTCTTTAGGTCAGCTAGGCTTTCATAGCCCAGAAGATAAATGAAGGCTTTATTGATCTGGGGATCTGAGGCCGCCGCCTTGAAGTTGGGAGGCTCAGCCATAGCCAGGTGCACATCAAACAGACTCCACTTCTCCCACTGCCAGCTCTTGATCATGTCCACGAAGTCCTTGGCTAGCTTATCCTCGCCGACATACTTCAAGAAGGTCTGGTGTGTATCAATGGTGCTGACTATCGCCTTGTCAGCCATATACTGAGTCCCGTCTTCAAGCTCTACTCCCTTCGCTGTATTGTTCTCCACTATGATTCGCTTGATCTGGGCACTGGTGCGGACTTGCCCTTGGTTCTCGAAGTACCTCTTCAGCAGGGCATTGGAGATCCTGTGGGACCCTCCCGCCACTAACTGATAGTTCACCATCCGATTCAGATAGAGCGGAATGAGGTAGCTCACTCCCGACTGGTTGTAGTCCAGACCCCAGTGACAGCAGGCATAGAGCATCAGTATCCTGACGTGATCGTCTTCATAGAGCTCACACACGACTTC
>CAYWDP010000057.1:0-12766 GCA_964457045.1 uncultured Dehalococcoidia bacterium
AAGCCCAATCTCGACAAAGACGCCACCAACCTCAAGCTTCTTCTCACCACTTTTCTTCTTACCACTTTTCAAATCCTTGATGGTAACACCCTCCACACGGTTTGAGCCCTTTATTTCCACCACCTCATGCTCCAAAAAGATATTTAGATTGGAGGCATCCTTTACCCTGTCAATAAGTATCTGGTCACCGGTTAAAGGAGTGAGAGACACCAGGTAGACATGCTCTGCTATCTTAACCATATCGTTGGCAGCTTCCAGGGCGGAATTACCGCCACCTATCACCGCTACTTTCTCTCCAGCAAAAATAGGACCGTCGCAGATAGCACAGTAGGTCACCCCCCTCCCCCTCAGCTTCTCCTCCCCTGGCACATTGAGCTGCCGGGGGCGCTTCCCTGTAGCAATTATCACCGCCTTAGCCTGATAGCTGTCTCCCCCTTCTGTCTTGACCTCAAACCCCTCATCTGTTTGGGACAAGGCTGACACCCCTTGCCCTATCTTCTGCTCCAGGGGAAATTGCGTTACCTGCCCTTCGAACTTCTGCATCAGCTCAGGACCTTCAATATATTGATAGCCCATGTAATTCTCGACACCCACTGTCCAGAGGACCTGACCTCCCACGTCTTTGCTCAGAAGTAAGGTGTCTATCCTCTTTCTGGCAGCATACACCGCCGCCGTCATTCCTGCCGGACCACCACCAATAATAATTAGCTCATACATGACTTCTCCTTTTTTGTTGGAAAACAATTCCAGTTACAGTCCTAATCTCTCTTTCAATTGCGCTTGATCGAAGCCAAGTACAAGCTCTCCATCAATGTCGATCACTGGCACACCCATCTGCCCTGATTTGCTGATCATCTCGTCCCGGGCTGCCTTGTCTTGGGCTACATTGAGGTCTTGATACTTAATGCCGTTATCCTCAAGGAATTTCTTCGTCATCTTGCAATAAGGACAGGTAGGAGTGGAATAGACCTTGACCTCTTTTGCACTCATTTTTCCTCCTGATTAAAGTGATACCACGGGTTGGGAAGCGGGACAGTAAAAGTCGTCATTTAATAGGAATCTCGCCTTTCTTGGCTTGACCTTTGGGGCTGACAGAAATCTCCACCTTTTTTGGCTTGACTTCTGGAGCTTTGGGGAGGCTGACCTCCAGGACTCCGTCCTCATAGGTAGCTTTGATCTTCTTGGCATCCACAGCAGCAGGCATGGTGATCGAGCGGAAGAAGCTACCATAGCATCGCTCGCAGCAGTAGTAGTCTTCCTCCTTGACCTCGGTCTCGGCCTTCCGTTCCCCTTTGATGGTCAGGGTATCTCCCACTACCGAGATATCGATCTCCTCTTTCTTCATGCCCGGAAGCTCAGCCTTCACAATGAACTTGTCTTCCTTCTCGAGCATCTCAATAGGAGGTGTCCAGCCCATCTCCGTAGGGAGCCGCCTCCATGCTGCGGGGAGGAATGGTCGACCCAAAATATCCTCAAAGCGCCGGGTCATTTCCTCCATCTCCCTAAAGGGTTCCCAGCGGCGGAGGCCCCATCCTGGTCTCCATCTTTCCATCACCACAGTTATCACCTCCTTTCCTTACACATTAATCCTGCATTAATTGATAGGGCAAGTCCCGCTTCCCAGCCCTAACTCTATGTAAAGCCGGGCGCACGCCGGCTATTTTTCTTTCAACCTCGCCTTTGAGTTCAAAGGGCACTCTTTCTCCGTGCTCAGGCAACGTTCTCTCAGCTGTAGACACCAGACTGTCTGCCATATTGCGAGTCTCCACTTCATCACGCCGACGGTCTCCCTCAGCTATGATTATGCGCATGTAGATCTACAGCGCAGTCGGCCACTGGTGGCATTCGGGCTTCGTATGGTGTGTTGGAGCTGCCTTCTGTTCTCTCATTTTCTACCTCAAAGAGAGGCAACGGCATAGGCTTAGCCAGCCCCCTGAGGGTTCCCTGGACTCTAGCCTGATTCTCTAGCTTGCTAATCAGGTTTTGTACAACAGCCTCCCATGTGAAGTGGCGAGAGCTACGTTTGGCTGCCTGTCTGATTCTGGCGTCCTCTTCAGGATAGTCCCTCAAAAACGTCACATAGCTCACGATCTCCCTGGGATCGGCTGTATCCAGCACAATGGCGTTTACGAGGTGAATAGCATAGTCCTCGCCAGTGCACCCTGTGAAGG
Organism: uncultured Dehalococcoidia bacterium; assembly: GCA_964457045.1. Taxonomy (GTDB): domain Bacteria; phylum Chloroflexota; class Dehalococcoidia; order UBA2247; family RBG-13-53-26; genus CAYWDP01. The sequence goes on from CAYWDP010000057.1 coordinate 2,172, forward strand.
CGATGCCCCCAGCCGCCATCGCTTCCAGACCCACTATGCCAAAAGGCTCGTGTCCACTATTGGCCAGCACACCATCTGCAGCCCGGTACATAACCTGCAGGAAGTCCAGTGGTAGATGGAACCCGATGTCGATAATATCCGCCGGAGCTGCTTTTTCGATTGCTGTCAGGTAACCGCTAGGTGTACTCGAAGCTGCTCTGGCCTGACTTACTCTGAGCCCCAAGGAACGAGCGTGGCTTACTACCTCCCGAGCGTGAGGTTCGGTCCCGCCCCTGGCCAGAAGTGTCGTCTTCAGGCCTCTCTCTTTGAGTCTGGCCGTGGCCTCGACAGCCATATTCCAGCGCTTGTCAGGATGCCAGCGAGCTACCTTGCACAGGACCAAATCCGCACCTGCTGCCTTTCTCACCTCATGAGCCATCCCCTCGTCAACATTGTGGAGCGCACTCTTCGGTATTCCGTTGGGAATGACCAAGGGGTTCAGCCCCATCCTCCACATGAGATGCTTCATATACCGACTCACCGTAGTGATGGTGGTAGCGTAGTTGAGTCGCCCCCAGTTAATGCGGTCGAAGAAGAAGGTGTTGTTGGCATTCCAGAACATCACCACCTTGTCCCGAAGGCCGTCGTTGTAGAGAATATCACTCAGGCGGCACATTGCCTCTGCCGTTTGCCACTCCTCGCCTAAGACCACCACTAGCTTACCCTGTTCTATCGCTGGTTTGACAACTCGGTCCTTGACAAACCACGGGATGGACTTGTTGAAATCATTGAGCTTTTCGTTTTCTCCTTGATACACGCCATTGGGGTAATATCTGCTGATCCACTGACACCACCGGTGCAGAGCCAGCTTACCCTTGTACCTCACCTCCTCCCCCTGGCGCTCTGGGTCGCCGATGAAAAACAGGTGCGTAACAAAGCCCATCTTTGCCAGGGTTGATGACAGGTGCTCTATTCGCACCCCCAGGCCGCCAGCCATGGAGTAGGGATCCAGCCCCTCAAAACAAAGGATTACGAACTCAGTGTTTTCAGGCGTTATGTTTCTCTGCCTCATCTCAACACTACCTCCATTGCAGAACCCACAACGGCTCACGAAAGGCCGTTTTGACGGCTGCCCCCTTCCATTGCACCACCACATCCTCCAACGAGGCGTTAATCTGCCTGGAGCCGAGGACAAGATAAGCTATTCGGTCACCATCTTGCTCATGAGCCAGGTGGCTCTACTGGCTACGCTCTTGGCTGCCTGGGCTCGAGTGCCGCTCTTCAGCAAGTCTCTGGCGAGCTTTTCGTCGCCGATTACATCCCTGACCCAGTTGCTGAAATCGTTCTTGGTCTCATTGGAGTGATAGCGGAAGACTTCCTCTGTCATCTTTTTGAGCGCTGTCTCCAGCTCCTGCATGTTTCTCAATACTTGTCCATCCTGGCACCAGAAACGCTTCTCTTTGGGAACGTCCTCCAACATTTTTTCTGCCACAGACTTTGTTATCCTGGCCACTTTGACTCACCTCCTTGGCAGTTATCTTTGCCAACCTCCCCCTGAGAGATACTCGCACTCCTTCTCAGGGAACGAAAAGCCTGTCCAATGCAAAAGCTGAGCCCAATATATCACGGTACCCTCTTAGCGTAGGTTCATCCCTCCCAGCCAGCATATTGACTGAAACCATAAAGGCGATGATCCACAAGGAATAGTTCTACGTTTTCGGTTGACCCTACACACGGGTTTGAAGCTTTCACCAGGGCATATAGACCTAGCCATTGCTTTTAATCCAGTTCCAGACTTCCCAGAGATCATTAGCGCACAAATCCGGTTCCATCTCTGCGGCCTTCTTGCCTTGCCTCCTATCTCTATCTAGCAATATTGCCCGCATGCCGACTTGTTTGGCTCCCTTTACATCTTTTTCTGGATCATTACCCACATAAACAGCCTGCTGCGGTGGGACTTCTAGCAAGCTGCACGCGATTGCAAAAAGCCTGGGATCGGGTTTTGTGAATCCGAATTGGGTAGACAAGACGATGTGATCGAAAAACTGGTTCAGTCCCAGCATGTTACCTTCTTCCCAACAAAACACTTTCTGGGCATCGGAGAGTATGGCTAAAGGGTATCCATCACTCTTCATTTCCCTTAGCACAGGAAGAGTGTCTGGGAAAAGCTCAAACCGCTCCCTGCTTAGGAGGCGCAAAAGCTTACAGCAGGATTCTGCTAAAAAGGCATTATCTACACCTACCGTTTTCAAGACGTTGCGAAACACTAACTCAAGGTCTACTTCTGGATAGAGCTCACCCTTTGCCTTAAGATATCGCTCCTTCTCTTGGCCAAGGGCAGACTTTAGGTATTGCTGACTGACGTTCGCACCATAATACTGCAAATAGAGAGAAAGATAATCAAAAATCTCCCCCTTTTTCTCATTTGTCTTAATATCTATGAGGGTACTATAACAATCGAAAATCACAGCCCGTATTTGAGACATTGCTTCGCCTCAAAAAGCAAGTCCTTTCTGTATGATTCGCCCAGCCAAGGATTCCGGGCAATCCTCAATAACCCCAGGGCCATATAAAGAGGGATCTTGCGGGTGATATCATGGAAAAACTGATTATCCCCCTGATAGTTAACTGTGTATTCCCACAAAAAATGACCGATGTATGGCTCAGCAGCCCATGCGTCACCCATGCGCCATGCGAAGTGATGCTTCAATTCAGCAGCGACAAATCCCAAATCCCAACACCGGTCAGCCCATTTCATTCTCTCTAGGTCGATGCCTGTTACCCTTTCATCCGCGAAAAGGAAGTTGGTGGGGGTAGCATCACCATGAACAATCACTTCTCTGTCTGCTGTTAAAATGTCATTCCTATTCCACCACTGGGTCGCATATCGTTCGATAGCGTTTCTTTGAAACAGACTTAAGCAACCCTGGCCAAAAGAGTTCAACAATTCACCAAGGTACCAGCGGGGAAAATCGTGGGAAACCGGCCTATCGTTCTCGCTGTTGCGGTGAAGCTTTACAAAAAACCTGGCCAGATGGCTTAGCTTATCAGAAAGCCTTTCAGATTTCTGCTCATAAATGGCTTTTGCTATGTAATAATCGAGTGTTCTACCTGGGGCCTTTTCCGTAACCAGCATGGCAGAAAGTTTCCTGTTCTTACCTAACGGGGCCACAACACAGCAAGCATTGCTGTCCATCCCAAATCTCTCGCGCAGCACTCTTAGATTCAAATATTCCCTCTCTGCCGATTGCCATGCCTGCTCCTGGGGAATGAAGTCATCCTTAAATAGCTTTCCCACTACCGCTATGTTGTTTGCCTTTTCAAGGAAAAGATACACATGTTTGCGGTGAGAAAGCCTCTCTATCTCTATTTCTGCATAAGGAGGTGGAGCAAGTCGTGGGAAAATCTCTTCCCTCAGATATTGAAGAAGAGCCGCTGTGTCACATGCGGGGATATCCAAAGAGCGACCCGTTAATGATGGGGACTGATTGATTGGCTGGTGTACTTCCTTCAGATGCACACTGCCGTTTGCCGATACCTCTCTTAGGGAAAGTGCCTCTAACACCACTTCAACCCTCCGTTCACGCCAACTTAGCCGACGTAATGCGCCATGAAACCCAGTCTGCTCTGCGACCGCCTTGCTGGACGGTCTCCGCCTGCATCCCTCACTAGCATAGCCAGCCAGCAATTGCAAAGTCATAAAATATGACGACAAAAAGTTACAAAAGTATTAAATTGCAGGCTATCGCCCCGGGGATGGTGGATGATCCACCAGAGCCTGCAATTTGTAGCTTATGGGTAAGAGCTTCCGACAGGAATATCATACGCCATTACCCATGGTCTGTCAAGGCCGTAAGGCAGTGGCTTTGGGCAAATCAATGATAAAATCAGGGTGTCGGTAGACCTGGTGTTCTGACACCCTGATTCTCGCCAAAATATTTTAAGACGCTCCTGTTGATAGCTTTGGTGAGCCACAAAATCACATACGTCTGTCACTAGGCTCTCAGAGAGCCTCGATTATCGCTTTATTGAATTTCGGTATGTCGGCTGGCTTACGCGAGGTAATAATATTCCCATCTTGAACCACTGGTTCATCAACCCAGTCTGCGCCGGCATTCTTGAGGTCTACTGCTATCGAGGGCCAGGAGGTAACACGGCGTCCTCTGACTACGTCGGCTGAGATCAGGAGCTGCGGTCCATGGCAAATAGCTGCTACCACCTTGCCCAAATCGTGTGCCTCCCTTACCAGATCAATCATGGGTTGATGTAGGCGCATCTTGTCGGGGGCATAGCCACCAAGGATGATAATGGCATCGAAATCCTCGGCACTGACCTTATCGGCAGCAACATTGACCTTAATTGTTGCCTTGCCTCTCTTGCCCCAGTAGATTTCCTGAGAACCACTGCCCACAACCACCACTCTAGCACCAGCATCCTTCATTGCCCTATAGGGTTCGACAAATTCGGAATCCTCAAAACCCTCTTCAGCCAAGATGGCAATCCGCTTCCCTTCTAGCATGTTTTTTGTTCCTCCCTCACTGATTTTCAGTATGCGTCCCCTTTTGATTTGAAGCCAATGCTGCATAGGTATTCAATCATCTTGAGCCGGCAATAGGCGCACATCCTCAGTCATGGTTTCCACCGAGGCCAGAGTCTGGATGGTCAGTTCCGCCAGCGTCAGCCATTCGGACACTCCGAGCACCACGATTACATCGGGCGGCCTCTCGAGCGGGTCTGCCATCACCACACCGCTTTCATTCAGAGCTTGGGATACCTGCTCAGCTTTCCCATCCGAAATATCCAAGAGTACCTAGGCCCTGGCACCTATCGCTTGCCACCTTTTCCCATCTCTATGATAGAGGGCCAGGGATGAAGAAGTCATAAAATAAAGAGGGAAAAAGTTGAAAAGTTATAACATTATGAGTCCAGTCTCTTGATATGAGGTCTGAAATCTCACTAGAGACTTTGATGAGAGTCTCGCCAAGATGTTCAGGCGGAGGGCTGATCTATGATGTAGCCCGCCTTGGGGACGGTGCGAATCAGCTGCGGGTTGCTGGGATCTCTTTCCAGCTTATGTCTCAGCCGACTGATCCATGTCCTGAGGATCTGAACATCGTTACGATATTCAGGTCCCCACACCCGGGTGAGAAGCTCCTCATAGAGCATGAGGCGACCAACATTGTGAGCCAGCTCACTGAGCAAAAGCCACTCGGTTCGGGTCAGGTATTTTTCTTCGCCCCTAACGACAACGCTGTGCCTCCTGAAATCGATGGTTATATCCCCTAAAGAAAGTAGCTCCAAGACTTTGCGTCTTTCGGCAGGTTCAAGCCGACGCCTTATCGCTTCAATCCTAGCTACCAGCTCATCGGGATTGAACGGCTTCGGTAGATAGTCGTCGGCACCTAGGGTAAGCCCTTTAATCTTGTCGACATCAGCACCTCTAGCGCTAAGAACGATAACTGGCACTGCTGAAAAGCTGCGTAGCTCCTTAAGCGTCTCAAAGCCGTCCATTTTGGGCATGAGCAGGTCAAGCACCATCAGGTCAGGCTCTTGTGTCTGAGCCTGCTCCAGAGCCCCAAGGCCATTACTGGCTGTTAATACGTCATACCCAAAGGCTTTCAGCTTGGATCTGAGAAAGTTGAGGATCCGTTCCTCATCGTCGACTACCAATACGCGAAATCGTTTCACAGGAGTATCCTGTACAACTATTTGATGCTTCAATATAATAACTGACAAATTCAAGGGGTGTCAAAGTACTTTTGGGGGTAGAGCTATCCTTGACGTTGACATTATGACGACTTATAATGTCAACACCAAAATCCCAAGGTTATCATGTGCGCTACATGGTTCTTTAAAGGCAAAACAGCTTTATTTGTCGGAGACGGAGGCCGATGGAGCAGTAGCCGTGAAAATTGAAGAAAAACACCGCTCTTTGACCAATGAGGTAACGGATACCTCAGCGGGCCGAATTTATGTCATCGGTTCTGGCTGCAGCGAATAAGCCATAATAGGAGACTGCAAATTATGGCATATACTCATATCTTACGCATGATAAGAAACCTCAAGCCTGCGGATCACCTTTGTTGCCTGTATGAGACGGGGGAAGAACACCGTGCATTGCTCGCCCCTTATCTACGGCAGGGGTTAGAGCTAGGTGATAAGGTGCTCTATATCGTGGATGTCCACACCGCCGAAACTGTCCTCAAGTATTTGCGAGACGATGGGGTGGAGGTTGAACCCTACCTTACCAATGGGCAACTGAGCATCCTCACCCCTAGAGAGGCTTATATGCGGGACGGAATCTTTAATCCAGACAGAATGATCGACCTGTTGCGAAGCGAAACGGAGCGTGCTCTAGCCGAGGGCTACTCAGCCCTGCGAGTCACTGGCGAAATGACCTGGGCGCTTCGCGGGCTACCTGGCGCCGAGCGGTTAATCGAGTACGAGGCTAAGTTGAACAGATTTTTCCCCGGCAGCAAGTGCCTGGCCTTGTGCCAGTATGATCGGCGACGCTTCCAGCCTGAAGTGCTTTTAGATGTCCTAGCCACCCATCCCATCGCCGTTGTAGGAACGGAAATCTATGATAACCCCTACTATATACCTCCGACCGACTTCCTAGGGGCTGATCGCCCAGCGGCAACCTTAAGCCGGTGGCTGCAGAACCTGGAAGAGCGCAATCAGGCAGAAGAAGCAGTGCGGCAATCGGAAGTCAACTATCGCACGTTGGTGGAATCATCTCCCGATGGCGTTATCTCGGTCAACGGCCAAGGACGCATTATCGACTGCAACGATGGGATATGCCAGTTGCTGGGCTATGCCAAGGAAGAAATCAAGGGGAAGCGTTTCCGTGAACTGCTGGCACACCCAGTGCCAGAAGACCTTCGTTTCTACTACTCCCAGCTCATCGAAAACAGACAATTAGAGATGGAATTCGAACTGGCGCACCGCAATGGTCAACCAGTCCCAGTATGGGCCAAGATGATAGCCCTCTATGACGAGGATGAGAATTTTAGCCGGTCTGTGGTCTACCTTCGGGACATTGCGGAGCGTAGAAAGCTGGACCAGTTAAAAGATGAGTTCATCGGCCTTGTGTCCCATGAGCTCCGCAGCCCTCTAACGGTAATCATAGGTGCTATAAATACGGCTCTGAGCGAGGGGGCACGTTTATCTCCAGAGGAAACACGCCAGCTTCTCCAGGATGCAGCTTGGGAATCAGAATCGCTGTCTCATCTGGTGGCAAACCTCCTCGAGCTTTCCAGAGCCCAGGCCGACCGGCTGCTCCTTGAAACCGAGCTAATCAGCATCAAAAGCGTGGTTCAAGAGGCAGTCAGCAGAATAGAGCAGCAGTTTCCAACGCATCGGCTTATGATAAACTTCCCCAAGCAGCTTCCTCAGGTCAAAGCTGACCCATTGAGAGTAGAACGCATCCTCTATAATCTCCTGGAAAATGCAGCTAAGTATTCGCCCCAAGGCAGCCAGATACGAGTCTTGGCTAAACGGGAAAAGGATCGTCTGATTATCGGCGTTGCCGATCAGGGAGCGGGCATATCCCTACACGATCAGGCCAAACTCTTTGAGCCTTTCCAGAGACTAGAGGACTCCAGACTCAGAGGAGTTAAAGGGGCTGGGCTGGGACTCCTGGTATGTCGAAGGCTGGTAGAAGCCCATGGTGGCCAGATCTGGGTGGAGTCGAATCCCGGCCGTGGTTCCACCTTCTTCATTACCTTGCCTTTGAGCAGGCATTAATCTCGCTTGGATTCATCCAAAACTCAAGAGGAAATTGTAACGATCCCAAGCAGATTTGTACCGTCTCCAAGACGAGCTACATCATATACCAGAACTTGGTCTCAGGCAAGCAAGACCGCCTGACTACGTGTCAGGGGACGGAGTGAGTACTGTACCTAAGTGCGTTTTCTCCCGTACAAAAGACTGCCACATTGGAGGTTGGATGCCCCCCCTATCCCTTTCCGTGACGGGCGTTTCTGTCTTTCAAAAATCGCTCTTGGGGGCATTCTATGTTTTGAGCGGGGCTCGCTACCAGGCAAGATCCCTGTAGGTTTCCCAGTGTACTATTGGTTCCACATCCATACAGGCTATCAGCCTATCCATGAGATCCTGGCATTTTTCTAAAAATGGGCAACTACAGCAGTCACTATGTCTCTCGCTACATCTTCAGCCCAGCGCGGAATTATCACGTCGTCGAGCTTCTTCGGATACCGCCTAGCCCGTCTCCGTATCTCACGTCTTCCTTCGGCTAGTTGCACTCTTTCATTCTCCTCGGAGCCATCTGTCTGACCAAGGGCAGGCTAGCGCAGTGGATGTCATTGGGGAAAAACCTTGGGGGTGTTCTCCAAGCTTCTCGATCCAGTTACACAGCCTGCCTAGCGGGAAAAAGGAGGTACCAAACCCCGCGACTAGCCTGCCCATACCCTTCGACAAGTGTAGCAAACAGGTTGTGAAAGAGTCATAAAAAATTGAGAAAAACTATTGAAAAATTATAACATTTTCAGCGAGAGGGAACATGCCCATGCAAGTGCTTTCCTATCTGTGTAGCTGCAACCCTGGGGTTGCATCTAAGCTGAGTGTGCTATAATGGATGTTGTCCGCAAGGATTCTCCTAAGCGAACCTAGTCTAGCCAGGCGGATTTGGTGAAGTCTAAGTCCGTCTATGTGGCTGCTAGGGGAAAAGGAACTTGCAAATGCATTTGGAAACATCACAAACCCAGCGCAAGTGGGATGAGGAGGTGATGACAGTGTCTGACAACGGATTCAGCACTCTTATGAAGAGGATACTTGACTCGGACTACAGCTCGATGGAAGAGTTGGTTACAGTTTCTGACAGCTACTCAATGGACGAGCTTCATGCGTTTCTTAATCGCATCATTGCAGCATGGAGGGCAAACGAAGTTAAGTCTTTCGCTATGTACGCACTGTTGAAGTTCGCATATGTGTACTTGGATCAGCCTAGAATCCAGATCAGCTTCAAGAATCGACCATCCATTCCGATTTGCTACTTCTCTTCGTACCTGCTTCCAAGTGCCTCCCTCCTTTACTCGTATCTGAAAACTCTGTCCTTCGCCGTTGCGCTTTTTCCACTGGACAAGACAGATCGCCATCTGAGAGAGTTTATCGAAAAGCAGAGACCACCGGTAGTCCTCTTCACCATCTCGCAGTTCTTACACATAGATCTTCTGAGGCAGCTAGTTCCATATTTACATGATAGGAATTTGAAGATCTTTATCGGTGGTATCCCGTTTGTGTATAACGAGAGCTTGAGACAGGCATTTTCAGACTGTATCTTTCCCCGTGATCTGAGCGAACTGACTCTATTGCTGGAGGATTCCCTCAAGGGGGAAGCGAGATGATGGAATTGAATGTAGGTATAGTGGCTTGTGCGTCCATGCACAAACAGATCGAGGAGTGCCTAGCATCGCTGAAGGGTTCTTTCCGTATCTTCCCCATAATCCCCTCCTGCACGTTCTCGGTGAAGATTGATCTGATCAGACATTACCTTGACACGTCCACAGCTGAGAATGATGTGACCCTTTTGGCCTACGGGATATGTCACCCACAGCTCTTGCCACTGCTTGCAGAATATAGTGACCGCGTGGTCAAGGTTGAAGGAAGCAATTGCTTTGAGATGTTCTTGGGCAGTGAGAAATACGGAGAGTACCATACAAAGTGCTACTGGATGCTCAATAAACCGTTCTTTACCAAGTGGAAGAACGAGATTCTTACGGGATTCGGGATAGGTACTAGCAGCGGCCGAATGTTGATCGGTGACGCATTCAAGAAGCTTTTATACTTAAGGTTTGAGAAGGATGAGCTTGGCGTGGACCTTGTTGAAGATTTTGCAAGAACTGTGGGCTTGCAATACGAGATACACTCCGCGGACACGGCAAACCTCAAGCGACTGCTTAAGGAGGCACTTCCTTCCGCACACTCCGTCAGGGGGGGGAAGGCACTGAAATCTTTCCTGAACTATCCACATGAGTCTGAAATGCGGACTATGATTGAGAGCATCGCCAAGGTCATTTACAAACTGGACGTACATACAAAAGAGTTTACATTCGTGAGTCCGCAAGTGAAAGGGATTCTTGGGTATACACCAGCCGAGTTTCTGGATGCCATGGACGACTATCTCCGGACGCCTTTCTATCACGAAGACGATAGACAACAGGTTGTGGCTAGAAGATACAACTTCCTCGTCAAGTGCTTGAATGAGGGTATGCAGGAGCCTTATGAGGTAGAATACCGTGCAAAACATAAGAACGGCGGTGACCTGTGGGTGAGGGAAAGCATCTACCCCAGCTACAGTTCACAGGGTACCATTGAGTCCTTTGTGGGAAAGATTGCAGACATCACCAAGTATAAGCAGGCGGAGGAGGCACTGGCACAATCAGAGGCCAACTATCGCACGTTGGTGGAATCATCCCCCGATGGCGTTGTCTCCGTCAACGCCGAGGGACGCATCATCGACTGCAACGAAGGGATATGCCAGTTGCTGGGCTATACCAAGGAAGAAATCAAGGGGAAGCGTTTCCGTGAACTGCTGGCAAAACCAGTGCCAGAAGACCTGCGTCTCTACTACTCCCAGCTTACCGAAAACAGACAGT